>NZ_JBNNUX010000001.1:0-164830 GCF_050280145.1 Lysinibacillus sp. NPDC093688
GTAAAAGTTCGACGTTGACGTGTCATAGTAGCACGCTCCCTTTTTTTAATAGTCTAAGTTTACAACCCCTTATTTTATCTGTCCAACTTAGTGTAACCTATCCATATTTTATATTAATATCTATGTGTGTTTGTGAAACAATGTACTTAAGCTAACGGGGCAGGTTAGTTGAATAAGGAATGATTGAAACTGGACAGGATAAACTAAACCTAAATATAATTTAGGGTGATGAAATATCACTCTTCTATCGAATTTATTAAATATATTGATTTTTAGGTTGTATTATGGAACAGTAAATGCAAAACCGAAGAATATTCCTCCTTCTTTTGAAAACTCACTGGGTGACAGGTCAGTCAAGCCCTTGGGTTAATAACTTTCGTTAAGGAACAATTATAAAGCCTTGCAACGAAGAAAAACTGGATATGTAGCAATTTTGTGTATTTGTTAAGCTAAAATTGAGCGACCTATACCTCTTAAAAAGTTGTCCAATTCTGTTGAAATTCAAAAAAATAGTAGTACAATCCATGTCTTTGGTTTGTACTACTAATGTTAGTATGTTTCTCTGACTAATGAGAGTGGAGAAAGTTAGAGGTGAATCAAAAATTTGATGGAGATCTTAATCTCAATCTTTATCTATAAATTTAGTTAATCCAGCAAACTATTTATTTGTAGTGACCGGTTCGCTTTCGACTTTGACACTTTTCTTTTTAAGGAAAAGCGCTAAAACAAAGGCAATACCGGAAACCACTAATGTTGCTAAAAAGGCATCATTTACCCCGTTTATTGAAGATTGAAGCATTAAATGCTGCTGTGATGCTTGATCAGTTACCTGACTCGCTACATCTACCACATATGTTTTTGTACGGCTTACCATGACTGAAACAAGTAAACTTGTACCAATTGCTCCTGCAACCTGGTTTAACGTACTATTTATCGCCGTACCATGTGGTGTTTGGGTATGTGTTAATGAGTTTAAGCCATGTGTTTGGATAGGCATACTAACAAACGACATACTTAACATACGGAACGCATAAATTGTAGCGATATATAGGCTTGATGTGTTCTCATCTAATCTTGCAAACGCAATGGTTGTCAAAATGGTAATACAAACACCAAGTAGCACTAAGTTTTTCGCGCCAAACTTATCAAATAATCGACCTGCAATAGGGCTCATAATCCCATTTAAAATTGCACCAGGTAATAAAATTAACCCAGTTTCTAAAGGAGTTAATCCTTGTGTATTTTGTAAGAACAGTGGAATTAAAATCATCGCAGAATACATCGCTATGACGTTTGTAGCAGTAATAGCTGATGCAAGTGCGTACTGTTTTGATTTATAAATACCAAAGTCTAGCATTGGATCATCTAGGCGGAACTGTCTGATAATCAATAGCGCTAGGAAAATACAGCCAAGTACAATCGGTAGCCACACCATTGTGTTACCCCAACCCTTGTCTCCAGCAGAACTGAAGCCATATAAAATGCCACTAAAAGCGAAAGCAGAGAAAATGACGGAAGGTACATCTATTTTTCCTGTATAGTCTTGCTTCGTTTTGTCTAAGCTGAAATAACCAATTAACCAAACACCCCCCATGATTGGCACCATCATTAAGAATAAAATATTCCAATTAAAATGCTCAATTAGGAAGCCGGATAGCGTTGGACCAATCGCTGGTGCGAACATAATTACTAGACCAAAAAGCCCCATCATTGAACCTCGTTTTTCAGGAGGGAATGAAGTCATTAAATAATACATACCCATTGGCATTAGCAGTGCCGAACCGACTCCTTGGATTAAGCGCCCAGTTAGAAGTAAGCCAAATGATCCTGCGATACCAGCCAGCAATGACCCGAGGAAGAAGCTCCCTATCGAAATTAGAAATAATTTACGTAGAGAGTATTTTTTCATTAAAAATGCTGTAGTTGGCACTAAAATCGCATTGACTAACATATAGCCTGTAGTTAGCCATTGGACAGTCGATTCAGTGATCGATAAATCCTTCATAATTTCGGCTAATGCTACATTTAAAAATGAATTGTTCAGTAAAGCAAAAAAAGCGCCGATAATTAAAACAATTAATGTTGTTTTGGTAGATTGTTTCATATTATTCAAAATTCCTTTCTTGATTAGTATTCTTTAAATAGTGATTCTCAACACCGAATTATACTCAGTGTACAAAAATGTACTTGAAGTATAAAGTGTATTCTAAACCTTTTATTTTTAAAAAACAAGCATTAATATACTTGAGTTATAAAAACAGAATCGTAGTATAATGAATGTACTATCTTTGAGGGAAGTGTTAAGATGAAGGACAAAAAATTAGCCATTATACAATCATCATTTGATTTATTTTTGAGTCAAGGTTATCACGCAACCTCGATTCAGGACATATTAAATAAATCAAATGTTTCGAAGGGGACGTTTTACAATTATTTTGAATCGAAAAGCTCTTTGTTACAGCAAACATTGTTATATAGAGAAGAACGTATTCAGTATCAAAGAGATTTACTACTAGATGGGGATAACGTGGGAGATCGTCATATTTTTATTCAGCAAATAGAAGTGACCTTTTTGAATAAAGGGACAATCAATATGTCGGAATTGATGGATGATGCTGCGGTTTCAGATGATTCAAATTTGATAAAATTTATGAAGGAGTTACGAAATTCATTTATTGAATGGCTGTATAAACGGCTACATCAAATATATGGGGTGAAATATGAAGCATACATCGCTGAAATGACACTAGTATTTGCAGGGATTCTACAAAATCTGTTTCATTTCTCGCCCTTGATGAATAATAAGAGCAACGATTATATCAGACTGATTGAATACAGTCTTACGAGTGCAGAAACGATTATCGTAAATAAAACACAAGGGGAAAAGGCGATAGTAACCAATGGAGCGTTTGAACAAAACTTTGAAATCGCACTGCAAACTGATTCCTTGTTTAGTGAAATCGCTATGCATACGAATAGTTTAAAGAAAGCGATTGAGCGACTATACGGGGACGAACCGCAAATTAATAATTTACTGTATGATTTAGTGGCGTTTGTGCAACAAGAAATCGTGGCAGAACAACCAAATAGAGCCTTAATTTTAAGCACGATTACAACGTTTAATTCTTTTGATAAGTTCCATTCATCAAATGAATTAGATGATTTCTTGCAAACAATGCAAAACTTAGGATATGAAATGTTTTAGTGAAGATTGTTGGTTCTGGTGCAAAAAAATATAAACAACTGCAATTCACCTCTAAAGTATGGGGATAGTGGATAGGCTACATTAAGTTAGAAAGATAAAATGAGGGGTGTAAACTTAGAATACTAACTTAAGGAGCGTACTACTATCACACGTCAACGCTGAACGTTTAAGCCTGGATTAAAACTACAAATGATGAAGCTTTATAAAACAAGAAGTTACCAATTATTATCAGCGATTTAACATACGTCTGTGTCAGAAAAAAATGGACTATGTATGCTTATTTGTCGACCTTTTTAACCGAGAAATCATTGGTCAGAGTGTTGGCGAAAACAAAACGGCGGAGCTTGTCTACAAAACATTGGCCAGTATTGAAGCAAACTTGCACGATGTGCAAATGTTCCATACCGAATGAGGCAAAGAATTCGATAATAAGCTCATTTCAGAAGCACTTTAAACGTTCGGTATTCAGCGTACTTTAAGTATGAAGGACTGCCCTTATGATAATGCCGTGGCCGAAGCGACATTTAAAGTGTTTAAAACCGAATTCTTAAAGCGCACACATTTCTCTTCCCTTGAACAATTTGCTCTTGAAATTGACGATTACATAAACTGGTTTAACAACATCCGTATCTACGGCATTCTAGGCTATTTAACACCGAAAGAATTCAAGCTGCAGCCCTCATAATTTTTGTCCAGTTTAGTGTTGACATTCCAAAACAATCAAATAAAAGGCAAAGTTTGTGAATAAATGTACTTAAACTCCCATGAAAGAACGCAACCATCTTTCATTTTCTGTGGTGTAGTGTTAATTTTACACGACATGGATGGCTAACGGGGTGCTTTACTTCAATAAGGAGTAGAGCCTTTTTCTACTTAAACTCCCATGAAAGAACGTAAAAATCTTTCATTTTCTGTGGTGTAGTGTTGATTTTGCGCTACATGGATGGCTAACGGAGCAGGATAGTTGCATAAGAAGCTGAATATAAACTTATATAATTATCCAACAGAGGAGGAGTAAAATTGGCTTCATACGTTTTATTATTAAAGAAATATGAAGATGATGAAACTGTGGTTTACAAATTCGGACCTAACGAAGAGATTATGGGCGAAATTGAATTAAATAAAGTAACTAGGAAGTTTTCAGAATTAGAAAGTCTACCAGATCCAAATATTCCTGCTAAGTTTTATTTTGATCGAGCTGCTCAGAGATTAGCGGTTTGCTTAGTAAGAGAGAGTGGTGTATTTCCAGAAAAGACAGCATTTGAGTCTTAGTAGCTACGAATAATATCTTATTCAACCAATAGGTGCCTAAACTGAAGATCAAGATGCTTTTAAGTAGCCTTTTTTGTTATGTAGCTAACGGAGCAGGTTACTTGAAGAAGGTTAATTGGAATTCGTCGTCGAATTAATAATGATAAAATCGAAAGTTAAATGAAGGGAATTAAATTTATGAAAAAGCTAAATTGGCAAAGAGAACACCTTTGGGAAGGATGCATTTTGGCTTCAATAGCCCACGCTATTATGGTTGCTCACTATCCCGAATTGTCAAATGAACAATCCTGGGATGACATTAATTACAACGTTCAGGATAGTTCAGGTGCTCGTGGGACAATAACCTTCAATCTCAACTACGTTGTAGGTGCCTTCCGAAACGAATTTAGTGAACGAGAGTATATAGATGCTTTGGATTATTTTAACGGTGCTCCCAAGGAAGTAAATCAGTTAGCTGTTAACGAAACCCTTCAATATTTGTTAAATGAAATTGATGGAGATACAGTCCCAGTCATTACTACTGCCTTTTGGGAAGGCGATGTTGGGACATATTCAAACGATAGTTTTGAGGACTTTATTGAAAACGGAGGTTTTCTTATCGAAAGTCAAGCTAAAGATATTGAAACAGCAATAAATGAATGGAAAGAATACTACGATATGTCCGACTCTCAAATAAATTTGCTTCACTCCATCTTTGAGAGAAAAATAAGTAACCCTTCTGGTGAAATTATATTGATGGAGAGTGAAATAAAAATGATTCAATCAGACGATGAGGAAGGTCTTAACGAAAGCAGAATATCATTTGCAGAACTTGGCATCAAGTGGGAGATGTAGCACAGGCGTTATTCAACTCCCATGAAAGAACTTAATCCTCTTTCATTTTCTGTGGTGAAGTGCTGATTTTTGCACTTCATGGATGGCTAACGGGGTGCTTTACTTCTATAAGGAGTAGAGCATTTTTTCCAGCAGGTTAGTTGAATAAGGAATTATTGTAACTGAACAACACAAACTAAACCTAAATATATTATGAATGATACCTTACACATAATGTTTGTTAATAAAGATAATTGAACTAATCAGAAGAGGGTTATCCAGAAAGTCAATTTTCAATGACTTTTTGTGATAACCCTTTTGTTTTATTTGTTTACAATTTTATTATAAGACGTAATAGTTAATGCGTAATAAATCAGGTAGATGACGCCATAGGCAGCGACCGCATATAGGAAATAAAGGAAATTTTCGATTAGGTCCATGTTATATGCTACAACTATTGATAGAAGTAACATGCCTCCATTCAGTATTCCAATCAATAAAGGCAGTATAAATACAAATAGCGTTTGTTTGGCTATTGTTGACCTTACTTCTTTTTTACTTACACCTATTTTTCGTAAAATCTCATAACGGTTTTGATCCGCATGTGCTTCTGAGATTTGTTTGAAATAAATAATACTTCCCGTTGCAGCTAAGAGAACTAATGCTAACGAGCTGACAATAAACGTTTTCATGCCTGTGAATGCTTTTAAGGATGTATATTTGTCATAATACGTCATCAGTTGCATGTTTTCATCGGATAGTTTCTGCAAGGTGTTAGATGTTTCTTTTGTAGTTTTTTCATTTTCTACTTCGTACGCTTTATAAGTAATGAGTGGGAAATGTTCAGCCATTTTATTAAACATTTTGTCATCAACTACAAGGTATAAAAGCTCCTGACCATCTGTTAGTCTTACTGATTTTTTTTCGAGCTTTTCAAGTGTCAATGTCTGTTTGCCTTGAGGTAAGGGAATTTCGATGTCATGTCCCTTAAAATCAGCATCCGGTTGATGTATGAAATATTTAATAGCGATAGCTTGTTCGCCAGATAATGAAGGTATATCCCCTAAATCTAGTGTCTTTTTCACTTGATGATACGTTTGTTCAGCCATCAAGTTAATGGACAGATTATCATTGTCTTGGAATGGTGCTGTGGTACTTCCTTCCACTGAAATAATCGGGATATCGAGTTGCTCAGTAATGGGATGATTTTTATCATTTGCAATTACATGATTGATTTGCTGGTCGATTGCTTCATCCTTTGAAAGATATATATAACTAAAAGGAGCCGAGTTTTGGGCATCTTTTTCAGTCATAGCATATTCAAAAAAACCTACTTGAATATAAGGTATCGCTCCTGTAATAAGTAATGCGATGATGGTAAGCATCATCGCATTTCCTCTAACTCGGTACAATAAATGCGAAGTGCCAATGATATTGATGCCGTTATAGTACTTGGCCTTCTTCTTTTGTGCACGTTTTAACAGATAGACGGTCAAAGAGCGAAATAATAAATAGGTTCCAATGACCACAAGTGGTATCGCAAGCATTGCCATGCCATTAAACATTAACCAATAACTACTTGTGAGTAATACAAACGCAAGAGCAGCAGATAATAGCGAGGCTTTTGGGACTTTCTCGCCTTTTTTCTCTGCATGGAATAATTCACTCAATTGGAATCGATAAATTAAGAGATACGACTGAACCGATGTGAAAATTGTAATTACTGTAAAAATAAATGTCGTTGTTAAAATTGCTTCCAGGGGAATACTAAAGCTTACCTCAATTGGGGCACCCAAAAGTTTGAGTAGCAACATAGTAGACAACCTAGATAAGATAATGCCTAGTACGAGCCCAGTTAATAATGTCATTGCGCCGATGATGATATTTTCAACAAACAACATGCGTCCAATCGTTTTTTTCTTTACACCGAGTAAGGAATACAAGCCGACTTCTTTCTTCCGTTTTTTTGTGAATAAAGCATTCGAATAGCCAATAAAGACTATTATGAACCCTATTAAAATGAAAGAAGTTTGTGACATAGTACTATCCAAATTTTTAACAGTGTTTTTAATTTCTGGAATATATAACAGTGAATTGAAGGTATAAAAGATAATGATACAAACAACCATAGAGAAAAAGTAAAGAAGATAGTTGTTTATATTGCCTTTAATATTTTTTTTCGCCAGATTAAATAAGGTCACTTGCACCACCCCCAAGAACAGACAATACATCTAATATTTTTTTGAAGAATTCTTTTCGTGAAGCCTTCCCTTTTGCAAGTTCCGTAAACATGCTACCATCTTTAATAAAGAGCACGCGTTGGCAATAGCTCGCTGCAAAGGCATCGTGTGTAACCATTAAAATGGTCGCTTCCTCTTCATTACTTAAGCCTTGTAAACTTTCTAATAAGTCTGTCGCTGATTTTGAATCCAATGCACCGGTCGGCTCATCTGCTAAAATCAAGCTAGGATTTGATATAATCGCACGAGAAGCAGCTGTACGCTGTTTTTGCCCACCTGAAATTTCATAAGGATATTGTTCTAAGATGGAGTGAATCCCAAAACGATCGGCTATTTCATGGACTTTTCGATCGATTTCCATTACATCATTTTTCGCCAATGCTAATGGAAGAATAATATTATCTCTCACCGTTAATGTATCTAACAAATTATAATCTTGAAAAATGAAGCCGAGTTTATCTCGACGGAATGCAGATAGTCGATCTTCATTCATGTTTAATATACTAGTTCCATCAATCAATATTTCACCAGATGTAGGTTTATCAATGGTAGCCAAAATATTCAAGAGAGTAGATTTACCAGCACCTGAAGGGCCCATAATACCAACAAATTCTCCTTCTCGAACAGAGAAGTCAATGTTTTCTAGCGCGGTAAATGTATTACCTCTATCTCCATATACTTTCTTGATGTTTGTAGCTTCTACGATTGTTTTCATCTATATTTCCTCCAATTTCGAAGTTGTGTTCTCTTTACATGCTCTATTCTATACCACGCAATCCTTCTGTAACCTTACAGTTGAAGCGTTAACCTTACAGTTTCGTCATTTTGACAATACAAATCCACTTTTCTACTATAATGATGGGGAGAAGTGGTGTGATAACTGCATAACTATACTACCTCAAGCACAAATTAACCTTACTAAAAGGATTCGGGAGAACAACGATGAAAATTATGATTGTAGAAGATGAAAAGACAATTCGAGATATGATAGGCCAAACGATTGAAAAATGGGGATTGGAGCTCGTGAAAGCAGAAGATTTTGACCAAGTATTACAAGTCTTTATACAGGAGAATCCTCAGCTTGTGCTATTGGATATTAATTTGCCCAACTTTGACGGGTTTTATTGGTGTCAAAAAATACGAGAATTTTCAAAAGCGCCGATACTTTTTATTTCCTCTCGTAATACACCAATGGATATGGTGATGGCAATGAATATGGGAGGGGATGATTTCATCAATAAACCCTTCCATATGGATGTTTTGATGGCCAAAATCAATGCGCTCCTGCGACGTACGTACGCCTATACAGCGGATCTTGAGCTAATGGTCATTGAGCATGATGGTGTGGTACTTGACTTGAAAAACTATGAAGTCTCTTATGAAAATCAAAAAGTAGTGTTAAGTAAAAATGAAACAATTATTCTCCATCTTCTCATGAAGAATAGAGGAAATGTCGTAAGCCGGAGTAAAATTATGCGTAGTCTCTGGGCAGACGAAAGATTTATCGATGAAAATACGTTGACAGTTAATATTGCACGTATACGCAAGAAAATCACGGATCTTGGTAAAGAACATTTCATCGTTACGAAGAAGGGAAATGGGTATATGATTGTATGAGTTTTATTCAACATTTAAAGGACAAACGATTTTTTCTCACTTTATACGTGATTTTGATGCTTTTTGTTTCATTAATAATTATTGTGCATGATGATTGGTATCTTGCATCTCAAAATCTTCTTTATACGCATATTTTTTGTTTCTTTTTTGCAAGCTTGTATGTGATCATCGGCTATTATTACCGACGTTCCTTCTACCTAAAGTTACAAATTTTAATCGACAGTAAACAGGAAGACTTTCACGTAGCAATGCCTGAACCCCAAAGTTATGAACAAGCTTTATACATCCAACTAATCCAAAAAGTACATGCCAATCATGCGGAACAACTGCAAAAACTAGTATTGGAGAAACATGATCATCAAGACTTTATCATGTCGTGGATACATGAAGTAAAGCTACCGATCGCTGCAAGTCATTTATTGATGGACAACAGTGCAGGAAAAACAACCGACTTCCTGGTCGATAAATTGGAAGATGAGCTAACTAAGATTGATAATTATGTGGAACAAGCGTTATATTATTCCCGCATTGATTCTTTTTCTAAAGACTATTTCATTACGGATGTATCTTTAGAAAGCATTGTCAAAAAAAGTGTAAAAAAATATGCCAAGCTTTTCATCAATAATAGGATTCATTTTCATATGAATGAAGGGGAGAACTTTGTACAAAGTGATAGTAAGTGGCTTGCTTTTATCTTTAATCAGATCATTACCAATGCGTTAAAGTATACCAATGAAGGTGAAGACATCTCTGTTGTTATGGAAGAGGACCGTAAAGAAAAACGATTGATCATTCATGATACAGGGATTGGCATTAAACAAGAAGAACTTTATCGTGTGTTTGAAAGAGGTTTCACAGGTACTAATGGAAGAACCTATACGAAATCTACTGGGATGGGTTTATACTTGGCAAAACAAATGGCCTTGAAATTGGGGCATGATATTTCTATTCAATCCCAAGAAGGTATGTACACAAAAATCATTATTCATTTTCCTAAAATGAGAAATCACTATTATTTCAATTGAATTATAACAAGCAGAACCGGATAGTCGTATGCTTCGATTTGATATTTATTAGTGAACTTCAAAAGTTATGGTAATTTAATTTAATTTGATTGAAAGAGCTTGTGAAAAATTACACTTAAACTAACGGGTGCTTTACTTGAAGATCATTGAGTTGCATATGCAGCTCTTTTTTATTGAACTAACGAGGCAGAATAATTCAATAACGTTTTAGTTTTCGTGGTAAAATATGTATATAAAGGGTGGGGGTTAAATGAGTAATCTTTTCTTAATTCTTATAGGCGTTTTTATTGTTGTTGCAAATGTTATTGGATTTATATCCTACAAAAAAAAGAAAAATCTATACTTTGCAGCTTTTACAATATTATTATCAGCAGTTTTATTTGGGGCAATCGGTGGAGCATTGGCAGTATTTGTTATCCGCGATGCTTTTGCATTATTTTATGGGATGCAAATAGCACAATATTTATTATTCAATTGCATCATCGTTTTCATTATTGCAATTTTAGTAACTATAATAAAAAGATATAACAACAGAACAACATAATTCACGACTATATTCAACTAACGGGGTGCTTTAATTGAATAAAAGAGACAGTACAAAAGCTGTCTCTTTTTATTGAGCCGTTAACAATGTTTATAAACAGAACCTTTTTATTGATGATTTTATTAGAATGGAACTTTATCGTCCGATATATTGATTTGTTCGTTTCCAAACGAATCTTTTGCCAACTTTCCAAGTAAGATAGCATTATCTTTTTTTAGTTTTTGGTTTTCTGTTTCTAATGTAGCTAATCTTCGTTTTAGTGATTCAATAAGCTTGTCTTTTGAACTTTCACTGAACGTCTGTTTTTTAGTGATAACCTTTAACTTTTGATTTTGCTTCTTAATTGCTTCGTCAATCGGCTTTATAAGTTCTTCCCGATTAGAGTGAACGTTTTACTCACCCCAGCTTTACGGCATATTTCAGCTTTTGAAACAGGATTGTTTACGGGATCATCAAGGAGCATTAGCTCCTTTAACCGATTTGCACAGATCTAGACCAGCTGGATGCTGATGTAGCGGTCATAGGAGTGCCGAATGATATGGGTACCCAATGGAAATCAGGTGCAAGAATGGGACCGAGGGAAATCAGGGAAGGATCGACGTTATATAGTTTTGGATTAGAAGGTGCTTATGATATTGAAAATGATATCATGTATCTCGGACCAGATTGGAAAGTAGTGGATTGCGGTGATGTCGATATGGTACATGGAGATCTTATGCAATGTCATGAAAATACAGAAGAAGCGATCCGCAAAATTGTTTCGAAGGGAGCTATGCCAGTAGTTCTAGGTGGAGACCACTCTATCACGGCTGCGGTAGGAAAAGGACTGAATGAATTAGGTCCTTTTCATATCATTCAAATTGATGCTCATCTGGATTGGGCGGATCATCGCTCAGGAATGCGATATGGTCATGGGAACTGTATCCGCCGTTTATCAGAGATGGATCATGTACAGAAAATATTTCAATTAGGCATTCGGGGGATTAGCAGTAGTAAAAAAGAGGATGTTGATGCTGCAAAAGACTATGGTAGCGTGATCTTATCGCCACGTCAAATGAGAAAAATGGGGATTGAAGAGGTGTTGGAACAAATACCAGCGGGAGAAAGATATTATGTGACAATTGATATCGATGGATTGGATCCATCAATCGCTCCTGGGACGGGTACACCTTCCCCGGGTGGATTATTTGCGTGTATCCGATACAATGGAGAATTATTGTCGAGTCGTAGCGAAAGTTTAAGAAAAATACTGCATTATCTTAACAAAAACAGCTATCAGATTATTGGTGATGCTTTGCAAATTATGCATCTCGATATCACGATTACGGATAAACCGAATGAAATCACCTTTGAAATCCAAGTTCCCGTCCGAAAATTGTAATTTATGAAATTCATTTAACAATGAACTGTTTGTGATTAACTTCATTTTGATTAAGTTTTTTTAAATAGAGAGAGCGTTGCCTAAAAAAGTAACCCCTGTATGAGATACTTCTCATGCAGGGGTTTTATTGGCTGTCCATCTTAATGGTCCATTTGAGAAATGTAAAGCACCGATCAGTCAGCCTGTACCTCTTCAACCGTTTGTTCTACTTCTGCTCGTGTTATTTTTTCACGACCATCTTGCATCGCCTTCAATGTTTTATGGGCTAAGGCAAGCGGTAATCGACAGAATAATAATACCGTTCTTTTATTAATATCTTTCATATAAAGATCCGCTTTTGCAAGATTTTCCTCCGCGTATGCAAATAAATCATCGCGTGTCCAGCCATCTGGAACGAAACTTACGCCACGTTCATCCAGATCCTCATGCTGATTACGTAAAATATTGACTGCTTGTAGACCTCGACCATAGCCAATTGCTAAATCGCGATCTGTTTGAATGTCAGCACCCCACGCCCAAAGCTCAGATAGCATTGTCCCAACAAGCCCTGCAACGTAGTATGTATAATCATCTAAATCCTCTCGCGTATGCACCTGCCAGTTTGCCTTTGCCCATTTTGCCATCCCGAATGCCATTTCACTCGTTGAAGCTTGGACAATTTTACGTGAGCCTTCAGGACAAAACGTTAGCCAATCTGCTAAACGAAGAGATACTTCAGGTAGCTGATTTGTATATGGCGCTAATAATGCTTCATAAGCTTCGGCATTAAATGTATCCTTTAATAATTCACTTGTTGCAGTTAGTAAATCAAATTTTACATCATTTGAAAGCTCTTCATGGTCCTCAATTTCATCTATAGCGCGCATTGCTAAATATGCGGCGGCCACTGACAATTTTAAATCATTTTTTAAAAAAGTAATCGGTATATAAAAAGTGCGACTAGTGTCCTTTAAAACTTGCATCGCTTCTTTATAAAGTTTCTTTTGTTCTTTCACTTGTATTCCTCCGTTCAAATGGTAACACATCTATAGTATATCGTATCGTAAAAGTGAAGAAAGATAAAACAGATTGTTCAATTTATAATCAACTATTTTCAAAGGGGATAGATGAAAGGTAGATAACAATGTTGCGATGTACAGGTTGTACCGTCAGGGGTGGCTCAGAATGGCAAAATCGTTTGAGACAGAAATTAACTTGTGATTGATGGAGGTATATTCAGCTCGTTAATTGCTAGAATTGCTATAGAAATAAAAATATATTAGGGTGTTTTCACTTCTTTTGTTTTTTTAGTAGAATAATGTTAAAGTTAAAAAAATGCGATGAAAATCGTGTGAAAAATAGACAAAGATTAATATTTTTCGTGTTTTTTTTCGAGAAAGTTTGCTAAGTTATTGCACAATTATTTCAACAGCGTTAAAGTTTAGGAAGGACAAAAATGCAACTTCACTTTTCAAGTAATTGTTGCTGTCGCTTCGCTTTCACGCAGAAAACAATTGTAGCTGTTGTTTGCTTTCGGTACTGAAATACAATACATCGGATTTTGGCACAATAACTCCTTGCAAAATCCGTGACATTTGTGGAGACATGAACGTTATTCAAATGGCTTCTAAACGCCTCTTGAATAAAAGCAAAATCTAGTATATATCTCACCATCTGAAATAGAGATTGTACGTAAAGTCAAAGGAGAATGGTATGCCAAAGGCTATAGGTATTGATGCAGGGGGAACATTGACAAAAGTTGCTTATTTAGATGAGCATAACGAGCTTGTTTTAACAACTTTCCCGTCGAATGATTTGCTCGCTGTGAAGAATTGGATAATTAACCATCCAGATATTGAGGATATTGGTGTTACGGGAGGGCGTACAGAACAATTACTTGATGTCATTAAAACAATGAAATCGATTCATTATATAGTAGAGTTTGAAGCCACATTGAAGGGCGTTCGATTTTTGTTGCAAAAAGAGGGCTACTTCTTTGAGCGAAGCATGATTACAAATATTGGTACGGGTACTTCGATTCATTATATGGAAGATAATACGCATATTCGTGTTGGTGGGACAGGCGTTGGCGGAGGAACATTGATTGGATTGTCAGCGCTTACAACTGGCATCACGGATTATAATGAAATAAGAGAATTGGCCTCCAAAGGTAATCGAGAAGAAATTGATTTACTTGTAAAGGATATTTACCAAGGGATGGACACACCTATTGATGGGCATTTGACAGCTAGTAATTTTGGGAAAGTTGGTATTACAGAGTCAGTCAAACATCCAACAGAAGATATTATCGCAACTGTACAAGGGCTTGTTGGTGAGGTTATTACTACACTTAGTATTCAATATGCTGAAGAGAAAAATGCTCAGCACATCGTTTATATCGGTTCAACTTTAAGTAATAACGATCATCTTGCACGTGTTATTGCCAATTACACACGTACGAAAAAACATACCCCAATCTTTATAAATGACCACGGTTTTTCAGGTGCAGTCGGTGCATTATTAAATATAACTGAATATACGATTGTCTAAATACAATGTACATTACTAATTAATTTTGGTGATGTACATTTTTATTTTGGTAATGTCTGTCGTAATCCCCAAAGCATAAATCCTTCTATCCTGAGCACATTACAAGTAGGAGGTGAATATCCGTGGGCAATAGAAACACCAATAAAAATAACAAAAATAACAATAAAACAATGAATGTTAGAACGCATAATCCTTTTGATACCTACAAAAAAATAGACCTCGATCAATCAAATAGTAATAACAATAACCCGAATGACAATCTAAATGAAGAATTCGGTGCAGAATTTGATGCGAAAGCCAAAAATAAAGATAATAAAACGAACCATAAGAAACATCAACAGTCCAACAAAAACAAATAACTAAAATAGTGGAGGCTTAAATAATGGCAAAGAAGGGTAAAACAAGCTTCAAAAAGAAAAAGAAAGAAGATACACATAAAAGAAATGATCATGAGGAATATTCAGCAGAATTTAATCAAGTAATTCATAACAATCCTCAACAACCAAAACAATCCAGCAAAAGATAACAAAAACTGCTCCTTAAGAAGAAATACTTAGGGAGCACTTATTTTATGCTGTTTTGGCGACTTTATGCCAAAAGAATAGGAGAGGTTGATTCACTTGCGAAAATTTTATGTAATGCTAGGGTTTTTTCTTGTATTGTTTGCCGTATCGGTACACACCCCAACAAGTGCCTATGCACAGCAAGAAATACCAGCCCGTGCTCAATGGGGAAAAGTAGCGGTAAAAGAGACGCAGGCAAAATATCCTCAAGCTAAAATCCTCGATTATTTGTATGAGGGAAGCGAAGTGAATGAAGACACCACTATTGAGAAATTTAAGCTTTGGATAAAACTAAGTGACAAGGAATTCGGCGTACAAGTTCGAATCAAATATGTAACAAATACAAATAAATTGGTAAAGGTGGAATTCCAGGAAACCACTCCATAAAATAAGAGGATGCCTAATGTTAGGCATCCTCCTACTATTCACTTTCTAGCTTTTGAATAAATGTTCGCATTAATCCAGGTAAATCTGGCCATGCATGACCACTAATTAAATTGCCGTCTGTATGAAGATTAGCATTGATATATGTTCCACCTGCTACTTGAACTTCTGGCTTACAGGCAATATAGGCTGTTAGCTCACGTCCTTTCAATACTTCTGGAGTGGTCGCGAAAATTTGAGCAGCGTGACATACAGCAGCGATTGGTTTATTTGCTTCAAAGAAATGGCTCACTAGTTTTGGCACATGCTCATTTAAACGAATGTATTCCGGCGCTCGTCCACCAGGAATGATGAGCCCGTCAAATTGTGTTGGGTCTACTTCGGCAAAGGATGAATGTGCATCTAAGCCATATGCTGTACGCTCGATGTATGTATCGACCCCATCGACAAAATCGTGCAATACAGTCTGTAATTTTTTTGCGGAAGGTGCTGCAATCGTTACAACATAGCCGGCCTCTAGACAACGATAATAAGGATAAAAAATTTCTAAAGCTTCAACTGCGTCTCCTGCAAGTATCAATACCTTTTTCCCCATGCTTCCATCTCCTTTTATTGTAATCTAGTAGCTTAATTCGACACTTTCAAAAAATTCCCTTCTGATAGTATAGAAAAGCTAGAAAAAGTAGTGAAATCGCTAATAATAGCGTGGGAATCCGCGGTAAAAGCGAAAGAATCGCTGTTACTCTCCAGTCGACTCTGAATCATTGCCTCTAAATGCACTACATAAACAACCTGCTTTACAACGAAAAAAATGAAGCGTATAGTATTTATTTAGCTAGGTAAATAAATTTTGGAGGTCACTAACATGAATCCTTTATTTCATGCTTTATTCCAAAAAAGTCGTTATATAACGAATTGTTTAAATGAAGTACTGAAACAGCACAATTTGTATAGTTCGCAATGGACTATTTTATATTGCTTACATAATCACGGTCCAATGACATTAACACAAATATGGAAGTATTTAAACGTTGAGGCACCGAGTATAACAAGAGCAATAACTCGACTCGAAACTTTAGGCTGGGTGCTCAGAATAGATGGTGAAGATAAGCGGGAAAAAATTGTTACCTTATCACCATATGCAGAGCAACATTTGCCTGTTATTACTAAAACCATTTTAGCTTTTGAGGAAGAAATGGTAGGGGCATTGACTGTCGAGGAACAGCAGCAATTTATGATTTTATTGGAAAAAATGAAAGGTTGATTGACATGCAGCAAGAGGGAAATACAACAATATGGACGAAGCGGTTTATTAGTCTCTTTTTAACAAATATCTCGGTATTTTTAGTTTTCTATGGATTGGTAACGACTTTGCCACTTTATGCGATTGGTGAGCTACACCAGACTGACAAGGAAGCGGGATTGTTACTGTCAGGATTTTTATTATCAGCCATTATCGTTCGTCCCTTTTCGGGTAAACTATTAGATGTTTTTGGGAAGAAAAAGCTTTTAGTTATTTCAATGATCGGCTATTTTTTATGTACAGTTTTATATTTATTTATACATCCTTTTGGACTTTTGCTAGGATTACGTTTTATTCAAGGGATCTTCTTTAGTATTATGACAACGGCAGCAGGCTCTTTAGCAGCGGATATTGTGCCAGCCAATCGGAAAGGTGCAGGTCTAGGCTATTTCTCAATGTCTACTAGCCTAGCAGTAGTTATTGGGCCATTTATCAGTTTACTGCTTATTCAATATAGTAGCTTTAATGTTCTATTTATAGTTATGAGTATTTGTATATTAGCAGGAGGCATACTAGCTGTAACGTTGAATACGGATGATTTACCTAAGCCTGAACATCAAGGTAAATTAACATTTAAATTTAATGATTTATTTGAACGCCGTGCACTCCCGGTAGCGGCTATTGCTAGTTTAGTTGCTTTTTCATATGCGAGTGTTTTATCGTTTTTATCAGTGTACGCACAGCAAAAAGATTTAATGGATGTAGCGAGTCTTTTTTATGCTGTTTTTGCAGCGGCAATGCTTATAACAAGGCCATATACAGGTAGGCTTTATGACACAAAAGGGCCGCAATTTGTTATTCTTCCGGGTATTATATTTTTTGCAATTGGTCTTGTAATGCTCGCATTTGTCTCAGGACCGTCATTATTTTTATGTGCAGCCATCTTTGTTGGATTTGGCTTCGGAGCGGTGAATACAAGCTTACAAGCATTGGCTGTACAGTCTACGTCACACACACGTAGTGGCTATGCAACCGCAACGTACTATACGATGTTTGACATGGGTATTGCGCTTGGATCTTATATTTTAGGAATGATAGCCGTGCAAGCAGGCTATAGTTCTGTTTATCTAATTGGCGCCGGCTTACTAGTTGTTGTCTTTATCATTTATTTAGTGCGAATAGCAAAAATAAAATCGAAAAAAGTAGCGCATGTATAAGTGCAAAAAAACAGTTGGGGTATCCCAACTGTTTTATTTTGCACTATAAACGACCATATCCCGCAAAATGCTTTTTCCAATAAGTGCTATTAATATTAGCGACAGAAACACCACCGTTACTCGCGTTAATCATTTGGTTATTTCCAATGTATATGCCTACATGTGAGATGCCAGCTTTATACGTATTAGCGAAAAATACTAAATCGCCTGCTTGGGGTGAATTTACTTTTTTTGCAGTACTGTAAAAACCTGCTGCTGACTTACGAGCAGTCGAAATACCAGCATTATTAAAAACGTAAGTTACAAAGCCTGAACAATCAAAGCCTGTACTCGGTTTACTTCCACCAAATGTGTATCTTACACCTAATTGTTTTTTAGCAATTTGTACTAGGCTAGCTGTTGGTTTAGGTGTAGTTATTGGTTTTGGTTTAACCGTTGATGTTGATGTAGTATTAAGGTTTAACTTTTGTCCAACACGAATGGTTGAAGAAGATAAGTTATTCCATTTCATTAAAGTTTGATAAGAAATACCGTACTGATTGGCAATCTTCGATAAAGAATCACCAGATTTTACTGTATAAGTTGCCGCCGATGCTGTGTCAATTGTTGAAAAAAGTACAGATGAACCTAAAACCAATGTAGCTAATTTCATTCCCCATCTATACTTTTTATTCTTTTTCATAATATGTATCCTCCTAAAAATCGAAAAACTTAATACATAAATGATATTAACATTGTAATATTACAATAGTATGTCAATAAAATAACATGTTGGATACAAATTTTACTAATAATAATTAGGAAATCACCCACTTTATGGCTCATTATCTAAAGTCAGGGATGATACAAGGTTAAACGTATGTCATATGAATGGACATTTATAGGGACATAGTTCTATTGAAGCATGTATTTAGAACGTGAAGATGATAAAAATGAAATATTGGGGGATATTAAGTATCTAAATAAAGTGAAGGTGGATGAAGGAAGGAGACCGGCTCTTGATTTAAGACAAGGGACAGTCTCCGAAGTTTAGTTTTTTTCTTTTTGAATTGCTTTACGCGCAAGTGCATCTGCAGCTTTATTTTGCGTATCTGGAACCCACTTGATAAAAAATAAATCGAAGCTACTTACAAGTGTAAGTGCTTGCTCAAGATAAGGTTTAAATTCCTCATTTTTCACATATTCTTTTTCCATAGAGGCTACAACAATTTTTGAATCTGAGCGCACTGATACTAAGTTTGAACCAAGCTTGATTGCTTCCTCAAGGCCACGTACTAAGGCAGTGAACTCGGCAATGTGGTTATTGGTTTGTCCTATATACTCACTTATTTGTATATGGTGGCCCTCTCCTTTAATAAATATTCCAATACCACTGGGGCCAGGATTTCCTGCACTAGCAGCATCAATGTAAACTTCTAACATAAAATCCCCACTTTTTGATTTAGATTTTACATTCATTGTACATCAATAGTGCTTTTTCACAATATCTTAGTTGATGATCAATTATGCCTCGGCATAATTGTTGCTGTCGCTTCGCTTTCGCACAGATAAACAATGCGTCCGGAATCGGCTTTGTGCTTAGGTCTGCGTGATGCAGGTCAGTTAGCCGTTATCGCATGGATGCGATGATTTTAGGCTAACATCCTATATTGAATTCCCTTCCGATTCCGTGACATCGGCCGGAGGCTTTGGGCCAACACGATGTTGGTCACTCAGTCGTCGCCACAGGACGTGGCGCTCTTAGACTGAGTTCCTCTATTTCAGCGGGTGTTTGGACACCCACTGAAAAATAGCTTAAATTCGCATTCATCTCACCACCTAAAGTGGTGGGAGACTTCTGTACCTGTCGTTGCACTTTCGGTACATAAAATATTTGCTGAAAGATGTTAAATGTGGATAAACAAAATAGTTGCTTGTTTAAAATGTTCACTTCATAATAGTAAGAAGCGAAATTTGGACGTGAAAGGAGCGAGAGTTCAAATTGGATAAAGTGACGGTTATGAAAGATATTGATGAACTACATGATACGTATTGTTCTGATTGCTTAGTGATAAAGCAATTACGAAAAGAGCGTGGTAAACCTGGAGCTCATCGCTTCTGTATTGAAGCCTGCTCAGTAGGGGAGCGATTACAATTTCTCGGAGAAGAGCTCTTGAAGGTATATAGTAAATAATGTTTTCACATATTACAAAAATGTCTTGAAGGTATCATAGTACTATACAAACTATGTTTAAATAAAGTAAAGCTTAATGAAAAAAATCTTTTTACTCAATTCGATGCATAAATAACGATAGTTCGGAAAAATAGTAATGGTTGGTACCATACAATAAGCTACTTTGTTGTTGGCTCACTGCCGATAACAAATGTAGCTTTTTTCTATGGTAACAAAATGCGCCACACACTCTAAAATCTGTTTAGAGCGTGTAGCGCAATATAATGTTAAGCATTATTTAGTTGCAACATAAGTACTTAAGTCTTGATAGTATTTTGTAAGTGAGGAAGCTGAAATGTCGAACGTCGCCGCAATTTCTTTTACTGTCATTGATAGCGACTCGAACAGCTCTTTTTCTTGACCATATCGAATCGCGCCAGCAGCAATCGCAGCCTCTTTACGCGCAGATGGTTGTCCTTCAATTAAATAGTCTTCTAAAAGCTCTAACATTGGAGCTGTTTCACGATCATTTTGCTCAAGGAAATCTTTCACTTGTGTGATTACATTGCTCTCAAAGTTCGTGAATTCCTCGCCTTTATAACCATTTGACACAAGTAACTCCCAGAAGGATAAATGCTCTTCTTTTAAGAATGCGCCAACCTTTTTCTCAGAAGCCTCGAAATTTTTCTTAAATTGCTCAAATACCTTCGCATGATCTTCAGGGAAGAAGATAAGCGTTGAAACAGCTAAATAATGCTCTGAATTTTTTGTACCATCCGGTAAGATGAATGCAAAGACATGCATACCTTCAGGGATTGGTTTGTCATTTTCACGACGAATATAAATTTCTTCATTTGATAACACATGTGTAGCCTTGAAATATTTTTCTTCTACAACTGACACAGAACCAATAAATAGATGAGGTTGTGACCAGCCTTCTAACACTTTTACAGTAGAAGGTCTTACCGTTTTTTTCTTTGTTTTCTTTAAGTAACCTTTCCAAATAGATGGTTCTTGATGGAAGAAGAAGTCGTCTAACGCGATCGCTTCAATTAGCTCTCTTTGTAGTACGCTCTCTAATTTAGGCTGCCATGTACCTACATGCTCGATATAAGCACGAACATCTTTGCGCTCTGGATATTCTAAGTAAAATGTTTGTAGTACACGCTCTAATTCTTCGATTGCTACAGTTTCTACTGTAACTTGCTGTTTACCTTCACAACATTTTTTGTATTTTTTGCCGCTACCGCAAGGGCATGGATCATTACGTTTTACCATAATTAGAAACACTTCCTTTGAAAATTGTTAGTCGAATTTTGCTAAATAAATTGCATACATTTAATAATAACGGTACATTTGTATGAAGAAAAATGATTGTCTATTTAGAAATATCAAAAAATAGACGCCCTATTCTATTATATGAACATATTTTCCAACTTAGAACTAAAAAAAGAAAACCATCTACGCTTTAGAAATAGCATAGATAGTTCTCGCTTTGTTTAGCTTTTGATAGCTTCCATTTCTGTCGTTAATCGCTCAAGCTCATCAACGAGGTGACCAATGTAAGCAATCGTATCTCGAAGCGGCTGGTCTGTTGTAACATCGACACCCGCCATTTGAGCTAGCTCTACAGGTGATTTTGTACCTCCAGCTTGAAGGACCGCTAACCACTCATCTACAGCCGGCTTACCTTCTTTTAAGATACGCTTGGATACTTGTGTAGAAATTGTTAAGCCAGCACTGTATGTGTATGGATATAAGCCCATATAATAGTGTGGCTGACGCATCCATGTAAGTTCTGCACCTTCAGAAATGTCGACAGTATCGCCCCAGAAATCTTCAAGGACAGAACGTTTTAATTGATTTAAAACAGAAGCATTAACAGCTTCACCAGCGTCAATTAATTCATATACTTTTCGTTGATATGCTGCCTCTAGTAAGTGTGTGACGAAATTATGATAATATGTTTTGGACACAATGTTTGAAATAACCCAACGTTTGAAGCGAGGATCCTCGTTATGGGTTAATAAATAATTGGCTAGAAGCATTTCATTCATTGTTGATGGTGCCTCGATAAAGTATAACGAAGGACGACTATTAAAATAAGATTGATGGGCATGTGCATTCACAAAGTGACCTGCGTGTCCTAGCTCATGAATTAGCGTAAATACCTCATTCATACGTTCATTCCATGACATTAAAATATAAGGGTGATTACCATATGGACTTGAACAGAATGCCCCAGTAGATTTTCCTTTGTTTGTTGCATAATCAATCCAGCGCTCGCTAAATGCCTTTTCAATCATGTTCTTGTAATCCTCGCCCATAATCGATAATGCTTTTTCAACATATTCCTGTGCTTCCGACATTGTTAATTTTGGATCATACTCTGAATCTAGCGCTATTTTTAAGTCTGCAAAAGTCATCTTCTCGATGTCGTTTGCTTGTTGAATAAGCTTTGCGTAACGACGCATATGAGGAGCAAGCTCTTTTGTAATAAGATCTATTTGACGATTATAAAGTGATTGATCAACATCCTGATCAAACAGTAAATAATCAATGATAGAGTCAAAGCCGCGTAAATTCGCCATTGTTTTTTCCTGTTGAATATGTGTGTTATAAATTTTTGCAGTTGTGTGTTGATAATCTCGTAACTTACTAGAAAATGCTTCAAATGCAGCACGACGTACGTTTGTATCAGCCTCAAACTCCCAGTTGTTTTCGTACAATACGAAGCTTAATGGATGCTTTTCACCATTTGCCTCAAACTGTCCAAAATGCATATCAACAAGCTTTGTCGTATTATATGTTTCATAAGGTGCCTTAAAAGTTGAACTAAATGCAGCTAATGCTTTTTCCACTTCAGGGTGCAGCTGATAAGGCTTTTGCTTTAATAATTCCTCTAAGTAAACTTTGTAAATAGGGCTCAACTCAGTGGCTTCTAGTAAAATTGCCTCGTCTAGCGCTAGTAATTCACTGCGTACGAAAGAAAATGCACTACTTATTTTACCTACCGCAGTACTGTATTTGGCAGAACGCATTTGCGTTACATTATCTGTAAGATCTGTTTGAATATTTAAATTTGCATAAGTGCCAATAGGAACAATGCTTTTTTGTAATGCTTCAAAAACCGTTAAAACTTCAATTACTTTTTGTGCATCCGTAATTGTACCTTGATACTTGCGTTCAAAGCTTAGTGCATCCTCTACAAGCTGAGCTAAAATAGGCTCAAAATCCGCATCATTTTCAAATAAATCTTTTAAATTCCACGTTTCTTCTACTGGTACATCTTTTCGTAATACTTCCATCAATCAACACCCCTTATGTGTAAGTGTCTCCATTATAACGAAACTATTTCGGAAAGTGAAATAATTATAGAGAATAGTTTTAATATTTTTAAAAATATAATAATAGAGTAGAAACTTATGTTCGTGTTAGCTATAATGAATTTAAAGGTAAAGGAGGGATCTAATTATAATGCAGCTAGTTTTGGAGAAACCAGATGTGTATAAGCTTAGTCACGTGAATCAAGATAATTTATGGAAGAAGTTAATTGCGGATTTGTTTGAAGATTTTTTGTTGTTCTTTTTGCCAGAGTTGCACGCAGAAGTGGATTTTTTAACATCTTTCAGCGAATGTCAAAAACATTCGCTGAAAGATATTAAAGCCTCCGGCGGATGTCACGGAATCGGAAAGGAGTTCTTAGAGGATGTTAGCCTAAAATCATCGCATCCATGCGATAACGGCTAACTGACCTGCATCACGCAGGCCTAAGCACAAAGCCGATTCCGGACGCAATTATGCCGAGGCATAATTGATTCGCAAGTAGAATTTTTGCAACAGGAGCTTTTCAAAGAAATTATTGAGCATCGTCAAGGGCGCAAAATAGCTGACCAAATTGCGAAAGTTCATCTAAAAAGTGGGGAAGAGCAATGGATTCTTGTCCATACGGAAATACAAGCTGTAGATGAAGTGCATTTTGCGAAGCGTATGTTTGAATACTTCTATCGAATAAGTGATCGATATGGTAAGAAGATTGTGGCTATTGCTATTTTTACGAATAAGAGTACAAAAAGCACGAACCGATATCATGAAAAGTATTATGGTACAGAAATTATGTACACTTTTAATAAGTTTGTTGTGTCAGACTTTGATGAAGAAGAATTGAAGAAATCACCGAAGCTGTTTAGTAAAGCGTTACTAGCTTCAATTTATATGAATCGGACTAAGAAAGAAATGAGCCTTCGTAGTGCATACAAAAGAGCTCTCATAAGAGAAGTGTGGTCATTAAATAATGTTGAACGGACAGAATTAAGTGCGCTACTTTACTTTGTTGATTACTTATTGAAACTACCTAAATTTATATCAGAACAGCTTGTAAAAGACATAAAAGCTGAGCTTAAAGGGGAGGAAGAAAGGTTGCATCTATATAAGGGAGATTTACCACCGACACTTGCTGGAGTATTGGAATTAGAGAGGCAGGAGGGCATTGAGGAAGGAATCGAACAAGGAATCGAGCAAGGAATCGAACAAGGAATCGAACAAGGAATCGAACAAGGGATTGAACGTGGCATGAAGCAAATAATTATTGGTTTGTTTGAAAAGGGTGCTGAAGACGAATGGGTTGCAGAGGTTTCAAAGCTACCGGTGACAAAGATTAAGGAAATTCGTAAGGAACAAAAATAATTAAAAAGTATTTAGATCTAGACACTAATGTTGAAAGAAAAAAAGTGCGCTACTTTACATTGTTGATTATTTTATAAAGAGCTATATCTAAGCAGCTTATAAGAGATGTGAAAGAGGGAATTAGAGGGGAGAAAGAAATGTTACATTTATTTAAAGAAGATTTACCACCGACACTTGCTGCAGTATTGGAATTAGAAAGGCAAGAAGGCTTCAAACAAGGTTTCGAGCAAGGTTTCAAGCAAGGGTTTGAACAAGGTGTGAAACAAATAATCACAGGTTTGATAGAAAAGGGTGTTGAGGATGAGTGGATTGCTGAAGTTGCAAAGCTTCCAGTGGCAAAGATAAGAGAAATTCGTAAGGAACTTAAATAGTCTAATTGTGTAGAGAGACAAAATGCCAAACTCTTTTTAGGTTTGTTGTAAGTTTTCTAGCGTCCTAATGACGAAATCCATCTGTGCGAAATTATTGTGGAACTGCCTTTGCCTTCTATCGTAAGGAAAATCTTCTTGCAGGAAAAGCGAGTAACATGTAGTGGAAGATGTTTTGATTTTGCTATAAAAATTCTTTATCTAAATAGGAAAATGTGTGTATAGGCAGTATACTTTGCTACGCATACTAATGGCTAGAATAAAAGGCACATTGGAGGAGAAACAATGACACAAAACTTAAACAAACAATTAAATAAACTTGTCGCTACATGGTCTGTACTTTATACGAAATTGCACAATTATCACTGGTATGTTACAGGAAATGCCTTCTTCACACTACATGCAAAATTTGAAGAATTATATAATGAAACAACATTAAATCTAGATGAAATTGCAGAGCGCATTCTTTCGAAGGATGGAAAACCAGTTGCTACGTTAAAAGAACATCTTGAACTGTCCTTTATAGAGGAAGCGACTGGGAATGAGACGACGGAGGAAATGGTGGTTACAACCATTGCAGATTTCCAAAAAATTATGAAAGCTTTAAATTCAACAATGGAGCTTGCTGCAGAAGAAGGAGACGATCGAACAGAGGATTTACTAAATGCTAAGTACCAGTCCCTTGAAAAGCATACATGGATGCTAAAGGCCTTCCTTGGGCACTAATAACCACAAATAAATGTTAGGCAATGGGAATTCTTTTGTGCATTTCCATTGTCTTTTTTTTGTTTCATACCGTTGTTTCAAAAGATGGACATATATCACAAAGTTATAACATATATTACAGTTCGGAAAAGAATGGGCAAAATATGTTTTTTCTTGAATAGGAAGGGTAGATACTTAGTAAGCCATACAAGTTAGGAGGAATTGAGCATGATAAATGAACAAAACCCACAAATTGAAGTGGCCCATACAAGGGAAGAAATGCTTCGTATTTTAGAAACTATGCAATTAGAAGCATATCAAATAGAGGACATTCATGTAATTGCAAAGGATCCAAGTAAATTTGAGGACGTAGAATGGGATAGTAATGTTAAAACCTATGAGGTAGGGAATTGGATGGATCAATTTAAGTCTTGGTTTACCGGTGAATCGGCTGTGAAGGAAGGATTAAAGCGTTTCGATCTTACAGAAGGACAAACAGCTTACTATGCTCATCTCGTAGAACAAGGTGCCATCGTAGTATTTGCTGAGCCTACAATTGAACCTATGACGACATGATCTAGTGAAAGGTGATTGGGAGTCATCTTAATTCACATAAAAGGGAACATTTCCTCTAGTACAACACGATAAACAGAATGAGTGCATATGCATCACTCTGTTTATTTGTGTAGAAAAATTTCAAAGTTGATTTAATGTATCGCTTTTTTGTGTTCATGTTTTTTTATAAAGCGTAATACATGAAGATGCTCTAATTGAGCAAAAAGGTTTCCGATTAGTATAAAGCTTCCACCTATTAATACTTTTATCGTTATTCCTTCCCCTATAAACATCATGGCAAACATCGCTGCAAAAATTGGTTCTAAGGAAAATATTAGTCCTGTGTGTGTAGCAGAAGTAAACTGTTGTGCAACAGTTTGACCTATGAAGCAAAATGCACTACAGATGACACCGAGTCCAATAATAGCAATCCAAGAAGTCGTTGTATTTGGAAGTGTAGGTGTTTCAAAAATAAATGTTAATACAAGTGCATAAAGTCCAGCAAAACCGAGCTGGTAAATGCCATAAGAAATGGATTCAACGTTACGCGTAAATGTACTGTTTAACAGTAAATAAATCGAATAACAGAGTGCAGCGATGGCTACTAACAAATCCCCCTTTTGCAAGGTAAATGAGCCATGTGCAGTTAAAACTGTAATCCCAATCATTGTGCAAACAATCGCAAAACTAACTGCTCTTGAAGGTAATTTCTTCTCAATAAAACTGCTGAAAATAGGTACTAAGACAACCGTTAAACTCAAAATAAATCCAGCATTTGATACCGAAGTTGTTTCTAGTCCGAATAAGCTTAGAACAAACACAATGAATAATAGAAACCCTTGAATTGCCGCATATTTTAAAGTTTTAGCATCGGCCTTAATCATGCGTTTATAAAAGATGATACCTGCTGCGAAAAATGCGATGATACAACGCAATGCCACCACATTATAAACAGCCAATGTTTCAAGCCCCATTACCATAAAGGTATAAGATAATCCCCAAAACATAGTCACTATAACCATTAACAAATTTGCTTTTCCTTGGATACTCATTATGCTCACCTACAATCTGTGTACTAAAACAGTTTTTAACCTAAAATTTACTATATCTCTTGTATTGTGATTAGTAAAACGAATGTTTATAATAATCAGTATTAAAAAAATTCATGTATATCGAGGACAAGACAATGAGTTTAGTGAAATATGAGATTTTGAATAAAGTTGCTGAGGTAGCTAGCTTTACAAAAGCAGCAGAAGCATTGGGATTAACCCAATCTGCTGTCAGTCATGCTGTTTCAAGCTTAGAAAAAGATTTCGGCTTTGCACTGATTCACAGAAGTCGAGCGGGTGTCATATTAACGAGTGAAGGAAATACAATGTTAAGGGCAATGAGGCAAGTCCTCGATGCACAGGAACTATTAGAGCAAGAAGCAGCACATATACTCGGTGTTACTCGAGGGAAAGTGCGAATAGGTGTAATTTCAAGTATTTCTTCCAACTGGATGCCGGAAATTGTTCGTATTATGGACAATCAATTTCCTGGTATACAAGTAGAATTACGTGAGGGAGACTATTATGAAATCGAACAATGGCTATTGAGTGGAGAGGTGGATGCAGGATTTTTAAATGGTCAAAAGTCGAAGCAATTTCAGTATACCGAGCTACAGCAAGATCCGTTGCTGTGTATCGTTTCTGATAAAAGTCCACTTTATGATAAAGCAGAAATTGATATTGTGGAACTAGAAGACATGCCATTTATTATGACGTCACATAAAGGGACGAATGATGTAAAAGTACTGTTAGAGCAATATCATGTGAAGCCAAATATTCGTTTTGAACTATCGGAAGAGGTAGGAATCACTTCGATGATTTCTCATCAGCTTGGAATTAGTATTTTACCGAAATTAGTGACGAATAATTTACCGCCTACGATAAAAGCCATACCGTTAAAACAAGGTGGCTATCGCACAATTGGAATTGCGATGAAACACCAGGCATCACCAGTGACCAAGAAATTTGCGGAAATATTAAGTTCCTGGTTAAAAGAGCAAAATATGAATTAATATTTATCCAAGTATAAGAGGACAGCAACCTGCTCTATAAAAACAGCATTGAAGCATAACATAGCATTGCGTTAAAATAGTATTTGTATATTTATCTTCATTCAGCAAATGTTTTTTGTAGCGAAAGCAAAGCGTCAGCTACAGAAGATTCCCACCTCTAAAGGTGGTGAGATGAATGCAATTTTGATTACTTTTTCAGTGGGTGTCCAAACTACCCGCTGAAATAGAGGAACTCAGTCTAAGAGCGCCACGTCCTGTGGCGACGACTGAGTGACCAACATCGTGTTGGCCCAAAGCCTCCGGCGGATGTCACGGATTTTCAAAGGAATGAAAATAAGGATGTTAGCCTACAACCTTCGCATCCTGCGAAAACGGCTAACTGACCTGCATCGTGCAGGCCTAGGCACAATTCAAAATCCGGACGCAATTACGCCAAGGCGAAATTGATTAGAAAAAAGGTGAGTGTATGGGGACATTACGGGGTAAGACCGTACTCATTACAAGTGGGGGAACACTTGAAAAATGGGATCGTGTGCGTGGACATACGAATTTATCGAAAGGGTCGATGGGCTGTTATTTAGCTGAAGCGGCATTAGCGGCTGGGGCAAACGTAATGTATATGCATGGTTATTTCGCGCAGCTTCCAGCGAATAAAGATAAAATGCGTACCATTCGATTTGAAGGCATTGAAGATTTAGGCGAGAAAGTTCGACATGCTGTTCAGGAGGAACAAGTGGATATCGTTATTATGGCGGCTGCTGGTTCTGATTGGCTCATTGACAAAGTGTATGACCAATCTGGGAATTTAATGGAGGAGTCAGGTAAAATGCCATCTGACGAGCCACCTATCATCCACTTTAAAAAGGCACCTAAAGTATTAGGTAAAATTAAGGAGTGGCAGCCGAAAGTTACTTTAGTAGGCTTTAAACTTGAGGCAACGGACGATGAGGAGTTTTTACTGTCCCGCGCACGTCTACGAATGGAATCGGCCAGCGCTCAGTTTATGGTAGCGAATAGCTCACAATCTTTATATGGTGGAGATGAGCCTCACTGGATTGTACCGGCTAAAGGTGAACCGAAAAAGATTATGGGCAAGCAAAAGACAGCGCAAGCATTAATGGATTTTTTACAAAATAATTAAAACAAAAACTGTGTAGAGGTAAATAAATCTGCACAGTTTTTGTTTTGTTGTTGTTTGCGTATATTCTTGCAATAGCCTATTCATAAAAACTTTTTGGGATTTCACCAATATGTCTGCGATGATACAGTAAGGGTTCCTTCTGTGCATTGTCAATTTCTAGGACCTGCCCGATAAATATCGTATGATCTCCAGCATCGATTTGCTGAAAAGTTTTACATTGTAAAATGGCTGCAGTCTCATGCAAAACTGGTAGACCTAAAGTAGAAGTTGACCATTTAGCATGGGCGAAGCGATCTGGGATTTTACTTGAAAATAGGGTACATAAGTGCTCTTGATTATGCGCTAAAATATTAACAGCAAACTTTTGAGCTACTGTAAAATATGGATGCAGCTGTGATTTTTTATCGAGCGACCACAAAATAAGGAGTGGATCTATGGAAACGGATGCAAAGGAATTGACAGTTAAGCCAAAAGGTTCATTTACTTCATTACAAGCAGTGACTACCGTTACGCCTGTTGGATAATTACCTAATGCTTGTTTAAAAGCACCTACTTTGTCTGTCATTCTAATCACCTCTTCATTGATTTATGGAAATGAAAAATCTTTTCTATCGAACCATCAGCATTCCAATCATTTCGCGTTGATTTAAATTCTCAATAATTGCAATATTCCTAATTTCATTTTAAACCAACAAAACTAACAGGTAAAGTATATAATAGAGAAAAAAAGGGGGTTTAGTCATGTCTTTATATTTTGACCATCTAGTTCATCAAGTTCAATCACCCGAGAATACAAAGATTTTCTTAAATAAACGTAATATCCATACAGTTAACGGTGGTCAACATACAATGTGGGGGACATACAATACGTTAAGCTACTTTGGATTAAACTATATTGAGCAAATAGCCATTTATGATCGTCATTTATTTGAAAATGCAGTGAAATTGCCTTATTCACTACATTATACGTTTAAACATACAAACGAGCGCTATGGTTTTTCAAGAATTGCGTTACGTACAAAAAATATTAAGGAAGAGGGACAACGTTTACGTGCACTTGGCTTCGAAGTATTTGGACCTGATGCTTGTAGTCGAACAAGACCTGACGGCTCCGTAGTTGAATGGAAGCTATTGCATTTTGGGAAACCTGGGCAGGAAATTGATTTCCCTTTTTTGATTGAGTGGGCTGATACAGATGAGGAACGTGTTGCGCAATTAAAAGCAAATGGAGCCATTAAGACCAATCAATCCATATCGATGGAATCTGTACAATTTTATGTAAAAGATGTGCAAGCTACAGTGAAACAATGGAGGGAAGTATTACAATTACCAGAGCCTGAACAACAAGAACAGTTTACTTCCTTACACTTACCAAATATGCGCCTAGATTTTTATGACGAAGTTACTGCGGCTACTATGGCGCTAGGTCATTTAAATGAAGGACCGTTTGGGGTTACACTTAAGGATACTGATAGAACAAAGGAAACACTAGTTTTTCCAGGGGCTTTTTATTGGATCAATAGCTAAAATTATAGCGTTTAAAAGATCAATGAAGAGCATTTGAAAAAAGGAGCCGTTCATTAAACGAACAGCTCCTTTGTACTTATAATTTTACAACATTTGATGCCTGTGGTCCTCGATTGCCTTCCACCACATCAAATGATACCTTTTGACCTTCTTCAAGTGTACGGAAGCCTTCCTCCTGGATTCCCGTAAAATGTACAAATACATCTTCTCCATCATCACATTCAATAAAGCCATAACCTTTTTCATTATTGAACCACTTTACGTTTCCCTGTTGCATAAGCATTCGCCTCCCATGCGCTTGAAAGTAGAATAAAATCAATTAAGTCGTGACATAACCTGCGAAAATGTGAAAAAATGCATTTTCATTAAGAACATACATGAATTGAGCAAAGTTGTCAATTGATTGTCGAAATGCTAGTATAACTTACTATGATTTTTTTCACAATAAAGACTATAATGGAAATTAACAACATAGAAAGTAGGATGCCAAATGACAACGACAAATCAACCTTTATCAGATCTAGAAATTGCTAATCAAGCGGTGATGAAGCCTATTACAGAAATCGCGAAAGACGCAGGTATTCCAGAGGATGCACTTGAGCAATATGGTCGCTACAAAGCAAAAATTGATCCACTAAAAATAACAGCACATGGTGAGGACGCAAAGGTAGTATTAGTTACTGCCATTAGTCCAACTCCAGCAGGTGAAGGGAAGTCAACTGTAACGGTTGGACTTGCTGATGCACTTCATCAATTGAATAAAAATGTTGCTGTTGCTTTACGTGAGCCATCACTCGGTCCTGTAATGGGTGTGAAAGGTGGAGCAACAGGTGGTGGATACGCACAAGTTGTACCAATGGAGGATATAAACTTGCATTTCACTGGCGACCTTCACGCAATTACGACGGCGAATAATGCATTATCAGCCTTTATCGATAATCATATCCACCAAGGAAATGCTTTAAACATTGACCCTCGCCGTATTATTTGGAAGCGTGTAATGGATTTAAATGATCGTACACTTCGTAAAGTTGTTGTGGGTCTCGGTGGTCCTGTGCAAGGGATGCCACGTGAGGACGGCTTTGACATTACTGTTGCATCAGAAGTTATGGCAGTCTTTTGTTTAGCTACAAGCATTGAAGATTTACGTGAACGTTTAGCAAGTATCGTAATCGGTTATACATTTGAGCGTGAGCCTGTATTCGTGCGTGATCTTCAAGTAGAAGGAGCTTTAACTTTATTATTAAAGGATGCCTTCAAACCAAACTTAGTGCAAACACTTGAAGGAACACCTGCAATTATCCATGGTGGACCATTTGCAAATATTGCACACGGCTGTAACTCGATTATGGCGACACAAACGGCTCGTAAGTTAGCTGATATTGTTGTGACAGAAGCAGGTTTCGGTTCAGATTTAGGTGCTGAAAAATTCATGAACATTAAAGCACGTAAGGCAGGCTTTAAACCAAGTGCAGTTGTCATTGTAGCTACAATCCGTGCATTAAAAATGCATGGCGGTGTACCAAAAACAGCGCTTGTAGGTGAAAATGTTGAAGCACTTTTACAAGGAATTGAAAATTTAGCGAAACACGTCGACACAGTTCGTACATTTGGCGTTGAACCGATTATCGCGTTAAATCGATTTATTACGGACACAGAAGCGGAGTTAGAAGCAGTGATGAACTGGTGTCAAGAAAATCATGTTCGTATTGCTCGTACAAATGTTTGGGAAGAAGGCGGTAAAGGTGGATTAGCCTTAGCTGAGCAAGTAGTAGCCGTATTAGAAGAAGAAAATAACTTCTCTCCTTTATATGATGTAACAGAGTCTGTTGAAGAAAAAGTTCGTACGATTGTTCAAAAAGTGTATGGCGGGAAAGATGTACAATTTACCGAACAAGCGAAAAAGCAAATTGCCCAAATCGAAAAATTCGGCTGGGATTCTCTACCGATTTGTATGGCGAAAACACAGTATTCTTTATCCGACCAACCAAGTCTTTTAGGACGTCCAGAGGGCTTTACCATCACAATCCGTGAAGTGATTCCAAAACTGGGTGCAGGATTCTTAGTTTGTCTTACAGGCGATATTATGACAATGCCAGGTTTACCAAAAGCACCAGCTGCTTTACGCATGGATGTAGATAATGAAGGACATGCGGTAGGGTTGTTCTAATTGATACAAAAAAATTAACGTTAATGCTGCTCCTTTTACTTAAAGGGGGCAGCTTTTTATTTTAGAAAATTTAAAGTAGATAGCCATATCGAATCAGTAAAAAGCTGGTTAACCATAAAAAAATGGCTACTCGAATGATTATATCCATTGTCAATTCAAAGGCAGAAAGCTTTCTTTTTCGTTTTACCTTTTTAAGAAGTCTAACGGAAAAAGCAGAACATAGAAGTAGAACGGCAATAGATAGTTTATATACGTTTTCTAAAAGGCTTGTATTTTCTAATAGATTATTCAACATAATCATCCTCTCATATAGAGGATATGAGAGGATTAATTTCATTATGTAGGCTCTTTAGTTTGTTTGGGACTCTGGTGTATGACCAGGGTCTTTTTTGTGTTCTGTATAAAGTAACTGAGTTCCTTTTATGTAAAGGGAAACTTGGCGTTTTTTACAAGTAACCGTCTGATTTTGGAAATAAAAAGCAGATTTTTACAACAATCTTAATTGTCAAATGAATTTTTATTTTTAAAAATAGATTGAATTTTCTTTTTACTTTGAATATAATTTACTTAATTTATTAATTGGAACACTGTTCCAATAATAGGAACACGGAGGGATGAAGTCTTGAAAATTGCAACAGATATTGGCGGTACTTTTACCGACCTAGTTTACACGGATGAGAAGGGAAATCTTCATTTTGACAAGGGGCATACGACTCCAGGTCATTTTGAGGACGGTATATTAAATGTATTAGGACGACACGTAACGGAAGATTCTCTTATTGAATCTTTTATTCATGGTTCAACAGTCATTATTAATACATTAACGGAAAGAAAAGGGGGCAAAGTTGGATTAATTACGACGAAAGGTTTCCGCGACGTGTTAGAAATTGCTCGAGGGAATCGTCCGGACTTATACAATTTTAAATATAAAAAGCCAGAACCTTTTGTAGAGCGTTATTTACGACAAGAAATCGATGAGCGAATCGATTTTAAAGGTAATGTTATGAAAGCGCTTAATACTGAAGGAGTAGGCAATATCGTCCGTAAATTTAAAGAATTGGGTGTAGATACCGTTGCTATTTCACTGATTCATGGTTATAAAAATTCAATACATGAATTACAGCTTAAAGAAGAAATATTAAAAATTTGGCCAGAGGTGTATATCACACTTTCAAGTGAAACGATTAAGGAATATCGCGAATATGAAAGAACGAATACAACAGTTTTAAATTCATACGTTAAGCCAATTGCACACGCGTATTTAAAAAGCTTAAAAGAAAAATTAGAAACAATCGGTATTACAGATCATTTGAAAATTATGCAATCCAATGGTGGTACAACAAGCTTTGATAAAGCAATGGAATTGCCAATCAACCTTGTGGAATCTGGTCCAGTAGCTGGTATGTTTGGGGCAGCAAAATTAGGTGAACTTTTAAATGAATCCAATATTATCGCTTTTGATGTTGGCGGAACGACTGCAAAATGTTCGCTAATTACAAATGGAAAAGTAAATGTCACAACAGATTACTATATTGAAAGAAATGAAAAGTTTGCAGGCTATCCGATTAAAACTCCAGTTGTTGATATCGTGGAAATTGGCAATGGCGGTGGTTCCATCGCTCGTCTGGATCAATTCGGCTCATTAAAAGTTGGTCCAGATTCTGCTGGTGCGAATCCAGGGCCAGTTGCCTATGGCTTAGGCAATACACAGCCAACGATTACGGATGCAAATGTTTATTTAGGAAGATTATCATTAGAAAACTTCGATAATCCAGTGTCTATTGACAAAGTGGAGGAAGCACTTACTGAAGCCATTGCTAATCCGTTTAATGTGACAGCAGAGGAGGCAGCACAAGGGATTTTAGATATTGCCAACTCTAATATGTTAAATGCCCTGAAACTAATTTCTATTCGTAAAGGCTATGACCCTGAAGATTTTACAATGGTTGCCTTTGGTGGTGGTGGTCCTCTACATGCGATTAATTTAGCGGAAGAGCTGGGTATGAAAAAAATCATTATTCCATATGGTTCATCTGTCTTTTCAGCATTAGGAATGATGATGACGGAATACCGACAAGATTATATTCAAACAAGTTTAATGGACTTTAATCATCATCATCTAGCTGATATTCAAAAAAATATTGATGAAGCTATTGAAAATGCCTATGCAGATGCACCTTTGTCAAAAGATCATTATTATTTTGAAATTAATTATGATCTTCGTTATAAAGGCCAGGAACACGCTGTCAAATTGAATGCATCGAATATTGCTATTCATAAAGAAGAGCTTGCTCAATTAGCAGAGGCTTTCCATATTAAACATAAACAGGAGTTCTCTTTTGATTTACCAGAGACGCCTATTGAGTTAGTGAATACACATCTTACTATTTATGGGAAAGGTGAAGCGATGCAGTTTAAGGAATTAGATTTCTCACATATTGACGCTTCGACATGTATAAAAGCAACACGGAAGTTATACGTCAAGAAAACAGGCTGGGTAGAGGTAAATGTTTATGATCAACAAAAATTAGTACCTGGCTATGTAATTGCTGGTCCTGCTATTGTGGAAAGTCCTACATCTACAGTTGTGATCAATGAAAAACAATCTATTGAAATAGATAAATACGGTAATCTGATTGTAGAGATGGAGGGGAGATAAAACATGAAAAAAGACGTTTTTGCAATAGAAATTATTCAGGATTCTTTACTAGCTATTGGTGATGAGATGTTTGTAGCGTTAGCTCGTTCGTCTATGAGCCCAGTTATCTATGAGGTATTAGATTATGCGTGTGGTTTAACAGATGCAAAAGGCAATCTAATCAGCCAAGGTAATGGCGTAACAAGTTTTATTGGGATGCTAAGTCCGATGGTACAACGTGTCATTGAAAAGTTTAATCATGGAAAAGACTTACACGAAGGCGATGTCATTATTATTAATGATCCGTATGTTGGTGGAGGATCGCATTTATCGGATGTTGGTTTAGTCTTACCGATTTTCTATAAAGGCGAGGTTATCGCTTTTTCTGCAAACAAAGCGCACTGGACAGAGGTTGGTGGCATGGATCCGGGTTCATTCACAAGTAATTCCAATGAAATCTATCAGGAAGGACTACAGTTACCTGGTGTGAAGCTTTATCAAAAAGGCGAGCTCAATAAAGGAATTTATGAAATCATTTCTACTAATGTTCGTTTACCAGAACTATCAATCGGAGATATGTTTGCTCAGGTGGCTGCCTTAAAAACAGGTGAAAAAAGAATCACGGAGCTTTGTCAGAAATTCGGTGCCGAATCTGTTAAATTGTCCATTCAAAAATTATTGGACAAGGGTGAAAAAATTGTTGAGTTTGAACTACAACAATTACCAAAGGGCGAATTTTATGCGGAAGACTTTATTGAGGGTGATCCTTTAAAAGGCGGACCTTATCCAATCAAAGTAAAGGTAACCATCAGTGATGAAGAATTTATGTGTGATTTTAGAGGATCACATCCTGCTGTAAATGTACCGGTAAACTGCTCGCAATTTGGCTTGATGGCCAGTGTGCGAGTGATGTTTCTGGCTTTACTTGGCGATATTGATGTCATAAATGAAGGTGTCTTTAAACGCTTAACGATTATGACAGATGACAATTCTATTGTATCTGCCAAACGTCCGCACCCTGTTTCAATGAACTTTGAGGCACGTATTGGTGCAGCGGATTTAATTTGGAAAGCACTTGCACCTCATTTACCAGAAAGATTGTCAGCAGGTCATTTACAGTCGGTTTGTACATTTATCTTAACAGGTAAAAATCCTGAAAATGATGAGTCATTCCTAATTGTTGAACCATCAGTAGGTGGTTGGGGAGCGTCAAATGATGAGGATGGTCAAAGTGGACAATATTGTATGGGAGATGGTGAAACATATAATCTTCCTGTTGAAATTGCGGAAACAAAATATGGTATTCAAATTGATGAATATAGCTTAAATTGCGATGGTGCTGGTGCAGGGCAATATAGAGGTGGCTTAGGAGTACGCCGAGTTTATACCGTTAATAATGACGGTCAAAAGGTTTCTGTCAATTTAGGTAGACATCAATTTACACCATTTGGCTTAAATGATGGTGAAGGAGGATCGCATAACTATCTGATCATTCATAAAAAAGATGGTGCAAAGGTTGGTCCGGTTGGTGTCCTAGCGAATTATGAACTGCAAAAAGGAGACCGTATAGAGCTTGTTACGGCAACAGGGGGTGGCTATGGCAATCCAAAAGAGAGAAGTACGAAAGCAATTGAAAAAGATTTATTAAATGGATATATTTCTTTAGAGGTAGCTGAAAAACGTTACGGTTACCAAAACGCATAGAAGGAGAAATATATAAATGACTGTTAAGACATTAAAAAACTCATTGGATATACTTGAATGCTTCGCAACTACAGAAAACGCATTAGGTGTACGTGAAATTTCACGTATGACAAAATTGCACACAAGTGTTGTGCAAAGAACAATCAATACATTTACAGAAGCAGGCTATTTATTACAGGATGACGCTACAAAAAAATATAAATTAGGTTATAAAATGTTTATATTTCATGATGCGCTCGCCAATACTAGTGACCCACATTTTACAATCTATGAATTGATGCAGAGTCTTGCAAGTGAAATCAATGAATCAGTATTTCTAACTTATATGGATAAAGAGTATGGTGTCACAACAAAAATTGCTGAAAGTAATAAGAATATAAAGTATGCAGTGTCATTAGGTACAAAAACACCACTTTATATCGGGGCTTCATGTAAAGTTATGTTTGCCTATTTGGACAAAGAAAGACAGCTTGAATTATTAGCGTATTTTAATGAAGAGCAGTCTGAAGTGGAACATGAAAAGCTCCTTAACAATTTTCAAGAAGAGCTACAAATCATACGACAAAATAATTGGTGTGTCACTGTAGGGGAGTACAACGAACATGCTTTTGGTATAAGTGTACCATTATTCAATCATAAGAAAAAAATCATGGCATCTCTAACGATTTCTGGATTAGTATATGACTTTGACGATCAAAGGGAGAAATACATGCTTGAACAGTTAGTGAAAATTGCTCATCAAATTCAATCTCACATCTCTAAACTATAACAAACAATAGGGGAGCTGACACTATGAATAATAAAGTATTACATCCGCGGGCCTTAGAGCCCGTAACTCTACTAATGATAGTCTTAACATCTGTAGTTGGTGCAATTATTGGGATACAACTGATTACTACTTTAGGGATTTCAGCGAATACATCGATTGTTGGTGCAATATTTGCCATGATTCTCGGCAGAATTCCTATTGGAAAATTGATAGCTTTTAAATCAGTGCATAGACAAAACATTATTCAAACAGCGATATCATCAGCTACTTTTAGTGCAGCAAGTAGTTTAATGTTGCCAATTGGTATTCCATATGTTTTAGGCTATGAAAACTTAGTATTACCATTGTTCATCGGTGTTATTTTAGCGATGTTTGTGGATGCTTTATTATTATATAAATTTTTTGATACAAAGATTTTCCCAGCAACAGGCACTTGGCCACCAGGGATTGCAACAGCTGAAGCAATTAAAGCTGGAGATAAAGGTGGTAATAATGCAAAGGTTCTACTCGGTGGTGTTTTAGTTGGTATTGTAGGAGCTGTACTTAAAATTCCAATGTCAGCCTTTGGGGTAGCGTTTATCGGGAATATTTGGGCGCTTACAATGTTTGGAATTGGTCTTTTACTTAGAGGCTATTCTGTTCAACTATTTAATGTGGATTTAAACGAATATTATATTCCACATGGCATGATGATTGGCGCTGGAATTGTGGCGCTATTCCAAGTAGGCTTTACTTTATTAAATAAGGAATCTATCAAAGAGTCAGAAAATTTCGTGTATTCTAAAGGTTCCATGGAAATTAGACAAGGCTTTGGTGCAGGGTTTATTGCTTATTTATTGATTGCGGTATTAATCGCACTTTTGGGTGGATTGATGTCACAAATGTCTGTTGGTATGTTGATAGGCTTCATCATTTTCGCAGCGATTGCTGCATTTGTACATGAATTAATTGTTGGTATTGCTGCCATGCATGCAGGTTGGTTCCCAGCATTTGCAGTAGCGTTTATAACGCTTATTGTCGGCGTTTTAATTGGTTTCCCACCTCCTGCACTTGCTTTATTAGCCGGATATAGCGCTGCAACAGGTGTTGCCTTTGCGGATATGGGCTATGATTTGAAAACAGGTTTTATTTTACGTGGAAATGGTAGTGATCCCGCTTTAGAAAAAGAAGGTCGTAAACAGCAAATGATCGCTGGTATTTTAGCCTTCTCTATTTCTGCCATTGTTGTTTTACTGTCTTATCAATCTTATTTTGCACAAGGTTTAGTGGCACCTGTAAATCATGTGTATGCTGCTACAATTCAATCTGGTGTAACAGGTGAGGTGGCTAAACAATTATTGATTTGGGCTATTCCGGGTGCATTGATACAACTAATCGGCGGTGCAAAAAGACAAATGGGTATCCTATTTGCAACGGGTTTATTACTGATCAATCCTATTGCTGGATGGGCTGTTTTAGTCGGTATTTTACTTCGAACTATTTTCACGTATGTGACGAAAGGCAAGAGAGAATCTGAAATGACTATATTTGCAGCAGGTGTGATTGCAGGAGATGCTTTATATAGTTTCTTCTCTTCTATTTTAAAAATAGGAAAATAGAAAGGAGTAATTGATAATGGTAAAAACTCTATCTTACGAGGATGGTATTGCTGCTGTCTATGGGGGTGCAATTCTAGGAGGCGGTGGTGGTGGTCTCCTAGAGGAAGGGTTAAAACTTGTTGAGGAAATTTTCGCTACAGGTACACCTCAGTTAATCGATATAACAGACTTAGAGGATGAAGATTTTGTCGCTTGTGTTGCGATGGTCGGAGCTCCCTCAGCTGCCGATCAATATATTTCATGCGAACAGCTTAGTTGGAGCTATCGAAGTATGAATACGTATATGGATGACCGTTTAAAAGGTATTATTACAAACGAGAATGGTGCCATTACAACGATTAATGGCTGGTTGCAATCCGTTTTATTGAATGTACCAGTTGTGGATGCACCTTGTAATGGGCGAGCTCATCCAACTGGTATCATGGGTTCATTGAATCTACATGAACAGAAAGACTATAAATCCGTGCAATTTTATGCAGGTGGAAAAAATGATTTTGCAATTCAAGGCTTTATAGAGGGTGATTTGCAAAATACTGCAAAAGCCGTTCGCAATGCTTCTATTTTAGCTGGTGGGATGGTAGGGGTTACTCGAAACCCTGTAACCATTGGCTATTTAAAAGAAAATGGAGCACCTCATGCTATTTCCGCTGCGATTGGGCTCGGCTATAGCTTTCTAAATGGACAAACAATCGAGGGAAAATTAGAAAATGTTATTCGTCAGTTGAATGGTATGCACATCGTTTCTGGAATCGTGACGGACTATTCGCTAATAAAGGAAAATGGCTTTGACATTGGAAAATTAAAAGTTGGGGATTTTCACTTAACTTTCTGGAACGAGTATATGACTTTAGCTAAAGAAGGTAATATCCAATCTCAATTTCCAGACCTCATCATGACTTTTGATACGGAAAAAATGATTCCAGTACCGAGCGCTAGCATTAAAGAAGGAATGCAGGTTGCTGTTATTTTAGTCGATCAAAGTAATCTAAAATTAAGTACAACGATGAAAAATGAGGCTCTGTTACAGGAGATTTATGAGGTTGTTAAAGCTGTTCTATAAATGGGTTAATAAAAAATTGAAAATAAACAATAAAAGCTGCCATCATCTACAATAAATAAGATGGGCAGCTTTTACTTTTTCTTCAGCGGGTTGGTATTACTTAACATCACTATCGTTCCTACTTCCTTCATAACGTATTACTTCGCTTACGGCTTAAATGAAATACGGAAAAATTGTTGCCTAAAAAAGAATTCTCTAGTTTTGTTAGCACGACTCTGATAATTTGACTTTTCGCAAAATGTTGGCAAGAATTCAGTATGCTATTTGCTATTAATGGGAGGAGTTACGTTCACACATACACAAAGGTATGAATACAAGAAGGTAACGTCAATTAATGATACAAATATCACACGCTTGCGACATATGGTCAAAGCCTTCTAGGTCGTGACAACAAGCTAACTGTTTGTTCACTTATTTCGTCATGTACATTCACTATGCGGGTTGAAACAAAGAATTTCTAAGGGAAAAATGTTCACTTTTATTTGTTTTCTTAGATGATTGACTTTCACTATACGCACGTCATCTTTCAACACAATATTTAATTGTAAGCCCGCTGAAGTTGTTAAATCTGTCAAAACATAGTTCTTGTACACCACTGAAATTGTGAGCTACAGAACAAAATTAGATGTTCTGTACATTTATCTTATAATATTCTGAAAAGTTTGTCAATTGAAATGGATTTACAAATTTTTTTTTGTTAAGCCTAGAGGATACTTAATTGCCAACTATTCGAAACAATACAGTATAATAATAATATGAAGGGACTGAACTAAGATTATGAACAATTTAATGGACAAAGTACGGGGAATATACGAACAATTTGATGCTAGTCATGATTTTCAACATATTGAACGTGTTTATCAAAATGCGTTAGCGATATTACAAACAGAGTCAGAAGCGGATGCAGAAGTTGTGAAAATTGCTGTGCTCTTGCATGATGTAAGTGATAAAAAGTATACCGATAGCAAAGAGCAAGAAAATAAGCTGATTGCCGAGCTACCTTTAAGTGAAGAAAAAAAGCAACATATTCGGGATTGCATCGAACAAGTATCGTTTAATGGTGGCAATGAAATAGAAGCAACTTCTATCGAAGCAAAAATAGCACGAGATGCAGATCGTTTAGATGCGATTGGAGCAATCGGTATTGCACGTACGTTTGCTTTTGGTGGGGCTAAGGGTCGAAAGCTTTATGATAAAGAAGAGAATGCACGTATGGATATGACAGAGGACGAGTATCGTAGTAAAAATACATCCTCAGTTACTCATTTCTATGAGAAGCTATTATTGCTAAAGGATTTAATGATTACAGAGAAGGGCAAACAAATGGCTGAAGAACGCCATCAATTTATGGTACAGTTTTTAGAGCAATTACAAAATGAAATAGGTGAGTAATTACTTACGCTATTAAAAATTAATCCGTTGTCTATTTCAATAGACAACGGATTTTTAGGTATGAATAATGTTGAATCTTTTACTTCGGAAGGAGAATGAATTTTCATCCAAAGTAAAAGTGATTACTAGCTCTCGTCATGCTTCGAAATGTCTGTGGATCAAAAAGCTCCATACGTATTCACTAAGCTATGATTGGAAGTCTTGTACAGTTGTTATTAATGCTTCCCATATAATAGCTATATCTTTTTCTTCTGTACGCCAATTGCTAAAGGCGGCACGGATTGCAGGAACTCCATTATAAATAGTTGGTGTCATAAAGACATTTCCTTGACGATTTAAAGCAGAAAGAAAATGATTGTTCATTTCAGTCGTAATGGATTCATTATTTAAAGAAAAACACACGACATTTAATCTTACTGGAGAAAGAAGCTTAAAGTATTTACTATCGTCTATTTTTTGCCCAAGCTGTTTAGCTAGCTTTACATTTTGCTCAATAAGATGTTGGTATCCCTTTTTTCCATATGCTTTTAACGTAAACCATGCAGGTAGGGCACGGAATCGTCGAGAGTTTTCAGGTGTCAAATCACAAAAATCTGGATTTTCAATAGAACTTCCAAGATAAGCGGCATTATTTTGAAATACTGCTACCTGTAGCTGTTGATGACGAGTAAATTGCATGGCAGAGTCGTAGGGAACATTTAGCCATTTATGTGCATCAATCGTAATTGAGTCAGCATAGTTCATTCCTTCTACTAATTCTCTATATAGTGGAGAACAAGCAGCAAAACCACCAAATGCAGCATCGACATGTAACCAGAAGTTGTATTGAGTTTTTAGTTTTCCAATAGCAACTAAATCATCAAAATCTACAGTATTAACCGTCCCAGCATTCGCTACGACAATACACGGTTGATTTTTATGATGTTCAAGAAATTCCTGTAATTTAGTTATATCAATAGCTTCACGATTTTCTCTACAAGGTATTTGATGAATAGATTTTCTACCTATACCAAGCATAGCAGTTGCTTTGAAAATACTTGAATGTGGTGTACTACTCACGATTTTAATCTGTGGAATATCGTATAAACCATCAATAGAAGTGCTTTTTCCATAGTGATGTGCAATCCATTCTCTTGCTTGAGCAAGACCTACGAAATTAGCCATTGTGGCCCCACTTACGAAGGTACCACTATAGTCATTACTTAACAAAAATAATTCTTTTAACATGTTAATCGTTTCTAATTCAATGTATCCAGCGATCGAATCTTTCGAAGTTGATAGGTTTTGATCATAAATACTAACTAACCAATCTCCTATGATGGATGCAGGGGTAGCACCGCCAGTAACAAATCCTAAATATCTTGAACCAACACTACCGCTTAAGCCTTTCGAATAATTTTGAGTGAAAAACTCAAGGGCTGCATTGGCCCCACTTCCTATTTCGGGAAGTTCATTTTTTGTTAAATCATAGGAATGAATAGATACAGATCTATCTTCGAGTCCATTAAAAAAATTAGTAGCATGCTGTACGACTTCATTTAATATACTGTCAAAAATTTCTTGATCATGTTTCATTATGTTCATACTTGATCAATCTCCTTGTCATATCATTTGTTCTTGTTCCTCACGCTTATTACACTATATAGTGATATATATAACAGTCAAACAAAGGGTATAACAGTAGGAGGACCTATGAAAATAAAACTGAATCGTCAATCAGATCAATCTCTAATTCATCAGATTTCGAACATTTTATCGGAAAAGATACGAGCAGGCTTAGTAGAGGAAGGTAGTCAATTGCCATCAATCCGGAACTTTTCAAAAGAAAATCAAGTAAGTCTTGTGACAGTTAGTAAAGCTTATGCATTGTTGGAGAAAAATGGCTATATTCAATTGAAGCATGGGAAGGGCGCTTTTGTTAGAGAGAGAAAACAGAGAACAAGTACTAAAAGTAAGAACGATTATAATTGGCAACTAGCTATCCCAGATTATATTCATCGCTCTCAATATATGTTGAATGTTGGAATTGAAAATTCGATTAAATTATCTAGTGCTACAATTCATCCAGGACTATTACCGTCAACATACTTATCGAAAGAAATTTTTCAGGTTTTACAGGAAGATCCACAAATTGTAGCTCGCTATGGCCCTGTCCAAGGAGATTATGCAGTTCGAGAGGCAATAAAAAACTATGTACAACAACATTGTCAAATTCAAACAAACCCCCAAGAGATCATCATTACAAATGGTGTTCAGCAAGGAATTGATTTAGTTGCGAGAACATTCATTGGTCCAGGAGACATTGTAATTATGGAAGCTCCTACATATACAGCGGCAATTGATGTTTTTAGAAATCGGGGAGCACATATTATTCCTGTTCCTATGGATGAAGAAGGTATGCAGACCGATATTTTAGCTTCATTGTGTTTAACAAAAAAACCAAAGCTTGTTTATACAAATCCTACATTCCATAATCCAACAGGCACTGTTTTAAGCGAAACTAGAAGAAACGAGTTATTAGAACTCGCTCAACACAATAGTTTCCTTATTATTGAGGATGATTCATGGAATGAAATTTATTTTGAGGATAATCCACCACCACCAACTATTAAATCTTTAGACATGAATGGACATGTTATCTATTTAAAAGGTTTTAGTAAAGCTTTAGCACCTAGTTGTAGAATTGGTGCAATTATATCGAACGGGACAGTTCACCAACGGCTATTATCGGCAAAATCTAGTGCTGATTTGGGGAGCCCACTTTTAACACAAAAGGCGCTTATTCCTTTTTTAACTTCAAATAGAATGAACACACATTTAGAAAAGTTACGTATTGCTCTTGAAGTAAGAAGAGATCAAACGATTAAGTTGTTGGAAAAGTATGCTCCTGAAGGAGTTACTTGGGTAATACCTAAAGGAGGTTTAAATATTTGGGTGTCTTTGCCTAGCGATAAAAATGCAGATGAAGTACTTTTCAAAGCACAGCAATCCAACATTTCTTTTTTACCAAGCTCTGCATGTTATCCGGGAGAACCTCAATATAATCATATGAGAATTAGTTATTCCTATCCAGATCATCAAGAACTTGAATGGGGCATAATTGAACTTTGTAAGATTATTACATTGTATTTGCATGACATAAAGTGAGGTTGATTTCACTTTTTTAACTATCTGAAATGTGTCGGATTGGTTCAAACCGATAAGCTAATTTAAACGTTATTCGTATCTTTTTAGTAATCTTGCGCATGCTAACCTCAATAACTATGATGCTTCAAAAGTTTTTGAAACGAAGAAATTAACATAAAAAACGGATATTTACAATTAAAGATGAATTTTTTTTGAATAATGAGCCAAAATTCTTTTCGTCCGTCACGTAAAGTGTATATAATTACTTATGCTTTTTCGACAATGGGGATCTTGAATTTGGTCTATAATTCAATCGTGGGAGAAATCGCCTGTTAAATTACATTGGGGTAACTGTCAAAGGAGCATCAACATCATGAAAGAAGCAAAAAGCACAGTCAAATGGATTCCTTTCTTCATTTCCCTTGCTGTTGGCGTGGCTATCTGGTTTTGTCCAGTACCTTCAGGAGTAGAGGAAAAAGCGTGGCATCTGTTTGCTATTTTTGTTGCGACAATTATAGGATTTATAACGAAACCGTTGCCAATGGGAGCGATATCCTTTATTGCTATGGCTATGATTGCCATAACTAATACATTAACTATTGAAGAGACTTTAAGCGGTTTTGGCAATTCAACGATTTGGCTAATTGTTATTGCCTTCTTTATTTCTCGTGGATTTATTAAAACGGGACTAGGAGAACGAATTGCCTATGTATTTGTTCGTCTTTTTGGGAAAAAAACGTTGAGTCTGTCTTATTCTTTATTAGCAAGTGACCTAATATTAGCACCTGCTATTCCTAGTAATACAGCTCGTGCTGGTGGTGTCATATTCCCAATCATCCAGTCATTATCCCATACTTTCGGATCTAAACCAGAAGACGGGACAGAGCGTAAGATGGGGGCCTTTCTTTTGAAGGTAGGCTTTCAAGGGAATTTAATAACGTCGGCCATGTTTATGACAGCCATGGCAGCGAATCCTTTAATTGTTAAGCTAGCAAGTGATTCAGCTGGAGTAACGATTACTTGGTTTGGTTGGGCAATGGCCATGATTGTCCCTGGTCTAACAGCTTTAATCGTTGTTCCTTATGTTATTTATAAAATTTATCCGCCTGAAATCAAGGAAACACCAGAGGCAGCAGCTATCGCGAAAAAGAAGCTGGATGAATTTGGTCCACTAAAAAGTTCTGAAAAACGAATGATCGTAGTATTTGTTGCTGTGTTGTCGTTATGGATTGGTGGAGACTACTTAGGGATTAGTGCCACTACAGCAGCTCTTATTGGTCTTTCATTGCTTTTATTGTTAGATGTATTGACATGGGCAGATATTAAGAAGGAAGAAGGCGCATGGGATACACTAATTTGGTTTGCAACGCTATTTATGATGGCATCTTTTATGAACAAACTAGGGTTGATTCCGTGGTTTAGTAATGAAGTGGGTGGACTTGTATCTGGGTATAGTTGGATATGGGCTGTGTTAATATTAGCATTAGTCTACTTCTATTCTCATTATTTCTTTGCGAGTTCGACTGCTCATATTAGTGCGATGTATGCAGCGTTTTTATCTGTTATGCTGCAAGCGGGAGCACCAGCAATGTTGGCGGCTATATTATTAGCGGCATTTAGCAATTTATTTGGCGCCACTACTCATTATGGTTCTGGTCCAGCACCGGTCTTCTTCGGTGCAGGCTATATTGATCAAAAAAAATGGTGGACAGTTGGTTTTGTAGTTTCCGTTGTAACAATCCTGATTTTTGTTATAGTAGGAGGATTATGGTGGAAGCTTCTTAATTATTGGTGAAATAATTAGCTTCTGTATCCGGATAGAAATATTTCTATCCGGATATTTTTTTTGAGATTTTTAACCCTTCTTCATTTTGCAGGTAATGGAGGAGGTATTTTTTTAGATGGGTAAGAAGAGTTTGTTGTCCTTTGTTTACCTGTCATTTGGTGTTATGATAAAAATGGATATCAATAATAAACTATATATTAAAAAGTAGTATGGCATTAAACAACACCTAAATGAAAGAGATGGACAAGTGTAATGAGTCATTTAATTGTACAAAATTTAACGAAAACAGTGGGCGATAAAACGCTCTTTCAAAATATTGGATTTACGATTTATGAGGGGGAGCGAGCTGGGTTAATTGGTATTAATGGTACTGGTAAATCCACATTGCTTTCTATTTTAGCAAATGAAATCGAAGCGGATTCAATAGAAGTTGACCGCCCAAATAAATATCGTGTTGCTTATTTACCACAGGAACCTACTTTTAACAGTGGCGAAACTGTGTTACAGGCAGTGTTTGCAGGGGATTCACCTATTTTAAAACTGAATCGTGAATATGAGGAAACGGTTGCTGCACTTGCATTAAATCCGACTTCAGAAAGTTTACAAAAAACGTTATTTAGCTTGCAACATCGTATGGATGAGGAGCAGGCATGGGATGTCAATGCACTTGCTAAGACAGCACTTACGAAGCTTGGAATTGAAATGTTTGATAAAGAAGTATTAACACTGTCAGGCGGTCAGCAAAAGCGCGTTGCTTTAGCTAAAGTTTTAATAGAGCCGGCAGATCTTTATTTATTGGACGAGCCTACCAACCATTTAGATGTGCAGGCAACAGAGTGGCTGCAGGAAATGGTGTTACGATTAAAGGGAGCAGTTATATTTATTACCCATGATCGTTATTTCTTAGATGAGCTGTCTACGCATATTTATGAGCTGGCTGATCAAACATTATATCGACATACAGGGAATTATGGGGATTATTTAGAAGCTCGTGCTATTCGTGAGGAAATGAATGCAGCCTCTGCACAAAAAGATCGCAACCGCTATCGCTCAGAATTAAAATGGATTCGTCGTGGTGCGAAAGCGCGTTCTACGAAGCAAAAGGCACGTATTCAGCGCTTTGAGCACTTAGAGGAGAACTTGGAACGTAAATCTGAGGATGTTTCTCTTGATCTTGGCCTAGCAACAACACGTCTCGGTCGGAAGGTATTAGAGGCTGAAAATATTTCAAAGGCATTTGGCCAACAAAAAATTCTTGAAAACTTTTCATTTTTACTACAGCAGGGCGATCGTATTGGTATTATCGGAGCGAATGGTGTAGGAAAATCAACATTATTGAACATGCTAGCAGGAGAGCTGTCACCTGATGTTGGTGAAATTCTTGTTGGTTCGACAGTGAAGTTAGCGCATTTCAAACAAACTCTACCAAAGATGAATGAAAATGAGCGCATGATTGAATATATCCGAGAAGCTTCAAATGATATAACAGATGCAGAGGGTGTACGCTATTCGGCTGCTCAAATGCTGGAGCGTTTCTTATTCCCACTTAATGCACACGGTACACCTATCGGTAAATTATCGGGTGGTGAGCGTAAACGTCTGCATTTATTACGATTATTAATGGAGCAACCAAACGTACTGTTACTAGATGAGCCTACAAATGATTTAGATATTGAAACATTAGGTGTGCTTGAGGATTTCATTGAGCATTTCCCTGGAGTCGTTATAACGATATCCCACGATCGCTTTTTCTTAGATCGAATCGCGAAGAAGCTGTGGATTTTAGATGGTCTTGGTCATGTTGAAGAGATGCTTGATATTTACAGTGAATATTTACTAAAGCGTGAACAGGAAGCAACTGTAAAAGTAGAAGCACCGAAAGTCGAAAAACCAAAGACCGAAAAGCCTAAATCGGACAAGAAAAAATTATCCTTTAAAGAGCAAAAAGAATGGGAAACTATGGCTGATGACATAGAAAAGACAGAAACAGCGATAATGGCGACAGAAGAAGGTATTGCCAATGCTGGGGCAGATTTTACAAAGCTTCAGGAATTAACGGCGAAGCTGGATGAGCTGAATGCACAATATGAGCATCTAATTGAAAGATGGTCGTATTTAGATGAAATCGTAAACGGATAAGGAGCGATAACATGAAGATTATTACAATTGAACCGACACCAAGCCCTAATTCTATGAAGATTATCGTTGATACAGAGTTACCTTTTGGCAAAAGCTATAATTTTAAAAAGGATAATAAAGATGAAGCAACTGGTGAAGCAGCTGCGATTTTAGCCATTGAAGGTGTGAAGGGCGTTTATCATGTAGCAGATTTCTTCGCTGTAGAGCGTAACGCAAAGTATGCATGGGAAGGTATTTTAGCAAGCATCCGTCAAGTGTTAGGTGAAGATGTACAGGAAGTAAACAATGAACAAGTTGCCAATGAATTTTATGGTGAAGTGTACGTTCATGTACAGTTTTATAAGCAAGTACCACTTCAAGTGAAGGTATTTGATAACCAACGTGAGCACCGAGTAAGCTGTGGTGAGCGCTTTGTGGAAGCTTTCAATAAAATTAGTGAGACAGCAGTTGATGAAAATTATATTTTCCAACGTAAGTGGATTGACTATGGTGTACGTTATGGAGAGCTTGAAGAAATTGCAGAAGCCGTAAAACAAGAAATCGATGTGACATATTCTGAGGAACGTATAGCAGAGATTGCCGTAATGATTAATGATTCTGAGAAAACAATTGAGAAGCCAGCTAAGCTAAAAATCACTGTTGAACAGTTTAAGCAACCAGAATGGGAAAAACGTTTCCAACTGCTTGATCAAATGGCAGATCCAGAGCTAGATGATTTACCACTTTTAGATTTAGCGTTACAAGATGAGCAAATGTCTATCCGTCGACTTGCAACAGTTTATTTAGGCATGATTGAAGATGTGGCAGTTGTTCCATATTTGGAAAAGGCAATACAGGACAAAAGTGCAGCGGTACGTCGAACTGCAGGAGATTGTATGAGTGACCTAGGCCTCGTAGAATTTGAAGACGCGATGCAGCAAGCATTACAGGATAAAAACAAACTTGTTCGTTGGCGTGCAGCTATGTACTTATATGAAGTCGGTACTGAAAAGTCATTAGGTGCATTAAAGGCTGCTGAAGAAGATAAAGAGTTTGAAGTGAAGCTACAAGTAAAAATGGCGATTGCCCGCATTGAACAGGGTGAAGAGGCAAAAGGTTCTGTTTGGAAGCAAATGACAGAATCTCGCCAGCAATAAAACGAAAAAACCAGCATCTATTTGAGCTATTCAAAATAGATGCTGGTTTTTTTATATTTCTTTTCACTAGGTTGTTTTCATTGTGGATGTACTGCCGTAAAACGTAATGGTAAATATCGTTCTAGACAAAGATATTTGTTTCATACATTGAAATCTAACAAGTTAATTTTAAAGTGGAACAGGAGAACAGGAATATAGGAGAGCGGGGGCATATTCTATATCGGTACCTTTGAAGTTTAAGCAATAAGAGCACAGTGCATAATAAATAGTAGCAAGTAACAAATGACCAATAAAAAAAGATTATAGTTTTTAAGGAGGGAAGATAAGTGCAGTTGAAATACGATTTCGTAGACTTGCCTTTAAATGAAATTAGAGTAGGCGATACAGGAAGAACACTATTCGATTATTGTCTTAACCGTAGCCATATATTTGCCTTAGCAATGAATGAAGTCTTTGGATATGACATCATTGCAATTTGGCGCCCAATAATACAACACAACAGAGTTTTGCAGATGAAACTATTAAAGGTATATTTAGAAACATCTTATTTAGGCAAACCATACTTGTTCGATCCATCAGGCAATACCCAAACATCTGAAGTACTTAAATATGAAGGGGCCATTACAGAGCTTATCACCCCCCAACAGTTTAGAGATCAAATGAAAGATTTGACTAAAACGTATTCTGAGGGAGATTTCGATGAAACTAATTTCGACAACTCATTCGCTCAAGAACTTGAAGAAATAAAACAATTCATACTAGAAAACCCGAGTCGATACGTCCCCATCTTTAGTTATATTGAGAATGCACTTACAGAAAGTGGTTGGGAGCAAGTAGAGAGAAGCTTATATCATCCGGATAAAGAAGAACCATTCCACCGAGCTGTTACCGGGTGCAGATTTTCTGCCACTCGTTCAGTTGGTCAATTCCAACATACAATCGTAATCGATGTATTAAAAGACGGGGGAGTTATATACCACATTGAGACCGGTGATAATCACCGTATCTTCCAGACTGGTGTTTGCTCTATGGAACAATTCATCCTTGTTCTAAAGGAATACGTCGATATTAAATATCCTATCAGATCACAAGTGATGATATCTGCCTTAAAGATAACGGGCGAAGTAATCCATACTACTGTTAATAACAACTACAAACCACTATATTTAGTTGATTTTCTAGGCGGTAAACATTGGCTAGAAAATGATGATTTAATGGCCATATCCACTAACTAATCTCTAGTAGATTAGAGTATTTTCTCTACACAGACTCTTTAACGTTTGACACAAAGTATATTAATAAGGCGCATCCTGTTCATAACAGGATACGCCTTCTCTTATTGAACTAACTTGCAGCGTTAGTTGAATAGCAACAATCTTTTCGAAAACAGCCTTTCACTAAATCCTCAAATGTCGTAGCTCTAACATTATGTGTCCAGTCTTACGTCTGCTCGTATCCACCTGTAGTTAAGTAATCTCTAACCTAGTTTACTTTATCGATGTTTTTAATTTGGCCCCTGACCCTGGAGCGAGCCACGTGAGCGAAGCGGGAGGGGAACGAAGGCTAAAAGCATCACGTCCTGTGATAACGCCTTCGTGACCAACATCCTGTTGCCCCGACGCCCCCAGGAAGCTTTGCTCTGTGCGAAAGCGAAGCGTCAGCGGCAAAGCGCCCAATCGGAACGGAAATCAACCCCACGTTATGGTAATGATCAGATTTTTTTATTGTAGTATATCTATTCTAAGTAAGAAGAGCCTCTCATAAGTCTTTTTCTATCAAAAAATAATATAAATTAGAAAGTTTTGTTGTTTTCTAGCATGTTGCTACTAAACAAAAGGTTAATAGCATTCTATATATTATTAACAAATTGTCTAATACTTGTTTAATAGGATAATGATAGAATTATTTAAATTCGGAATATTCTATAAATTTAGGAGGGCGTTTGAATGACAATAACTAGTTTAAAGACAACAGAATCTTATTTACGGGACCGCGAAGCAGTTATTGAGCTTACACAAAAGCTAGTACGCATAGAAAGTGTTTACCGAGAAGATGATCCAAATGGCAATGAACAAGAAGTCGCGAATTATGTCGCTCAATATTTACGTGATTTAGGGATTGAAACACATGTTGAGGAGGTTGTACCAGGCAGACCGAATGTCATTGGTATTATTGATTCGGGTAAGCCAGGAAAAACACTCCTCTTTGAAGGACACACAGATGTCGTTACTGAAGGAAATCGTGAAGCATGGACGTACGACCCTTTCGGTGCAGAAATTATTGATGGTCGAATGTATGGCCGAGGTACAAATGATACAAAAGGAAATCTTTCGTGTATGATTACAGCTTGTCAGTCGTTGTTACTGGATCAGGAGGAATTTACAGGCAAGATTATTTTATGTATTCCTTGTGATGAAGAAGGGCTAATGCTTGGTATTAAACATTTTATAAAAAATGGCTGGGCAGATGATGTGGATGGAGCAATTATATGTGAACCAGAGGAAAACAATGTTTGTATCGCACAGCGTGGGGCAATACGTTTGAAAGTGGATATTTTTGGTAAAATGGCGCACGGTGCGATTTCTTGGAGTGGCATTAATCCGAACTGGCGCATGGCACGTTTTATCGTAGAGCTTGAAAAATTGGAAAAAGAAGAGCAAGCACGTTTAGGACGTGATCCGATGCTTAATTGGCCATCTATTACACCAACGATTTTACGAGCACCTGTAAAAGGCGATGCGCAAATTAATGTCATTCCTGATCACTGTATGACGACACTTGATATTCGTACAGTTCCTGCACAGGATCATGAGGAACTTCTCGGTAAAATTGAGGCAATTATTAAACGTCTGCAAGCAGATGATCCGGATTTTAAAGTTGAGCTAACAGTGCTTGATAACCGCCCTGCAACAGCAACAGCGCAGGAGGATCCTGTTGTACAAGCCATTTATGAGGCAGTCGCTGAGGTAACGGAAAAAGAGCCGAAATATAACGGTGTTCCAGGGGCTACGGATGGAACGTTCCTTCATGTGCACGGAGTACCCATTGTTACCGTTGGAGCGGGTGATCGTGATATGCCTCATCAAATTGACGAATATGTCGATATTGAAGAATTAGCAGAAACAACAGCCATTTACCGTTTAGCAGCATTAAAGTTTTTAGCAGGTGATGTACAATGACTCATACAAAAATTGCGGTTATTCCAGGGGATGGCATAGGGAAAGAAGTTATGGAGGAAGCATTAAAGGTAATGAATTCTTTGCAGGAACAAGATTTGTCTTTACAAATAGAAACAACCATTTTTCCTTGGAGCTCAGATTATTACCTCAAGCACGGTCGAATGATGCCAAGTAATGCATTAGATATATTAAAAGAATTTGATGCGATATTATTCGGGGCTATTGGAGATGCTCGTGTTCCTGATGACGTTACCGTATGGGAATTAATTATGCCGATACGAAAAAGTTTTCAGCAATATGTTAATTTCCGTCCGATTAAATCACTACCCGGCATAGCCTCACCGCTTGCTAACGGAAGGGATATTGATTTTGTGATCTTCCGTGAAAATGCAGAGGGGGAATATTCCGATAGTGGTGGGCGAATTTATCATCACCAGTCACAAGAAATGACGATTCAAAATACGATTATGACACGTATCGGTATTGAAAAAATTGTCCAAGCCGCCTGTGATTATGCCTATAAAAATGGCAAAACAAAAATTACGAGCGCGACAAAATCGAATGCTATTATTCACTCAATGAAACTTTGGGATGAGCATGCTAGAAGAATTGTTGCACAAAGTTCACCAGCACTAGAGCTAGAATCTATCTATATCGACGCTTTAGTAGCTTATTTCGTGGAACGCCCGCAAGATTTTCAGGTTGTTGTGGCCTCCAATTTATTCGGGGACATTTTATCAGATTTAGGATCAGCCATTGTTGGTGGTCTTGGGTTGTCACCGTCAGCTAATATAAATCCGGAAAAGGAATTCCCCTCAATGTTTGAGCCAGTGCATGGGTCAGCACCAAATATTGCAGGAAAGGGCATAGCAAACCCAGTCGCACAAATTTGGTCACTTGCTTTGTTACTTGGACATATTGGGAGACCAGATATAGAACAGATAATTGTGAGTGCGATTGAGAAGGTGCTTCGAGAAGGTGTTGTGAAAACCGCAGATATTGGTGGACAGGCGACAACAGCACAAATGGGTGATGCGATTTGTCAGGAGATTATCAAAATGAATTTAGCTGCAAGGGGTGTATAGCATGGCAGTAGAACAACAGGTCATCATCGTTACAGGTGCTGGTGGTGGTATGGGAAAAGCCATTATTCAGGAACAGCTTTCAAAAGGCAATATTGCAGTAGGGCTTGATTTATCAGTAGCTTCTCTAAGCGATTTAGTGCAGCAGGACGCCTTACGCTGCTTTGAAGTCAATGTCTTACAGGAGGAGCGTGTGAACGAAGTATTCAAACAGATTTTTGACGAGTATGGACGGATTGATGGACTAGTCAATGCACTTGGTATAGCGCAGGCAGCAAAACCGATTGAGCAAGTAACGATGGACGAGTGGAACCGGTTAATGGATGTCAATGTAAAAAGCTTATTTATTACAACAAAGGCAGTTGTTCCTTATATGAAGGAGCGGCAAGAGGGTTCCATTGTCACAATCGCTTCTATTTCTGCTGTACGACCACGCCCAGGTTTACAAGCTTATATAGCATCTAAAGGGGCGGCAGAGAGCTTTACACGTGGTTTGGCTATTGAGCTAGCGCCGTTCCAAATACGTGTGAATACGATTCACCCAGGGCCAGCCGATACTCAGATGCTTGCTCAATTTACGGCACAAGGAGCGGACGTCGAGCAAACAATGCAAAGTGTCTTTGTTCAATCGGTCCCACTTGGGCGATTAGTGAATCCAGCAGACATTGCAGGAGCAGTAAGTTATTTACTCTCTAATGCAGCGAGCATGGTTACAGGAACGACATTACATGTAGACGGTGGTCGTGGACTATAGGAGGGATAAGCGTGAAAAAAATTCCGATGTTGATAAATGGTGAGTGGATACATGGTGGTATGGAAGCATTATTGGATGTCATGAACCCCTCTACTGGTGGAGTCATTGCCCAAATTACGAATGCGAGTAAAACCCAAGTTGACGAGGCTGTACGTGCTGCACGTGTAGCGTTTGAAAGTGAAGAGTGGCGGAAAATAAAGGCCTATGAACGTGGCCAGCTACTTATTGAACTTGCACGCTATATACGTCTGCATGCAGAGGAATGGAGTTTATTAGAATGTCGTGATGTTGGAAAGCCGTTAACTCAAGCAAGAGCGGATATTGAAGCGGCAGCACGCTATTTTGAGTTTTACGGAGGAGCTGCTGATAAAGTAATGGGGGATACGATTCCCATTGAAGACGGTATTTTAAACGCGGTAGTGTTAGAGCCTGTCGGAATTACCGTACATATCGTGCCTTGGAATTACCCTATTCAAATTACAGCGAGAAGTGTAGCAGCTGCCATTGCTACTGGCAATGCTGTAATTGTTAAAAGTGCGGAAGATACGCCATTAACTACACATGCCATAACGGAATGGTTTGCGGATAAAGTGCCAAGAGGCATTTTTCAGCATATTACTGGTTTAGGTCGTGCTGTTGGACCGTATTTAACATCCCATCCTGATATCAATCATATTACGTTTACAGGCTCTGTTCCAACAGGCATTGCGGTCATGAAGTCAGCCGCTGAAAATGTTGTACCTGTGACGTTAGAGCTCGGTGGAAAATCTCCAAATATTGTTTTTGCGGATGCCAACATGGAGCAGGCGCTTGAAGGAGTTGTACGCGCCATTATTCAGAATGCCGGGCAAACATGCTCTGCAGGAGCCAGACTCCTAATTGAAGAAAGCGCCAAAGAAAAATTCATGGCACAATTAGTGCAAAAATTCCAAGCGTTAAAAGTTGGTCCGGGTGAAGCAGATGTTGATATGGGCCCGCTTCTAAATGAACGACAATATACGAAGATTTCAACACTACTGCAAAAGGCGCAGGAAGATGGCTATGTAGTTACTGGTGGTGAAACACTGACGATTGAAGGTTATGAACAGGGCTATTATGTTGAGCCAACAATACTTGCAGGAGTAGAAGCGAACGATCCACTCGCGCAGGAGGAAATTTTCGGACCAGTGTTGACTGTATTTACGTTTAGGACGGTTGATGAAGCGATTACCTTAGCGAATAGTACAGATTACGGTTTAGTTACAGGCGTTTGGTCGAAGGATTTGGATACTGCACATTATGTTGCAAGCCGTGTAAAAGCTGGACAAGTGTTTGTTAATAACTATGGAGCAGCAGGTGGAATTCAAATGCCGTTTGGTGGCTATAAAAAGAGCGGCATTGGACGAGAAAAAGGTTTTGTCGCGTTGAGAAATTATACGCAAATGAAAAATATCGCAATACGCTATGCACCACCTAATCAAATGTAATGAAATGTGAGATGGAGGGATGCATATGGATCAGCCAAAAGAAAATCAGGTGCTCCTAGAGGTAAATCATTTAAAAATAAAATTCCATTTAAAAAATGGTCAACAGGCGAAAGTGGTCGATGATGTAAGCTTTACGATTCGTAAGGGAGAAACGGTTGCGCTTGTAGGTGAGTCTGGAAGCGGAAAAAGTATTACATCGTTATCAATTATGCGATTACTGCCCATACCACCAGGAGAAATTACAGCTGGTACCATTAAACTGAATGGCAAAAATCTCTTAGACTATAAAAATAAAGAAATGGGCAATATAAGAGGCAATGAAATTAGTATGATTTTTCAAGAGCCAATGACATCATTAGATCCTGTGTTTACAATCGGCAATCAAATGATGGAAGGAATTCGTAGACATCAAAGGACATCAAAAAAAGAGGCGTGGGAGAAATCTCTACAGCTTTTAAAAGAAGTGGGTATTGCCAATGCAGAAAAAGTGATTGCTGAATATCCGCACCAATTATCAGGTGGTATGCGCCAGCGTGTCATGATTGCGATTGCAATGTCCAATAACCCTCAACTGTTAATTGCTGATGAGCCAACAACGGCACTTGATGTAACAGTACAGGCACAAATTTTGAAGCTTATGATGAAGATGAAGGAAGAACATCATTCAGCTATTTTATTTATTACGCATGATATGAGCGTAGTAGCAGAAACGGCAGATCGCGTTATGGTTATGTATGCAGGACAAATTGTAGAAGAAGCTCCAGTGCGAGAGCTTTTTATGAATCCAAAGCATCCGTATACAACGGCTCTTTTAAAAACAATGCCTAATATGGAGACAGATGTGAAACGATTGCCGTCAATTCCAGGCGCTGTTCCACCGGCTTATGCGTTACCAGAAGGCTGCCGTTTTGCATCACGCTGTCCATTTGCGATGGAACAGTGCAATGACGTGCAGCCGGCAGTAATCCATATTCAAGACGAGCATAAAGTACGCTGTCATTTATTTACGGAGAAAGGGGTGCTTGATCATGACGAAAAAAGAAGTTTTGCTTGAAATTAACCATTTAAAAGCCTACTTTCCTGTGAAACGTAAATCGATGAAGGAAGAAAAAAAGGTCATTAAAGCAGTCGATGATATTTCTCTAGAAATTTTCCGAGGTGAGACGCTTGGGATCGTAGGCGAATCCGGCTCCGGAAAATCGACGTTTGGCCGAACTATTTTAAAACTCGTTGAACCGACGGAAGGAGAAATTTTATATAAAGGACAGCCCATTCAGCAATTAAAGGGAAGTAAACTACAAACCTATCGCAATCAAATGCAAATGATTTTTCAGGATCCTTTTGCATCACTCAATCCTCGTATGCGAATAGGTGCCATTATCGAAGAGCCGATGAAGCTACAATTAACATTAACGAAAGAGCAGCGCAAAGAACATGTAAAGGAGCTTTTACAGAAGGTAGGTCTACCAGAAGATGCAATGCAAAAATTCCCGCATGAATTTTCTGGCGGTCAAAGACAACGAATCGGTATTGCGCGGGCTCTTGCTATTCATCCAGAGTTCATTATTGCGGACGAGCCTGTATCTGCATTAGATGTTTCGGTGCAGTCACAGGTCTTGAATTTAATGATGGATTTACAGGATGAATTTCATTTGACCTATTTATTTATTTCACATGATTTAAGTGTTGTGAAACATATTAGCGATCGAGTGGCTGTGTTGTATTTGGGGAGGGTGGTGGAAATTGGCGCGAAGAAAGAATTATATGCTAATCCTCTGCATCCATATACGCAGGCGTTGCTATCCGCCATTCCAGTGATCAATTTCGATGAACCGAAACAAGAAATACCGTTACAGGGGGAATTGCCAAGCCCAATAAATCCTCCCGTAGGCTGTGTGTTTCATACACGTTGTCCCTATGTGATGGACAGATGTCATCAGGAACGGCCTGTTCTTCGGGAAGAAAATAAACATCAACGGGTAGCGTGCTTTTTATATGATAAATAGATTGAAAAATCAGTCTATATGAAGTGGGGTGTGATGATGTTTGGAAATATTTCGGATGTGCCTGGAGTTAAAGTTGGGCATGCAGAAAATAGTGAAGGAATTACAGGATGTACAGCGATTTTAGTGGAAAATGGTGCAGTTTGCGGTGTCGATGTAAGAGGTTCAGCACCGGGCACGCGAGAGACTGATGCACTTGATCCTATTAACGAAATTGAGTATGTGCATGGGATTTGCTTGTCTGGAGGAAGTGCATTCGGATTGGATGCTGCGACAGGAGTCATGCAATTTCTAGAGGAGCGGGGTGTTGGCGTAGAGGCAGGTGTTGCTACAATTCCACTCGTTCCTAGTGCGGTGCTGTTCGATTTATTTATCGGTGATCCAAAGACAAGACCTACTGCTCTAATGGGCTATGAAGCAGCTAAGAGTGCGGTTGTTGGTCCATTTGCAAATGGGAATATAGGAGCTGGTTATGGTGCGACTGTAGGGAAATTGGCGGGTCCTCAATTTTGTATGAAAGGGGGACTAGGCAGCGCCTCTTTAGCTGGTAAAGGGGGTGTTGTAGTGGGGGCCATTGTTGCTGTCAATGCTGTTGGGGATGTAAAAGATCCTACTACAAGAAAAACGCTAGCAGGAGCAAGGGATCCAAAAACAGGGGAATGGATGGATTGCTGTACGTATTTAGAGGAGCATGTGCAATCGGAAGCATTGTCTGGTACGAATACGACAATCGGTGTCATTGCAGTAAATGCCAAGCTGACAAAAGCAGAGGCGAAAAAAATAGCTCAGCTTACACAAAATGCTCTTGCACGAACAATTTATCCAGTACACACAATGCTGGATGGGGATACGATTTTCGTGCTTGGTACAGGGGATAAAAGATTTCCAGTAGACTATTTGGGCCATTTGGCTACAAGAGCTATGGAGGAAGCAATCATTACTGGTATTAAAGCTGCTGATAAATTAGCTGAAGTAGAAAGCTATAAAAGCATTCAAATAATGAGCACATAGGGAATAGGGGGAAATGACATGAGGCTAAAGAACAATTGGTCGTTGCTGTTATTGACAATGATAGTAGTTTTACTAATGAGTGCCTGTTCAAATGATGACAAAAAAGATGCAAGTTCTGAAGGAAAGTCAGTAGCAGATTTACCTCAAGAAATCGTAGTACGTATAAATGACGACCCAGATTTTTTAGATCCACATAAAGCAACAGCGTCTATATCGTACCAAATGATTCTTAATATTTTTGAAGGACTAATGGCACCGCAAACAGATGGAACTTTAATAGAAGGGTTAGCCGAAAGCTATGCAATATCTGAAGATGGTTTAACTTATACATTTAATATTCGTCCGGGTGTGAAGTTTCATAATGGTGAGGATTTAACTGTTGAGGATATTCAGTATTCATTTGATCGTTTAATGGGGAAAAACGGTGGTGAAAAGATGTCAAACAGCTTTGATAATGTTGCGTCAACAGAAGCACCAGATGCCAATACATTTGTGATCAAGCTAAAAGAGCCGAACTCTAACTTCTTATATTCATTAACTGCTCGACAATCAGCTATTTTACCAAAAAGCAATGATGGAAAGCATAATGAAAACCCGATAGGTACTGGACCATTTGCTTATGTAAAATACTCTCCAGGTACTAATTTAGAATTGAAGAAAAATGAAAACTACTGGAAAAAAGGGTTACCATACTTGAACAAAGTGACGTTTACCTTCCAATCGGATGATCAAGCAGCGATTATGAGTTTAATGGCCAATGAAGTCGATTTAACGAGTGTACCTTGGCAGCGCGTAAGTGAAGTAGGAGATAACTATAACTTATCTCACCAAAATAATAACTCATCATTAATCGTTACCTTTAATGAAACGAAAGCTCCTTTTGATAATGTAAAGGTACGTCAAGCAATTAATTACGCGATTAGTAAGTCCGATATTATCGACTCAGTGTATGCAGGCTATGCTGTACCACTTGGTTCAAATATGAGTCCAGCGATGGGGGACTATCAAAAGAAAGGCTTAGAAAATATGTATAAGCGTGATGTGGAAAAAGCTAAAGCATTATTAGCAGAAGCGGGCTATCCTAAAGGCTTTAAAACAAAAATTACAGTGTCTTCACATAATGGTATGTATTCAAATATCGCGCAAATCGTAGCGGATAATTTAAAGGAAATCGGTATTGATGTAGAAATTGAAGTTGTAGAATGGGGCATTTGGCTAGACCGAGTTTACTTTGGACGCGACTATCAAATGACAACAATCGATTTAACAGGTCGTGCATCTGCCTATGAAATTTTAAATGACTATATTTCAACGAATGATAGTGAAAACTTCTTCAGATTTAAGAATGATGAATACGACAAAATTATGGCAGATGTTTTAAAGGAAAGAGATCAGGCAAAACAAATTGATTATTACCATCGCGCACAGGAAATTTTAGCTGAGCAAGCAGCTGCGGTATACATCGCAGATTATCAGATTGTTTGGGGCTCTAAAAAGCAAGTTACTGGATTAAAGAGCTATCCATTCTGGTTCCATGATATGTCTGAAGTTAAATTTTCCAACTAGAAAGGGATGAGTGCTTGATGATGTATATGATACGTCGATTCATCCTGTTAATAACAACCATCCTTCTAGTGTCGATAATTACATTCGGTGTTTTTCAAATTTTACCTGGTGATCCGGTTCGGACAATGTTAGGTACTGAAGCGGATCCCACACAAATTGAAAATTTGCGATCAGAGCTTGGCTTGAATCGCCCCCTTTATGAGCAATATACAGATTGGATGAAGGGATTATTAACAGGGGAATTAGGAAATTCCATTCGTTTTTCAATGCCAGTAAAAGATTTACTGTTTGATAGACTACCTGTAACGATGTCATTGGCTGGGCTCACCCTCTTAATTGTGTTACTCATTTCCTTACCATTGGGGATGTTTGCGGCGAGAAGACAAAATAGATTCAGTGATATGTCGTTGTCGACAGTGACGCAAGTTGGGATGGCCATTCCTTCTTTCTGGCTTGGAATGATACTCATTTTATATGTGGGACTGCAGTTCAGCTTCTTTAAAATAAGTGGGTATATTCCATGGACGCAAAGTGTAGGAGGAGCATTAAGTACACTCGTTCTTCCAGCATTAACAATTGCGATTCCACAAATTGCGGTCAATTTTCGCTATGTTCGTACGGCAATTTTAGAGCAAGTTCAGCTCGATTATGTGCGTACGATTCGTAGTAAAGGGATGTCTGAGCAAAATGTTATGTATAAGCATGTCTTAAAAAATTCGATGATTCCAATATTAACGGTATTTGGATTAATCATGGCTGAAGTTGTTGCTGGAACGATTATTGTGGAGCAAGTATTTTCACTGCCAGGCGTTGGTCAACTCCTCATCACGGCTATTAGTAATCGTGATTTTCCATTAGTACAGGGAATCGTTATGTATATTACTGTAGCAGTGGTCATGATTAATTTTATGGTCGATATTTTATATTCTGTGTTAGATCCTAGAATCCGATTACGATGAGCGAGGTGGATACGATGAAACATATACAAAGATACCTGAAAAATATTAATTTAATCATTGGTCTACTAGTCATTGTCGGTTTTCTAATCATCATGATAATCAGCTTTTTTTATACACCACATGATGTGAATTCGATGAATATACCTCAAAAATTACGTAGCCCAAGTAGTGATTATCTTTTTGGGACGGATGAATTTGGTCGTGATATTTTTAGCCGTATTATGAAAGGAACACAAACGGCCTTTTCAGTCGGACTATTGACAGTATTTATCGGAACAATTTTTGGTATTTTAATTGGTGGTATAGCGGGGTATGTGGGTGGCTGGATCGATGAAATTTTTATGCGCATGATGGATGCATTAATGGCCTTTCCAGGAATTATACTAGCTTTAATGCTCGTTGCGGTATTTGGACCAGGGATTGTTAATACGGCTATTGCATTGGGTATTATCGCCATACCAGCCATTGCCAGAATTACACGTAGTGGTTTCGTCCAACATCGTGACACTGAATATGTTTTAGCAGCAAAGCTAATCGGCGTAAAACCTTATAGCATTATGTTTCGCCATATATTACCTAATATTTCATCGCAGATTATCGTCGCTGCCACTGTAACCTTTGCGACTGCGATGCTTGCGGAGGCGGCACTGAGTTATTTAGGGCTTGGCGTGCAGCCACCAAACCCTAGTTGGGGAAGAATGTTAAAAGATTCACAAGCCTATTTAGTGGGAGCCCCTTGGTACACGTATGCGCCAGGTGGAGCTATTACAGTACTTGTATTAGGTTTGTATATGCTTAGCAATGCGTTACGCGATTTTATGGATCCGCGTTCAAAAGCGTAAAATATCAGGTGCTGTTTTTTTCAATAATTCATAAGCCTTCACCGCTATTTCTATATTGAGACGATGAGGGGCTTGTAAAAAATCAGCACCTAAAATATTTTCTAGTCGTTCAATTCGTTTATACAGTGTTTGGCGGACAATAAATAATTGTTCAGCTGTATCATTTTTAGCACCATTACATGCTAAATATACGCAGAGCGTTTGATAAAGGTCATTACCGTTCTTTTGATCAATTAACAGTATTTCTTGTAAATAATCTTTAACGTATTGTAAAAGAGCAGCATGATCCTGATGTAATAACAATCTGTAAACACCTAAATCTTTGAAGTAAATAGAAGAAGCAAGTTCATTATGTTGCATTTGAATGGTTGTTTTCGCCTCCTTATAGCCTTGATGTACGTTGTTAATGGATTGATATACATTACTAATGCCAAAGGTAAGGGTTATTTGCTCGAAAAGCTGCGGTGTTTTTCGGGCAATAATCTGCTGTACAGCTTGATTAAATGGGTCACGATTTTCTTCCATATCATCTGCTGCAATATAAAATGCAAGGATAATTATTTCATGTTGTCGAACCGAAACGGTAGGGAAAAAGCCAAGTTTTTTTAGGATGGAACGAACAAACATGACATTTTGTAGCTGTATTTCTTGCCAGTCTTCCTCTGTAAAGGTATCGGCATAATCCAGAATAGTAAATACGACTACACGATAAAATAAGTTGCGACTTTCCATTGGCAAATAGCTTTGATAATACTGAAGATCAATAGGCTGACCTTGTATTAAGGAGAGGATAAATTCATCCTCACGACTTTGCTGGCGTTCTTGTAGCATTCGATTGCGCATTAATATTTGGGCAATAGACATCGTTGCACGTTCAAGGTTTAACAATGTATAGTCACTTGGCTTCGGCAGTACAGAATGCATACATAAATAGCCCCATACTTGTCCAAGTCCATTGACCGGAATGATGACGAAATAATCTTTGTCAATGGATAGTAGTTGAATAGGTTCATGTAATTCTAGTTGCTGGCAGTGGTCCTCCATAAGCTGTAAATACTTTTTGGCTTCTATTGGATAATAAAAGCTTTTTGTATCTTCTGAGACAAATAAAAATAATGCATCGGTATCTTGATGAAGTACCTGTAAAATTTTCAAAATTCCATTTGGCATTAACGACAATTCCATAAAAGTCTTTGATATCGTATCAAGCTGTGTTAGTGCTTGCTGATGCTGATTAATAATGTACGTATGTAGATCCTGCGTAATATCGATAAATCTTACAACCTCTTCAAAAATGATGATAGGAAAATCATGAGCATTAGCCATAGCAACCAGTTCTACAGGAACATAATCAAAATAATCACCAATCTCAATACAAAGAGCTGCAGCACCATTACGAATAAGATTTTGTAAATAAGCGATTTGTGTTTCACGCTCTAACTGTAAACCTACACCAGTTGTTAAAATGAGCTCTCCGCCATTTATTAAAGTATCAAAATTTTTTATTTCTAATATATGTGTCCATAGTACTTGTCGATTTAGACCTTGTTGTCCTGCGATTAGCTTGGCAGATTCAAAATGCTTTCGCTTTAATACATCACGTACAAGTAAAGGATGTTTCGACATAAGTAAGCACCTACCCTTCGATGTACAATAATTATGTTTGATTAATCAGAAAATTTCAATGTTAAATAGAATAATAGATAGAATTCAGTACTAAGGGTTACCGGGATGAGAGACAGACAGAGGCATATATGCATTGAACGTAGGTTTGCAATTTTGATATGGTCGCTGTATTGAAAAAGATATTCTTCGTAAAGGAAGGCGATTCCAAATGCTCGAAAAGCGCAAGGAATCGCCTTTAATAATTTCGTTTATTCCCTTTTTTTACATATTCCCAATCAGTTTCAATGTTTTGACGAATACGAATTAAAAAGTCTTGAACACTGTCCATTTCTTCAGGAGAAAAACCACCTAATGCTCTAGCATTCGAATAGTCTCCTTCTCGCTTTAAAAACGGATAAATCTTTAAACTTTTTTCTGTTGGGAAAAGTTGTTTGTTTTTCTTGTTACCAACTTCACTACGCTTTTCTACAAAACCTTTTGTCTCCAACTTTTGAATCGCTCGGGAGGCAGTTGTGCGATCTACCTTCAATAGTTCAGCAACCTTTTCTTGAATAATACCAGGGTTTTCACAGATGCGAGTGACATACAAATACTGTCCCTTTGTTAAATCAAGCTCTTTAAACTCAATATTACTAATGGAATCAAGTGCCCGCGCAATCGCACCAATATCTCGCAAAATTTCCTTCATCGATTGCCTCCGAAAAAATATTGTAATTGCAATAAAAAATACTCTATACTATATATTATCATCCATGCAAGGAAATTTCACTTTATAACTACAGGTGGTTTTCTATTCCAAGCTGCGGGTTAGCAGCGCAAAAGCAAGTTCAAGCAACGGAGAGCACGCTCCTAAAACAGCAAAAAAAGAGGAGGAATATAAAAATGAACACAAAAAAAATTATAGATGAAAAAGATTTACAAACTGCATTTGCCATTCGTAAAAAAGTATTTATTGAGGAGCAAAAGGTACCAGAGGAATACGAATTTGATGAATTCGACACTCTAGATGCAGCATGTGATCATATTCTTGTGTACTATAACGATCAACCTGTAGGTACTGGTAGACTGCGAGTTGTTGATGGCAATGGAAAACTAGAGCGTATTTGTATATTAATAGAATTCCGTCAATTTGGTTTAGGTAAAGTAATTATCCAACGTTTAGAGGAAATAGCACTTGAAAAAGGTTTAACAAAATCAAAATTAAACGCGCAATCTTATGCAGAGGGCTTTTATGAAAAATTAGGCTATAAGCGTGAAGGTGAAGAATTTATGGATTGTGGCATCCCACATATTTTAATGAAAAAACAATTTAATAAGGCGTAGGGTATCCATTATAAGCGGTATTTATTTAAAAAATAGCAAACTAAGTTTTATGTTAGTTTGCTATTTTGTTTTAACTACTTTCAGCGGGTTTTCAAACACCCGCTGAAATAGAGGAACTCAGTCTAAGGACGCCACGTCCTGTGGCAATTTATCTGTGCGAAAGCGAAGCGACAGCAACACGGTTTTAACTGTGCGAAAGCGAAGCGACAGCAACACGGTTTTAACTGTGCGAAAGCGAAGCGACAGCAACAACCACACGCCTGAGTGACCAACATCGGTGCTGCTGCCGCTACGTTAGCACTACGCTTTCGCGCAAAAAACATCTGTTGGCCTAAAGCTTCCGGCGGATGTCACGGAATCGGAAATGAGTTCTTAGGGGATGTTAGCCTAAAATCATCGCAACCATGCGATAACGGCTAACTGAACAGCATCGGTAAAAACGCCACGTCCTGTGGCATTACCGAAATGACCGACATCGTGTCGGCCCTCGTGCAGGCCTAAGCACAAAGCCGATTCCGGACGCATTGTTTATCTGCGCGACAGCGGCAATTATGCCGACGCATAATTGATTACATTAGCTCTTTTATTTTTTTCCATAATGGCTTGATTTTTTCTTTATTCGGCACATTTGCAAATATCCAATCTGATTCATTATTGAAGGCGTTCACTAATTTCTTAACGGCCACCTCATGTGTTTCAAGGCTCATACAATTCATGATATGGACTATCTCATTTAATGGGTCAGTGGGCAAAGATTTATCTAGCGCTTTAAGTCCAAGTACAGCTCGTTCAGGGCAATATTTATGCAGGAGTACTTTAGCGAAATGTTCTAAACTATTCCGCAGTAAATGAACGCACCAAATCTCATTTTCACGTTTAGCACTCCAATAATATTGATACAAATACCAAATAGTATCATCTACAGCATCTTGAAATTCAAGTTGCGTTAATGACAAAGTTGTATTTTTCTGTTTAGCTGTAAGGATTCCATTCGGATCAAATAATATTTTAATGGCATCTTTATCACTTATTTCAGAGGGAGGTACGGTAAATAAATCGATATGAATCATATCTTCATATACGACTAGTAGCTGAGGGGCAATAATGTAAATGTCATCAACGAATAATGTTTTCATATAATTTTCAATATGCTTCTTGCGATTGGGCAAAAATGCTTCAATATTTTCTTCCTTTACAACGCAATACATATCGATATCTGAAAATTCATCATGCTCCTCTCTAGCCAGGGACCCTCTTAAAAATACAGCTTCAATATATTGATCATCTTTTAGACTTTCAAGTAAAACCTCAACAACATGATCCAAATTCAAGTGTATCCTCTCCTTATTTTAAAACAGGCTACCCAAAGTATATTTTGAGCAGCCTTAATTTGCTAGATTTCCTTTACAACAGTTCCTGAGAAGTTATCGTGAGGAAGAAGTTGTCCGTTTTGTTGTTCGAACGATTTTGGATTTTTCAAGTAATCGAATGGGCTAATTGAGTCACGATAAGCCATCCGTTTCATAATTTGAGTGGGAGCCAGCTTACTCCCAGTTTCATTTTCAAGAACTAACCCCATCTTTTTGTAGCCAACTGTTTGACCTTTTTTACGTAATTGTGCAAATTCAAGTGACCACATAACGACAGTCGGTGTGACAAGGGCATGAATAGCCTCGTTTTTTACTTTTTTTCGCAGGACATATTCTACTCCAGCTGTGACAGCCGTTGAAAGTGCCAAATCAATTAGAAATGCTTTTGTTCGTTTTTTGGTAATAGACTTCATCGAAGTTCCTCCTCATAAGTTCCGAAATTTTCAAAGGAATATATCTTCTTTAAATAGCAATTCCTGTTTAGTAAGGTAAGAGGCAATGGCCCCATGTTTTTCTGTCGAAGCGCCTGCATAGCTATTCGCGAAAGTAAGGAGGGAGGTAGCATGCTGCTGACAAAAGTCGATTAGATTGATTGCTGTAATCTGTTTGCTAAGGAGAATAGCTAACAATGCACCAATAAAGGCATCACCCGCTCCAGTTGTATCAATCGCATGGACCTTGTCAGCTGGTACTTTAACATGAAGCTTTTTCGTATAAAGACTTGCACCTTCTGCTTCACGAGTAATGATAATTACTTGTACTTTCCCTTGAAATAATGAATGGACCGCTGTTTTTTCCTCTTCAATCGCTGTTAAAAATAAAAGCTCTTCCTCGGACAATTTAACGATATGGGCCTTTGGTAAAAATTCTAAAATGGTTTGACGACATGCCTTCGCATCATTCCATAGTGGCAAGCGAACATTTGGATCAAAAGAAACGAGACTACCTGCCTGATGTGCCTGTTCAATCAAGGCTACATGTGCATATTTCATCGGGCTTTCGACTAAATTAACTGAACAAAAATGAAGAATATCTTTATCTGTTAATAGACTAGTTGGGAGTTGCGTTTTGTTGTATAGCAAATCTGCAGCGTGGCGGCGATAAAATAAGAAATCACGGCCTCCATCACTTGTCAGTGAAACAAAGGCTAGACTTGTTTCACCCTCAACAGTTTGAACAATATAGTTCGTATCGACATCGGCTTTTTTTAATGTTTCTACTAGAAAATCTCCAAAAGCATCCTGACCTACTTGTGTAAGGAGGGCTGCTTGTTGCTCAAGCTTTGCACAAACAGCTGCAACATTGGCAGGGGCCCCACCTGCATTTTTAGTAAATTGCTCAACTGTAGCTAGGGAGGCATTTTGTTCAGTAGGTGTAAAATCAATTAATAATTCACCAATTGCATAAAGTTTACTCATGGAAAAACCTCCTTTGTATCAATTTCGCCTTAGCGTAATTATTGCTGATGCTTTGCTTTCGCACAGAAAACATTTGTTGCTGATGCTTTGCTTTCGCACAGAAAACATTTGTTGCTGACGCTTTGCTTTTGCACAGAAAACATTTGTTGCTGACGCTTTGCTTTTGCACAGAAAAATTGCCACAGGGCGTGGGCTTTCCGTCGCTTTGTCATTTCTATCCGTCGATCTGCCCGACCTTTCCGTCGCTAAGCGCTTTGTATCCGTCGTTCTGCCAGTTCGTTCCGTCGCCTTCAATTCAATCTGTCGCTCAGCACGACCTTCATCACCTTGCCCTTGACGTACTTAGACTGAGCTCCTTATTGCAGTAGGTGTTTAGATATCCACTGAAAAGGAACCACACCGCATCCACCTTTTCACCTTTAGAGGTGGGGGGGTTCCATAGCTGACGCTTCGCTTCCGCTACGAGACACTCGCTTTTTCTTTGGTACGTAAATAGTGTAGAAAATACCACCGAAAATTAATACAATACCAGCCGTTTGCATGAAGCTCGGCATAAAATCAAGCAACAGCATATCAAGCAATATAGCCACAACAGGGTCAACAAATACTAATACTGAAACTAATATAGTAGAGAGGCTACGAATACTATCAAAGAATAAATAGTAAACAAATCCGGTATGAATAAAACCTGTTCCTAAAATATATAGCCAGTTTGTAGCTGTTAAGCCTTCAAATAATGAAAAATTAACAAATGGCAATAGTATGATAATTCCGACCGTTGTTTGGATATATGTTAATGCGTAGGAGCTAAGCTTTGTGATCGTTTTACTTGTTAACATCGTAAATGCGTAAAATAATGCAGACAGTAATGCCCAAATAAAGCCTGATTTCATAAATTCAGAGACTGACATAAAATTATTTAAACCAATAATAAACATACTGCCGATAAAACAAGTTAGTGTTGCTAGTAAAGCTTGAATAGTCATCTTTTCTTTTAAAAACAATGCGCCAAAAATTAATACGAATATTGGTGCTAAATTATAGATAGAAATGGCAATGGAAATCGACATTTCTTCAAATGCTTTAAATAAAAATACCCAGTTTAAGACAATAAAGACACCACATAGAAGTGTACGTATTATTTCGTTTTTATCCCATTTCTCCGTCTTATGACCACCAGTGATAAGCCACATTCCGCCAAGGAAGAGGGTAGCGCAAATACATCTAATAAATACTAGCTCGATTGCAGGTACACCCGTATGAACGGTGAAAAAACCAATAGAGCCGAAAAGAGCCATTGAAACAGTTAGTTTGATAATCGCTGACCTGTTCATATAAAACCTTCTTTCTATTATAATTTTTGACGCTTGTGAAAGTAGGGGAGACTTAACGTTTATCTCGCCCCGTTATCAAAGTTTTTCGCTCACGTAGAGAGGATGGAACTACTCGGCTAGGAGTAAAACCCGCCACGTCCCTCTACAAATCTTTCAATCCTAAAGCTTCATAAAATAAGCGAAGAAAGCCGACAGTGTATGTGAACTGTCGGCTTTTATTGTTCTACAATTATTCGCGGATTTGGCCGTTACCGTGAATGTAATACTTTGTAGATGTTAACGCAGGTAACCCCATTGGTCCTCGAGCATGTAATTTTTGCGTACTAATGCCGATTTCTGCACCGTAGCCAAATTCAAAGCCGTCTGTGAAGCGAGTGGAGGCATTGTGATAAACAGCAGCAGCATCCACGCTATGTAAGAAAGTATCTGCTACTAACTGATCCTCTGTCATGATGGCTTCAGAGTGGTTCGTGCCATATTTATTAATGTGCTCAATTGCTTCATTAACATTTTCCACAATTTTAACGCTGATCTTTAAATCTAAATATTCAGTTGCATAGTCTTCTACAGTTGCTAGTTGCGCGAAATCAAGAGTTTGACAAACGGTGTCATCACCGATAATTGTCACACCAGCTTGATGTAGAGCACTTAGTAGCTGTTTGCCATGCTCATGAAACCATTCAGGATGAATCAGTAAGCTTTCTGCGGCATTACAAACAGAAGGACGCTGTGTTTTTGCGTTGATACAAATCTTTTCTGTTTTTAAGTAATCGGCCGTTTGATCTACATAAATATGACAGTTGCCAGCACCTGTTTCTAGTACTGGTACAGTGGCTTCATTTACTACTAAGTCAATAAGTGCCTTTCCGCCACGAGGAATTAAAACATCTAAGTATTCTTTTAAATGGAATAATTCTTTGACAGTTTCACGATTTGTATCCTCGATTAATTGTACAGCGTCCGCAGGGATAGCCGTTTTTCTAAGTGCACGATGAATACTTGCCACTAGTGCTACATTAGAAAATTTAGCAGAAGAGCTACCACGTAAAATGACTGCATTGCCAGTTTTCAATGATAAAGTTGCCGCATCCACGGTTACATTAGGGCGTGCCTCGTAAATCATCCCGATAACGCCAATTGGCACTAGACGTTTTTCAATGAGTAAGCCATTATCTTTTTCTATTCGTTCTAAGAGACTACCAACTGGATCATTTAATTCAACTAGTAAGTGAATAGCATTTGACATTGCCTCTACTCGTTCTTTGTTAAGCATGATGCGATCGAGGGTAGAAGCGGGCATCCCTTGTTTCTCGCCATTTGCTAAATCCTTTGCATTTTCAGCAATGATCGTATCTTGGTCGATTAGTAATTGCTCAGCAATTTTTGTGAGAGCCTCATTTTTCTCGCAAGTTGTTTTAATATTTAAAATATAGCTCGCGGCCTTAGCCAGCTTTCCTTTTTGTTGAACTTCACTCGTCATGTGAATTCCTCCTTAACTTGTTTGAATTTTTAGCCATTTATCTCGATGAATGACCTCAATGGGATAGTTCGCTAACTCATCTGTACGTTTTCCCATCGCATGTGCTAACTCTAGGGAAGAATATAAGACCTCACCACGGCCAAGTAGCCCTTTGTCACTATAGACTTCGACAACGTCGCCATTTGCGAAGTCGCCTTCAACACGATATACGCCAGCAGGCAACAAGCTTTTCCCATTCGCCAATAATGCATGTTCAGCACCGCTATCTATAAAAATTTTACCAGATACTTCCGTAAGTGCAATCCACTGTTTATTATTCGTTAAAACAGCAAGCGCATCATGCTCTACATACGTACCATCACCACGTCCTTCTACTATATCGACAAGCTTATTAGCACCGTGACCAGTTCCAATAAACACTTTGACACCTGCATTTAAAGCTGCTCGAGCTGCCAGTAATTTGGATTCCATACCACCTGTACCGACCTTAGACCCTGAACCATCTGCAAAGCCAAGCATTTCATCAGATACCTCTGTTAAACGATCAATACGTTGGGCATCAGGGTTTTTAGTTGGATTGGCATTATACAAGCCATTGATGTCTGTTAAGATAATGAGCTGATCGGCATGTATAAGACCACTGACGAGTGCCGATAACATGTCGTTATCTCCAAAGGTTAATTCGCTGACAGATACCGTATCGTTTTCGTTAATGATAGGTAGAATGGAGCGCTCTAATAATTCCTCAAATGTGGCACAGGCATTTTTATAACGCTCTTTTTTAGAAAAATCAGTGCGAGTCAGTAAAATTTGAGCGGGCACAATATCATAAATGCTAAATAAAGCATTGTAGGTTTGAATCAGTAAACTTTGCCCAACTGCCGCTGCAGCCTGTTTACCTTTTAATGTGACGGGACGAGAAGGGTAGCCTAGCTGTTTAAAGCCTGCTGCTACTGCACCTGATGAAACAAGCAATACTTCATGACCGTATTTTTTTAATTCAGCTATCGCTTGAACATGGTCCATTAAACGTATTTTATCAATTTCACCTTTTGCATTTGTTAAGGAGCTACTCCCAATTTTGACGACGATTCTTTTTCTTTCCATAGTATTACCTCCAATTCGCCATTACACTTTTATCAAGCCACCTATAGAGGTGGTAGACTTCTAAACCTGTCGCTACGCTTTCGGTACAAAAGATATTTGTAGCTGACGTTTCACTTTCGCTACGAAAACATTTGTAACTGCCGTTTCACTTACGTTACATAAAACACTTGCAGAAAAAAGTAAAAAATAAAAAACCTTTTCATCCTAAAAAATTAGGACGAAAAGGTTTACTTTCCGTGGTACCACCTAGATTGAACATCATTGACATTCCACTTTGCTCATAACGCTTGAGACTGCGCCTAGTTTAGCTAGGACGATTTACGAAGTAGGTTCTTTAGTCTTTCTTGTACAATGCCTTACAGCCGATGGGCATCGCTCTCTGATCAAGTAGTTTCTAGGTACTAATCTTCGCTCGCTTTTATTGTATAATTCAATATCTTTTTTGAATGGACCCTCAGCAATTATGTTAGTTAGTGTCCGATTTCTATAAAGAATGCACTACTTTAGCATGTCTGTCAAGCTGATTAGGAATGTTAATAGAAAGTTTTGAATAAATAAGGTAGTAATAATGAACAATCGAGGGTAAAGTGTAAGGGCAACATAACCACGTTTACTTGAACCACCAGATTGCGATAAAGAGTGGGAGCATCGCTATAACAATCACGAAAAAACTCCATACTATTTGTTTTCCTGAAGACATGTTTTTCGGTTTAATACTCATTTGTTCATATATTTCGTTGATGGCACGTTGTTCTTTTGCATAAAGCATAGTTTGAAATTCATCGTAATCTTGAATATAACTTGAGGGAGGGCGAGGGCTAAAGCGTAAACTTCGAATATCGTCTGTAATCTCTTTTTCACCCATCCAATAAGTAATAACTGGCGCTAACCCTGAAGATTGCGTAGCCTGTACTCTGATATCATGTGTTTTCATTTTATAATAGACATTTCCTTGCTCGTCTTCAAATTGCTTTACAATATCACTGACTGCCATCAATAAACACCTCTTTCTCCCAAACAATACGACTTTTACGTTATGATAATATTCATTATAATGGATTAAGGTAGAAAAGTATTGCTGAAACGAGCATAATTGGTTATATGTTTTTTGTGAAAATTTAGAAAATATATATTAGTATGTAGTACAATAGAGGTAAATCCATTTTATGGTTATTCTTTTCTAAAAGTAATAGTTCATTACTAAAAGCAGGGTTAGTCGGAATAAATTTAACCCTACTTATGATGAGTATTTTTATAAAAGTAATAGAAAGAAGGGATAGTATTGGAATTTTCAACCATAATGGCATTTTTAGGAGCGGCAATTAATTAACACTGATGCCAGGTCCAGATAATTTATTTGTTCTAGCACAAAGCATCACACAGGATAAAAAGGCTGGTATAGCAACATCACTTGGCCTATGTACAGGTTTACTCGTCCATATCGGTGCGGCGGTTCTCGGAATCTCAGCTATTATTTATCAATCAACAGTTATTTTCTCTCTTGTTAAGTTTGCAGGAGCGGCGTATTTATTGTACTTGGCATGGCAATCGTTTCGTGCGAAAGGCGATCCATTCACACTGGAACAGCAAGATAAACAAGCCTATGTGACGTTATATCGAAAAGGTATTTTAATGAATATTTTAAATCCAAAAGTTTCTTTATTTTTCTTAGCACTATTGCCACAGTTTGTAAATCCTTCTAATGGCCATGTAGGTTTACAGATGCTAATTTTGGGTATTGTATTTTTAGTACAAGCGCTAATACTATTTTCTTTATTTAGTATTTTTGCCGGTAAAGTAAGAAAAGTAATTATTGGGAAGCCTGCAATTGCTAAACGATTAAATATGATCCAAGGCGTACTTTTCACTTTTATTGGAATACAAATAGCGCTAAGTAAACAGTAAAATGGGGGATTTTCATGGCAATTTTACATATAACGTTTAGCTTATCTACACAGGGTTCAATTAAACATGCAATACGACAACATCATTTACAACGAGATGAGTCAGTGCTTAGTGTCAATGAGATTTTCTCGATTGGTCCGCTATGCAGCTTAGAAGAACGAAAAAGCTGGTTAAGAGCCAACATCTTTAGGGACAGTGAAGAACGTGAATTGAACGAGGATCTTCATAAAGAATGGAAGAAAAAAATTGCAGGTTTACCGTGCGATGTTGATGTCTGGGTATGGTACAGTCAAAGTACTCATGAAGAGATTGGGTTACGTTATGTCATGAGAGAGTTGATCAATAAATGTAGTATGGTATATGGGATTGATGCCACAGATGGCTTGAAACGTGTACAGCCAAACATGATGATTCGTCAAACAGGTGAGCTTTCACCAGACTTGCTTATGAAGCTACGTTCTGAGGCAAAGCGTTTTTCTATTGATGAGTGTCAGCAACTTGCAAAGGAATGGGACGAGCTCAAACAAAACCCTAGTACATTGCGTGTTTGGCAAGATGGAATTGTCCATGTAGCGGAAGATGCATTGGATCCCATCATTATGGAATGTGCGGAAAGAGCACATGCAGAACTAAATGAGGAATGGCTTAAACCGATGCGTATCATCGGTGAAACAATTGGTTCAATTGATGAATATTTAGGTGAAGAGTTTGTGGAAAAACGCCTAATGGCCCTTGTAAAGCATGGAATTTTTGAGATTGATGGAGATACAACAGATATGTATTCGTATCAATTAAAATATGTAGGAAAGTAATAATAAATTTCTTTGCAGCAACCACCTTTCTTATGGAGAAGGTGGTTTTTGATGTTGAAGAAAATTGTCTTGTAGTGAACCTCAAAATGAGAAAATACTCATTAAAAATTTATTGAACTCTTAAATCATTCTCCTAAACTTTTCATAACGTCCTGTCAGAATAGGGACTGTAAGAAAACTTTACAATAATTTTTAGGAGGAACTCAAAATGATAAAGAAATTAATGATCCCAGTTTTAGCAGCAACATTTATTGGAGGCGCGTTTGCAGGTAATTATGTCATCACTTCTGCATTTGCTAGTAGCGATAAAGCGGAGACTAGTCAGGTAGAAACTGAAAAGGATGACGATAACATTGCTGAACTGCAAGCAAAAGCAAAATTATCAGTAGAAAAAGCCCAAGAGATTGCTCTTGAAAATGTTACAGGAACAGTACAAAAATCTGAACTAGAAGATGAAGACGGTGTTGTGGTTTACGGTTTTGAAATAAAAACTTCATCTGGCGATGTGAAAGATGTAAAAATCGATGCTGCTTCAGGTAAAGTAGTGAAGGTGGAAGCGGAAAATGAAGATGATGGAGCAGAAGAAAACGATTAATCGTATCAATTAAAGGAATGGGTGAAGACCCTTCCTTTTTCTTTTGTCACTTTTTGTAGGTAGTTGCAATAATATTTCTTTAACTTCTTTCAGCAAATGTCTTTTGTATCGAAAGCGTAGCGACAGGTACAGAAGTCTCCCACCTCTAGAAGTGGTGAGACGAATGCGGGCCAGCGCGTGCCCAAACATCCGCTGAAATTGAGGAACTCAGTCTAAGAACGCCACGTCCTGTGGCAACGACTGAGTGACCAACATCTTGCTGTTGCTGACGCTTCGCTTTCGCACAGACAAAACCTTTTGCTGACGCTACGTTAGCACTACGCTTTCGCGCAAAAAACATCTGTTGGCCTAAAGCCTCCGGCGGATGTCACGGAATCGGAAAGGAGTTCTTAGGGGATATTAGCCTAAAATCATCGCATCCATGCGATAACGGCTAACTGACCTGCGTCGGTAAAACCGCCACGTCCTGTGGCATTACCGAAATGACCGACATCGTGTCGGCCCTCGTGTTGCTGTCGCTACATTAGCACTGCGCTTTCGCACAAAAAACATCTGCAGGCCTAAGCACAAAGCCGATTCCGGACGCAATTATGCCGAGGCATAATTGATAATGGAGATTATAGGATGAAAAATAGATGAACTTCTGCTCTTTATTATGCAATCAGTTAGTCTACTAGTAATAGGTATCGGAAAATGATCCTAGCTATAAATCAAACGTATTAAACACAGAACTTCGGGAATTGTTAGTTTTTCTATAATCCGGTAACATATAAATAGTATAAATCTTAGGAGGGCTCACATTTGAAGAAAGTACTAATCATAGAGGACGAGGAAAGAATTACGGAATTTTTAGAATTAGAACTTACACACGAAGGCTTCGATGTGACGGTTATCCATGATGGACGTGAAGGGCTGGAAACAGCACTGAATGAACATTTCGACCTTATTCTCTTAGATTTAATGCTACCTCATTTAAATGGTACAGAAATTTGTAGAAGAATTCGGCTTGTGAAAGAAACGCCAATAATTATGCTTACTGCGAGAGATAGCATTATGGATCGTGTGATGGGCTTGGATGTAGGAGCTGACGATTATATGTCTAAGCCTTTTTCAATTGAAGAACTGTTAGCGAGAATGCGCGTGATTTTTCGTCGAAATGAACGATATGAAAAGAATGTTATCAAGCACTTAAAATTTAAAGAAATACAAGTTGATACGATGTCTCGAACGGTTATGAAAGAGACTGAAGAAATACCTTTGACAAAAAGAGAATATGAACTCCTCTTAATATTTTTACAAAATGTAAATCACGTACTTTCTCGGGAATTGATATTGGAAAAAATCTGGGGATATGATACGGAAGTGGAAACGAATGTTGTAGATGTCTATGTTAGATATTTGCGCAATAAACTTCAAAATGATGAAGATCATTATATTCATTCGGTTCGTGGCGTCGGGTATGTAATGAAATGATGAAATCGTTAAAGCTAAAAACAAAAGTTATTTTATGGACAACGGTAATGATGATTGGTTTATTCGTTTCTTACAATATATTGCAATATTTTGTGATGAACAGTTGGATGGTTCATTATGAAGAACAGGCGATTGAAAATAAGATGATAGCTATACAAAATCTTTATGATGACCAAAAGCTCTCTAGCAAGTTTATTAAGGAAAATAAATCGTTCATTCATTCCATTAATGAAAAATCAGAGACCATTCGTATTTTGGATGAAAATGGGGAAAGTATTATCGCTGTTAGTGAAGAAGAATTATTGCAAGTACCTTCTCACTCAGTTCAGAACGGACACTTTGAATTAATCAAAACAGGTGACGACCGACTGTTAGTGTATCGCGAGCCTATAAATGGTACAAATTTTGTAGTTGAAATTATTCGTAATATGGAGATTTTCGATAATTTATTAGCACAATTTGGGCTAGTTATGTTTTTGTCAGGGATTGGTGCAGTTTTCTTAAGTTTAGTAGGGGCGCTATTCATTTCGAAACAAATCGTTAGACCGATACAAGATATTTCCCAAACGCTTACTAGAATTAAAAAGTTTGGTTTAAAAGAAAGGGTACAAGTACAGCCTGCGCAAGATGAAATTGCAGAATTAGCAAATCACTTTAATGAACTGATGGATCAATTAGAAACTTCATTTAATCAACAAAAACAGTTCGTGGAAGATGCTTCACATGAATTAAGAACGCCGATTTCGGTGTTGAATGGAAATTTAATGATGTTAAATCGTTGGGGAAAAAATGATCCTGAAGTGTTAGATAAATCATTGAATTCATCTTTAAAAGAAGTGAATCGAATGGAAAAACTGGTAAAGGATTTATTAGAATTATCTAGACTAGATTCAGAAAAAATCAAGAATGTCTCAATTTTATTGGAGAATCCTCAATATATTATAGAAAAAGTTATCAATGATTTTCAAATTACCCATCCAGATTTCTCTTTTTCGCTTCAAATAACTAAAAGTGAAGCATTGGCCATAACAGAAGGGCATCTTGAACAAGTGCTTACAATATTAATCGATAACGCTATTAAGTATTCAAATGATGAAAAAAAAGTAAATATCTATTATCATCAGCATGAATTGACTGTGCAAGATTTTGGAATCGGTATTCCTGAAGAAGATATACCTTTTGTTACAAATCGTTTTTATCGAGTGGAAAAATCACGTAATCGAAAAAAGGGGGGATATGGAATTGGGTTATCCATTGCACAAAAATTGATGGACAACTATCATGGCAAATTATCTATTGAAAGTCAATTAGATGAGGGGACATCTGTTACACTGACTTTTCCCAAATCCATTTGAACATATCGATTTCACCTTGGCTTAATTGTTGCTGTCGCTACGCTTTCGCACAGAAAACATTTGTTGCTGTCGCTACGCTTTCGCACAGAAAACATTTGTTGCTGTCGCTACGCTTTCGCACAGAAAACATTTGTAGCTGACGCTTTGCTTTCGCTACAGAAAACATTTGTAGCTGACGCTTTGCTTTCGCTACAGAAAACATTTGCTGAATGAAGATAAAGAAAAGCGAGTAACAATTACACAGAGGTGAATTGTTACTCGCTTTTCTGTTTTAGCTCGTTTATTAATAATTGAAATGATAAGAGCTTTCAATTATTTCTTTTCGTAATAATCGAATACAAATTGCTGAAATTGCCTTGCTGATGGTGGAAGGTATCGATTTTCAATCCAAGCCATACCTATGGTCCGTTCACAAACCATATCCTCAACACGAATTTTAGCCAATTTATTTGGATTCAAGTCTTCATCAACAGGTAGCAACGACACGCCAAGCCCAGCACTTACAAAACCAGCAACTGTAGATACCTCATCACCTTCAAACGTAATTTTCGGTTTGATACCTGCTGCATTTAATAATTTATCAGCTGTGCGGCGTAATGCGTAACCCTTTTTCAACAGAACAAAATTCTCATGTTCAAGTTCCTTCATTTTGATACTTTTACGTTTGGCGAAGGGATGGTCGATTGGTACCATAATATAAAGCTCATCACGCCACAGCTCCTTCCAACAAACAGGTGGCTCCGTGTCAATCGCTGCGAGTAAGCAAAGGTCTAACTCTCCTGCAAGTAATTGCTTCAATTGGGAGTGTGAGTAATTTTGTGTAAAGTGAAAGCGTATATGCGGATGGTTCTGACGGAAGGCGCGAATCAAATCAGGAACGATGCTAGTCCCTAGAGTATGTAAAAAGCCGAGTGACACATCTCCTAGCTCTGGGTTATTAAGCTCCTGTAATTCTATAACTGCTTTTTCGTATTCCTTACGCATGCGTTGGACACGATACAAAAAAAGCTCGCCATATCGGTTGAGCATAATCGAACGTCCTTGTCGGTCGAACAAGGGTACTCCTAATTCCTCTTCAAGCTTTGAAATAGAACGACTTAATGCTGGCTGAGAAATCGCTAATGTCTCAGCTGCACGAGTCATGTGCTCAAGTTTTGCTACTGTTGCAAAATATTCCAATTGCTGCCACTCCATTTTTCCCACCTCTATTCCCGTTATTTTTGAGTTAACAGCATTATAACGATAAAAGAGTAGGAAGTATAGGGACATAAAGTGAAACTTTAATCAGTGGGGGTTTTTCCCACTGATTATTAGTCTTCACCAATCGGGCATTTATGGGCAGTTATTCTTTCACCTTTGCTTTTACTAAATGTAAGGTGAGAGTTTTGCTCCTAACGCTTTGCTATTAGTAATACTGCCCGTTAATGCGGGATAAAGTGAAACTTTAATCAGTGGGGGTTTTTCCCACTGATTATTAGTCTTCACCAATCGGGCATTTATGGGCAGTTATTCTTTCACCTTTGCTTTTACTAAATGTAAGGTGAGAGTTTTGCTCCTAACGCTTTGCTATTAGTAATACTGCCCGTTAATGCGGGATAAAGTGAAACTTTAATCAGTGGGGGTCTTTCCCACTGATTATTAGTCTTCACCAATCGGGCATTTACGGGCAGTTGTTCTTTCACCTAATTTCTTTGCTTTCGCTGAATTTTGAGGTGGAGTCTTGCACCTAACGCTTCGCTTTCAGTACAGATAAATTTCTGCCTGAGAATGTGGCATAAAAATTTTTTGAAAAAACTTTACTCTTAAAATGAGAAATGCAAAATCAAAGTAACAGAAAGCGTTATATAACAGTCATTAACCTCACATCGTTAATGCACGAAAGACATTAATATGATAAAAATTATAAATTGTACATTATGAATAAAGGGTGTTAAGATAGACACATAAATTACACAATTACAAGTTTCCGTGAAGGGGATATTATAAAATGAATTTTTCAAAGCCACAACCTCTAACAATTGAGGGAGGCAAAAAAGCCGTACTATTACTGCATGGATTCACAGGTAGCACAAAAGATGTGAAAAAGCTAGGTGAATTTTTATCAAAACGTGGTTATACAGTTCATGCACCGATTTATAGTGGGCATGGTGTAGAACCAGAAGCATTACTTGAAACAAGACCAGAAGACTGGTGGAACGATGTTGTGGAAGGTTATAACTTCCTAAAAAGTAATGGTTATGAAGAAATCGCGGTAGTAGGAATTTCACTTGGCGGCGTATTTTCGTTAAAAGTAGCAGAGACGTTTCCTGTGAAAGCATGTGTTGCCATGTGTGCACCAATCACACGCGATAACTCAAAAGGCTTATTTACACGTTTATATCATTACGCTCGTTTATATAAACATTTTGAAAATAAATCAAAAGATCAAATTATTTCTGAATTACATGAATTACGTATTACACCAAAGGATTCTTTAGATGGTGTGACACGTTTAACGACAGAAACTCGCGATGAATTATCTACAATCAAAGCACCTACATTAGTATTACAAGGTTCATTAGATGATGAGCTTTATCAAGAAAGTGCACCATTCATTTTAAATACTGTGGAAACAGATGATAAAGAGATTATTTGGTATGAAAATTCTGGTCATATTATTACATTAGATAAAGAGCGCGAAAAAGTGTATGAGGACGTATATAAGTTTTTAGATCATGTAGAGTGGTCTGTAGCAAACTAAGGGGCTGTCAGCAGACAGCTCTTTTAGTTTTGTCTATTTTAAGCTAGGAACTGTACAATTAACGATTTTAAAAGAAAAAACTATTGTTTTTCAAATAAATGCTTGATACTATAATGGAATTGTAATAAAAATCTCTTCATTTAAATTGTTCGCAATAGTGAAATACATCTAAGGAGTTCATCAAAATGCAACAGAAAATACCTTTTTCAACATATGCAGTCATCGGTACGATGCTTTTCGGACTGTATTTTGGGGCAGGGAATCTTATTTTTCCAATTCAGCTTGGACAATTAGCAGGAACCAACTTTTGGCTTGGCCTAATTGGATTTTTAGTAACAGCTATCGGTTTACCTTTTCTAGGTATTTTAGCTATTGGTTTATCAGGTAGTAACGGTTTGCGTGACTTAGCGAGCCGGGTGCACCCATTATTCGGTGTCATCTTTTCATTAGCTCTCTATTTAACGATCGGACCTTTTTTTGCGATTCCTCGTACAGCGACAGTTCCGTTTGTTGTTGGCTTTGAACCATATATTCAAGCTGAGCATACAACACTTTTACTTGCTTTATTTAGCTTTGTATTTTTTGCCATCGTTTATTATTTCTCATTGAATCCAGCGAAAATTATGGATTATATCGGAAAATATTTAACACCAGCATTTCTGATTGTGTTATTTATTTTAATTATTATTAGTATTGTCAAACCGATGGGGCATTTCCAACAGCCAATGGGAGATTATATTGATTCAGCATTTATGACAGGCTTTAAAGAAGGCTATAACACAATGGATGCGTTAGCTTCACTAGCTTTTGGTATTGTTGTCATTAATGCAATTAAAAGTGCAGGAATAACAGACAGAAAAGAAATTGCTAAAGCAACGTGGAAATCTGGTGTTTTTGCCATGGCATTAATGATGTTAATATACGGTTTAATCACGTATATGGGGGCATCAAGTATTGGAGCTGTTGGCACATTTGACAATGGTGGGTTAATATTTTCCGCAGTGGCAGATCACTATTTTGGATCATTCGGGGCTATTTTATTGGCAGTTATTATTGTCCTTGCTTGTTTAAAGACAAGTATTGGCTTAATCACATCTTGTAGTGAATTTTTCCATGAGGTATTTCCGAAAGTCAGCTATAAATGGTTTGTATTGATCTTGTGTGTTATGTCATTTACAATTGCCAACTTCGGATTAACGAACATTATTAAGTTTGCTATTCCAGTGCTGATGTTCCTATATCCGATAGCAATTGTCTTAATTGTCCTTGCATTATGCTCACCACTATTTAAAAATAAGCAAACGGTATATGCGGTTGCTATGATTTTTACAATTTTTATTAGTGTTATTGATGGCTATAAAGCATTAGTAGTTAGCATTCCTACGGCGAAGCTAAGTATTTTTGATGCGATTGAGAAAGCTTATTCGAATATTTTACCTTTTTACGACATCGGCTTAGGATGGATATTACCAGCGTTAATTGGGGCATTAATAGGATGCTTATTCCCAGCAAAAAAGCATAAAAATGGATTTTAATTGATAGAAAGCACGCACAATGAATTTTACATGTGCGTGCTTTCTCGTATGTTGAAACTTAGTAAGCTGTCCAACCACCATCAGCAGCAATTACTTGTCCGTTGACAAAGCTTGCTTCATCTGAGCCAAGGAATATTGCAAGCTGAGCGATTTCTTCAGGTTGTCCAGCGCGTGGGTTAATGGACATACCTAGTGATTGGCGTGCTGCACCTGTTTGGCTCACGTTTGTCATGGTAGAAGCTATGTTTGTTATAACTGCACCTGGAGCGATACCATTGCAGCGAATATTTTTATTTGCATACATGAATGCTGTGTTTTTTGTCAGTCCAACAACAGCATGCTTAGAAGCGGTGTAGGCAGCCCCAGCACGGCCGCCATAGAGACCACCAGCAGAAATATTATTGACAAATACACCATGTCCTTGAGCAAGGAAAATTTCTGTAGCCATACGCATTGAACGCATAACAGCAGTTGTATTTACCGCGAATACTTTGTCCCAACGCTCATCAGTAACTTCACCAACTGGCTCCATTCCATCCATAATACCAGCATTATTCACTAAAATATCTAATGTGCCAAAAGCATTTTTTGTTTCATCAAATAAGCGTTGTAAATCTTCTGTTGAAGCGACATTTGTTTGAACGGCGATTGCTGTTCCACCAGCTGTTTCGATACCTTCAACAACAGCTTGTGCACCTTCTATATTTAAATCAGAAACTACGACTTTTGCACCTTCAATTGCATAACCTTCTGCAATTGCTTTACCCATACCTGACGCGGCACCTGTTACGATTGCTACTTTACCTTCTAATCTCATCACAAAAACCTCCTATTAATTATGTTCTTTCACCAGCGTTTGTCCCAGTGATTTCTAGGATATATTATGTTAGATATTGAACATGTGTTCATTAAAATAATATAATGGAATTGTAAGCGATTTCAATATGCAAAATACGAAGAACTGTTCAGTAATCAACATATAAAAAAAATCTGTTTAATAAGGGGGTGAAAAATTTGAACGCCAACGATTTACGAGTTGTCAAAACGAAGCAAGCATTACATAATGCTTTACTAACTTTACTGAGTGAGAAGCCTTTAGAGAACATTACAATCGCAGAAATTTGTCGGGTAGCAAAGGTGAATAGAGGTACTTTTTATTTGCACTACGAGCAAAAGGAAGGACTATTTGAGGAATACTTTCAGGAAATTATGGAGGATTTGAATAATTCCTACGAGGAACCGTACCGTGTAGTAACAACAATGGATAAAAACCAAATAGATCCTAATACTATTCGTATTTTTCATCATATTGAGCGCTTTAAAATGTTCTATCGCATTGTTTTTTCAAAAAATGTACCGCTGACCTACTATTATATGTTATTTGATGGAATTTTCTCTCTGCTAAAAAGGGATATCACTATCCATAATAAAGCACATGATGAGGCATCTATTGAATATTATAGTGCGTATCAGGCAAATGCAATCATCGGCCTTATCATTCAATGGTATCGCCAAGATTTTGTGGATAGCGTTAGTACCTTAAATAAGCAACTTGCGGCTATTTTGCGGATTGGTGAAAAGTGATGCAGGAAATTTCTTTGATTTAAAATGAAGAGATGGATAGAAGTGAGGACCTATATCTCTGATAGATATAAATAACAAAATGGTCAAGGTAAACTTTGTGAATATGGATGCTCTTTAAATGAGGATGATTTCTGTTCCAGATTATATTGTTAAGGTTCCAATATATCACTAAAAATTAGAGCAGCATGCCAGAAGATACATGCTAAATGAAGTGGTTGATTGGAGTGTAGACTGAGCGACTCCTCGGGGATCAGCGTCACAGATGAGACCCTGGAGCGAGCAACGCGAGTGAAGCGGCTCATCGGACGCCCCCAGGAAAGCGCTCAGTCGGAACGGAAATCAACCCCTCGTTTTGCCGAAGAGCACACTTTATTTAATAGGACACTAAATTTAATTAACATAATAGTCGTTCAACAAAATCAGCGATGTACTAACTCGTCATTAGTATATCGCTTTTTTGACAATATTATTGAACAGTAGCAGGGACTATTTGCTCGCTTTTTACTTTTGATTTTTTTAAAGCAACTACGATAGCAGACATGGCCAATGTTACAGCAATGATCATTCCTAATGAGCTACAATTACTCATTAAATTATTAGTGCTTCCACCAAAAATAATTGTGTAATAGCCATCTGCTCCGTAACTAGCTGGAAGAAGTGACGCTAGTTTATTGTAAAAATTAGATAGCATCGCTTGTGGAACAAGAGCACCTGATGTAACAAGCTGCATAGAAAGAGCGCAAATATTAAAAATCATACCCAGATTACCAAAAATGATGATAAAGGCTTGTGCTAAGCAGAGGAAAGCCCAGAACATTAATGCTTGAAAAAGATATACTGTTAAAAAATTTACTTGACTTGAAATATTAAATAGATGCATTAAGCCAATCGTTAATAGCGGAAGGGCAAAGGCAACACCAATATTAATAAGCTGTCTTGCTAGGAACAATTGCCACTTCGAAATTGTATCTTGCACAAGTTGTGCAGCCTGCTGATGCTGCATAATCATTACCATTGCACCAACGAATGACGAAATAATAACCATCAATGGCACAAAATTCGCAGCAAACTCTTCAACATTATTCGTTTTAATAATAGTAGAATTTATCGCACGATCCTTTACACTCATAATTGTAGTAGCAACGGCTTCGTTAATTTGTTGTGCTGTATGTTGCTCCATTGGCAGCAGTGAGAACTTTTGAGAAAATGCCTCAATAGTTTTGCCCTGTTGTACAGGATAAATATTGTGGTTAATTTCCGCTGTTACTTGTTTGGCTACTCCGTCCATCATGTTTTTTGTGATGCTAGCATTCGCTTGATTAATAGAGTAAATGATTTCAGCTTCTTTACCTGCTTGTAATTGACTCGTAAAGTCGCTTGGAATATGAATAATCATTTGGATATCACGTTGGTTTAATTCATGCTCAGCTTTGTCTAGAGAAGTGTAATTTTCTAATGTGAAAGGTAGTGTGGCTTTTATTTCATTTACTACTTTTTTCCCCATCTCTGTATCTTCACTAATTAGTCCAATCTTTAAATTGTCTGTTCTGTCATTGACACCATCATAGGCGGTCATCCATACGGAAAAGAAAATGATCTGAAATGCAATTGTGATGACGATGCCAATATAAGTTTCTCGAATCTTAAATAAAGCTTGTAAACCTTTCATAAGTTAACCTCCGATATAAGTAAGTACTTACTTGCATTGAAAAGAAAAATTTTTTCTAGGGAGCCAATCCCCTAGAAAAAATAGAAATGCTTGTTTTTAATAACTCTTCAGGTGACATATTAGAAACAATTGTTCCTAAGCGTGCACGTGACATGAAATGACCAAAATTGACAGCAATAAGAGATAACGCTGCTGCTTCAAAATCAATTTCTCTAATTTTCCCTCTTTCATGCATTTCCTGAAAGTAATGAATGAGCTCGTTTTTAATATGAAGTGGGATGTTAGCAATCTCTTCGTTGATCTCAGGAAACTGCATTGCTTCTTTAAAGCCGATCATAACAAAGTCTTTAATAGACATTAAAAAGTTAAAATGCTTTATAGAGAAATTTAGTAAATCCGTTTCCAAATCCCATGTAACATTTTTATTGATCTCTTGCTGCAAAAGAGGGAAATAGGAAAATTGCTCAATAATGGCTTTCAAAATGCCGCGTTTGTTTCCGAAATGGCGAAAAATAGTTACTTCATTGACCCCTGCTAATTCAGCAATTGCTTTCGTTGTTGCCGCAGTATAGCCCTTTTCACTAATGAGTTGTAAGGCAGCTTCAATGATTCGTTCTGCGGTGCTTTTTGTTGACAATAGAGTTCTTCCTTTCGTGCAAGTAATTACTTACATGCTAGCATAGAGAAATTTTTTATGCAATAAAATATTCAAATACAGGAGAAATTAAGAAACATTTGGATGACCAAAAGATTGCTTTGGTCATCCAAGAACTGCTTAAATGTTCGGGTATCAGGGAAATCACTCGAAGTGAATCAAAACAACCTCAAAGTGCTACACTACGAGTATGAAAAGATATTATACTTTTTATGGAAAAAATAGCATTGACAAATATATCGTCAGCTGATATATTTTAAATGTATCAGCTGACGATATATTGTTGGACGATATAAAAAGGGGGATTTGTATGACGCAAGAGCATCCGCCTTTAACAGAAGGCGTTTATTATATTTTATTAGCGTTATTTGATGCTAGGCATGGTTACGGCATTATGCAACTGGTAGAGGAAATGAGTAATGGTCGAGTTCGCCTTGGAGCGGGAACGATTTATGGGGCAATCAAAACATTACTAGAACGAGGATGGATTGAGGCGCTAGATGGAGACGGACGAAAAAAGGAATACATTATAACAGATAGTGGGAAAAAAGTTATAGAATACGAAATTTTGAGATTAAGGGAACTTTTTGACAATGGCATCCGTATAACAAAAGTGGATGGAACAAATGGATAAATATCGATTGGTTGTAAACTCGAATGAATTGAGGGCGATGCCCGACAAAGCTAGCTGCATTTAACTATACCAAGTTCGATAAAAAGCTTTAGATGAGATGAATATTCAAAATTATTTTCCGGGAAATCAGAAAAATCCGATAATTCGATGCGGCGTTATAACGACTACTATTAAGGCGCATGTTTTACCAGGAGTTCACATCAATTTTATAAGATTTAGATGGGAGGTGGAACTTTATGAAAAAAAGAGTGTATCGTTTTTTTCTTGATTATGAACAAGAAGAAGCATGGGTTAATGATATGGCGGAACAAGGTTGGCATCTAAAGCGTACAATGGTGGGATATTTTATTTTTGAAAAAGGGGAACCAGGTCAGTACATTTATCGCAATGAACTAATCAAAGGTAAAAGCCAAGATTACTTTGAATTTTTAGAGACGATGAATATCGAGTTTGTTTCAAAGTTTGGAGGATGGGCTTATTACCGCAAAAAGAAATCAAAAGGACCATTTGAATTATTTTCAGATAGTTCTTCGAAAATACAGTATTTAAAATCAATAAGCCGTCTTTTTATATCAGTAACATTGCTTAATCTTTTAGTTGGATTTATCAACCTTTATATTGGACTTGGTGAATCAACAGAAAGATTTTTAAACACAGGATTTTCGTGTTTAAATCTTGTAGTCGTAATAATTATGTGTATGCAAATTTTGAAGGTAGAAAGACGTAAAAAAGGACTGCAACGAGAATTACATATATTTGAAGTGTAGGAGGAAAAAAGATGACATTACAATTAGAACGTGTCACAAAGAAATACAAAGATTTCACAGCAGTCGATAATCTGGACTTTACGATTGAAAAAGGGGAGATTTTTGGGCTGATTGGACAAAACGGAGCCGGTAAAACAACGACGTTCCGAATGATTTTAGATTTACAGGAGACAACGGCTGGTACGATTACATGGGATGGCAAACCCGTTAATGCCATCAACCGTGATGTACTTGGCTATTTACCAGAGGAACGAGGCATTTTTCCGACGATGAAGGTAGAGGATCAGCTTTACTTTTTTGGTGAGCTACGAGGCATGAAGAAGTCAGAGTTAAAGAAGGCGATTGACTATTGGATTAATCGATTTGAGCTTGAGGAAAGACGGAAAGATAAGGCTGAAACTTTGTCAAAAGGGAACCAGCAAAAAGTACAACTGATTGCTAGCTTTATTCATAAACCGCAGTTCTTAATACTAGACGAACCATTCAGTGGACTTGATCCTGTAAATAAAGATTTACTGAAAGATGCAATATTGCATTTAAAAGAACAGGGCACAACGATTTTGTTCTCTAGTCACCAGATGGATAATGTAGAGGAGCTATGCGATCATCTTTGTCTATTAAAACGAGGAGTCTCTCTGTTTTCAGGTAGTCTACTAGATTTAAAGAAACAATACGGAAAAACAAGATTGGCAGTACGTACAGAGTGGTCGACAACTCAATTGTTGACGCTTGAGGGAGTCAAAGATGTTCGAGTGGAGAAAGAGCAAACCGTGCTCACTCTAGAGGATGAGAGCTATGCACAAAGCATTTTCGAGAAGCTTTCCAATGGTAAATATATAGAAAAATTCAGCTTAGATTATTTATCGTTAGATGAGATCTTTAAAGATAAGGTAGGTGGCAACGTTGTCGAAGTTTAATTTATTAATGAAACAGCTTTACAAATCAAAAATAAAATCAAAATCCTTTGTTGTAATGACAGTCATTTATATACTTGGGATGTCCGTTGCAGTTTTCTGGTCAGATATTAAAGAGCTTTTTACAGGTGATGATCATGCGCAACAAATTGCGATTGTCAACGAAACATCAGCCGATTTAACCGGTCTCTTTGTATCTAATGGCGATATGGAATTTATACAAAATGAATCGAATATATCGGAGCTAGAGAAAAAGGTCAAAGACGAAAAGCTAGATGCGATCGTTAAAATAACAGATCAGAATGGTCAGCTACATGCTGAAATTGCCACTTTCACCCCGTTGAAATTAAATGATCAAGGTGCGATAAATTCGATACTGCAACTTGCTGGCCAAAATTTTGCTGTACAACAGTTATCATTAACACCAGACCAAGCAGCTCAAATTATGAATGCAAAAACGATTATCACTGATAAAAACTTAAATACAGAGTCTACTGGTGGTAAAAGTGAAGAAGAAAAACAATCAGGACTATTTGTATCTTATGCAGTTGGTATTTTAATTTATTTCTTTATTTCTACATTCCTATCTATGATTACAACGGAAATTGCTACTGAAAAAGGTTCACGTGCAATGGAAATGCTACTAGTAAGTGTTAAACCAGCTACCCATTTTAAAGCAAAAATTGCTGGTGTACTATTACTCGCATTAACACAGATGAGTATCATAATAGTTGTCTTCCTAATCTATGCGAAATTTGCGAAGAACGGTGTTATTTGGGATATGGCAGCTAGCATTGTTAATGAATTATCGATTGGTTATGTAATATATGCCCTGCTATTCCTACTATTAACAATCATTCTTTATTTAATTGTTGGGGCATTATTCGGTTCTTTAGTGTCTAAAGTTGAAGAATCAGGTCAAGTATTAATGCCAGCCATGATGATTACGATAATTGGTTTCTATGTGCTGATTTCAGGAATGGGTAATCCAGATACAATTATCATTAAGGTATTCTCTTATATTCCATTTACGTCTGGAATGATTATGCCGATGCGTATCGGGGCTACTGATATAGGCGTAACGGTACCACTTTTATCGTTAGGTATTTTAATCGCAACAATTATTGTGGCTTACTTATTCAGCATATCATTCTATAAACGCAGCGTGCTAACTTATAGTTCAGGTGGCGTTATTCAAAAAATTAAGACAGTACTAAAAGTGACAACATGATGATGAAAGCAGCTACATAAAGTAGCTGCTTTTTTAGTTCGAATATTCCAATGCTAGAAAATGATGTAAAGTATTTTGTTGATTCAGTCGAATTTCCTAATGAAAAAAGCTATAATTTATAGATGAGAGTGACGTTTTGTTATCTCAAGCTAGGATGGAAGGTTTATTAAAAAGTCATCTATTTAACGCTTTGCCACATAAGAAAATCAACTAGAGCATCACGATATAGTGACTCTTATTTTGCAAGGATTGACTAAAATGAAACCTTTTCAGCTTGGAATCGTATGTAAATAAAAGAGATAAATCGCAGGGGGTAAAACTTTATGTCTGAATTCGACAATGACCTATTAAAATCAAAGGATCCATTCGCAACAGAAAATCCATTATTACAACCTAATCCATTATTACAGGTGGAGCAAGAGCAAAAACCAGTACTAGTTTCTGAGCAAGAGTTATCACAAATTGCACAGAATCAACTTAAATTAAAACAAGATCCAGAGGTTCATGCATTAGCACAAAAAATTGATGTGAAAGACCAAATTGCTATGCTAGAGCTTGGAAAAGAAACAGCGAATGGTATTTCTACCTTTTCAGATAAAATGCTAGCAACGATGAAAACAAGTAAGCTTGAGGAATCAAGTGTATTATTAAATAATTTAAATCGAATTATGGATAAATTTGATCCTCAAGATTTTGCGGAGGATAAAAAAGGTGGCTTCCTTACGAAACTGTTCAGTAAAGGAAAGGAACAATTAGAAAAGTTTCTATCCAAATATGACAGCATGAATAAAGAAGTTGACGTTATTTTCCATGAGGTTCAAAAATACGAAGGTGAAATGAAACGAAATACGATTGATCTTGAGAATTTATATGATCAAAACTTAGATTATTTCCAAACGTTAAGTAAATTTATTGCAGCAATTGAAGTGAAAACAGATGAAGTACGTTCATCATTACCGGTACTAGAACAAAAAGCACAAACTGGCGATCAATTAGCAGCAATGGAATATGAAACGATGGTACGTGCCGTTGATTTACTAGAACAACGTCGATATGATCTAGAAATGGCACAACAAGTTTCATTCCAGTCTGCTCCACAAATTCGATTAATGCAGCAAGGAAATAACCATTTAATTGCTAAAATTAACTCTGCGTTTGTAACGACAATTCCTATATTCAAGCAAGGACTTATTCATGCGGTGACGTTAAAGCGCCAAAAGCTTATTTCTGATTCAATGAGTGAATTAGACCGTCGTACGAATGAAATGCTTGTACGAAATGCAGAAAATATTAGTAAAAATAGCGTTAATATCGCGCGTGCGGCTGGTAGTCCAAGCATTAAAATCGAAACCATTGAAACGACATGGCAAACAATTATGTCTGGTATTCAAGAAACGAAGCAAATTCAAGCAGAAACAGCAAGAAATCGTGAGGAAGGCCGTAAACGTATTGAACGTTTACAACTTGAATACGAAAAACTGAAAAAAATGTAATCGTAAAGCTTCTTGCAATCTTACCTTGCAAGAAGCATTTTTTTTTTGACAAAACAGAAATTCCTCATTATGATAAGTTAAATGAGAATGATTATCAAAGATAAAGGAAGCGGAAAGATGCTAAACAATGCAAATAGATTACATAAAATAATCAATCATGGAGTAAATAAAAGATGATGAGCAAAATGAATCCAACTTCATTATCCTGTGAGCCTTTAAAGGATGGAACACTTTCGATTAATACGACAGAAAATCTAATGCTCGTGTTAAAAAGTCGCTACCATGAATTAACGCATATAGAAGAGCTGTACAATGCCATGCATATAGATTTAGATGAAAAGCACACAATTTTAGAGCAAGAGAGGAAAATTTTAAAGAAACAAAATTTAGAGCTTGTGGAAGACATGCAAAAAATAAAGCAGCAAAACGCAGTCTTACAAAAAAAGTTAACAGAATACAATTGTGTCGTAAATGAACTCAAGGAGATTCGCCGACAAAATACAGAGCTATTAATTGAATTAAGTAAATATACTGCTCTGTCAAAGGAATCCCTGTCAGGTCCTTTAAAATCTATGATTCGCGATATGCGAGAGCAGGGTGTTGGTATAAAAGAAATTCACATTCGCATTAAACGTCAAATTAATCCTGATATTAGCTATAGTACGGTGCGCAAATATATTTCTGAGCTTGAATCTGAAATGAAAGAGTAACTTTGTTAATGTCGATTTATTAAAACTTGGCATTTACAGTTCCCAATCAAAGTCCTATAATTAGTCTATTCTTTAAATGGTAATATGACGAAATGTCTTATAGATTTATATGGAGTAGGAGAGTTAGAGGCAATGTCAAATGAGAAAAAAGGGGTTTTGGCGGCTTTTTTAGCCTATGCTTTTTGGGGGGCATTCCCGCTTTATTGGAAATTACTTGAGCATGTCCCTAGTATGGAAATTTTATTATCACGCGTCATTTGGTCCTTTGTCTTTACAGTACTAGCAGTAATAGTATTTGGAATGCGTAAGGAACTTCTCGCAGACTTAAAATATTTGTGGTCACACCAAAAGCATTTTTGGCAGCTTGTTGGGGCTTCACTTGTTATTTCGATGAACTGGTTTTTATATATTTGGGCAGTGACGCATAACCACTTAATTGAAACGAGCTTAGGCTATTATATTAATCCTTTACTGTCAGTGATTTTTGGGGTTGTTTTCTTTAATGAAGCACTTAGTCGTGCGCAATGGGCAGCTACCGGAATTGCCTTTATTGCAGTCATTATTTTAACGATTAATTATGGATCAATTCCATGGGTAGCACTTCTTATTGCTATATCCTTCGCTATTTACGGTGTTCTGAAAAAGAAAATTAAACTTGACGCGACAAGGGGTCTAGCCATTGAAACGTTATTTATTTTACCGTTTGCATTAGGCTATTATGTTTATCTCTTTACAACGAATCAAGCTTCATTTTTACATGTTGATGGGAAGACAGACATCCTTATGATTGTGAGCGGTATCGTAACAGCAGTACCGTTAATTTTATTTGCGAAAGGTGCACAAAATATTCCACTCTATTTATTAGGCTTTATTCAATACGTATCGCCAACAATTGTGTTAGTTTTAGGGATCGTGCTTTATAAGGAACCGTTTAGTCAAATAGAGCTATTGGCATTTAGCATTATTTGGGCGGCCTTACTACTGTTTTCAGGCTCGAAAATTATTGAAACGAGAAGGGCTCATCATAAATCTGCATAAGTAAATAGTTGAATGTTAGTAGTACAAACCATGCCATTGGTTTGTACTACTTTTTTTGTATTCTTTGATAAATCCCTGCGATGCGAGGGGATTCAAAGAGCTTTTTGCCTTTCAATGTTTCTTTAGATATGAGCAGTATCGTTGCATAGGCAGCTCTTTTTTTCTTATTGAACTGACGAAACAGTTTAGTGGAGTAAGAATGTATTTAAATTAGTGCAATTCCTGAAATACTTGAAATTGAATTCTGGTTGCGTGGCGGATGGGCAACATGCGAGGAAAAATTAGTAATACAATTTAACGTTAGTTTCGGTGAACCGTATCATAAGTAAATGAGGTTTTTAAAAGAGGGTATCTAAATAATTTGATTCATTAACAATTCGTTGGGTACGGGACAAAATTCTACAAATCTAATGCACACTTCACTTTCAAATAATGGTGATTGTCGAGTCTTGTTTTAGGCTGTTTTTTTCTGGATCCGGTCTTGGTAATTTCGCCAGCGATTGAGAGCTGTTTTCTGTTCTTTAATCAACATTCTTGCCTTTAAAGAAAGAACGGAATACCCGAATACTTGCTTGTTTATAGCACGAAGCTGATTAAGAGAGTAGTAGTCTTTTAAGAATGAGAAGAGAGTAACTGTTTTTTTTTTTTACACTTTTTTCAACATCTTTCTTTTTTTATACGAAAAAATGTTTATAATTATCTTAACCTTTTGTGTTTTGTCACTTTTCTAACACTTATTACTCAATTTAGGGGCGCTGATCATGGGGATAACGACATTATTATTAAATGCATTCATTATTATCATTTGTATTTTTTTCTATCAAATATTTTGGTTAGATAAAGGTGGAAAAGAAGCGCGTAATACTATATTAATTTCCTTTCTTTCATCCATTGCGGTTGTTCTTTGTATGACATTCCCATTTAAGTTTAATTATGGATACATATATGATTTACGGCTTATCCCAATCCTTTTAGCTGTTCTCTATGGTGGTTTTAGGAGTTTTATTTTTATTACTGTTATATTTGTTTCTTACCGTTTTTACTTAGGTGGAGACGGAGTCTACCCTGCAGTTATTGTATATTTTATGGCCACTTCCATTACTATGGTATCCCAATTTTTTCTTGCTGGTTATTATAAAAAAAGAAAAATATTGTTCAGCTTATTGCTTATGTCTCTTTGCACTATTTCCTTTTCTATCTTCGCTTTAATGAACCAAATACGGATAAACGATAAAGTTCAACCTGATTTTATTCACTTTTTATTCAATTATATAGTGATCAATATTCTGACTGTTTTATTGTCTCTTTATCTAATTGAAGGAATGATAGAAAGGTTTAAAATGAAAGAAAAAATTCACCGTGCAGAAAAATTTATGGTGACTTGTGAATTAGCAGCGTCTATAGCCCATGAAATAAGAAACCCGTTGACTACGGTATATGGATTTATGCAGATGTTTAGTAAAAACGAAATCTCTGAAACACAAAAGGATGACTATTTGCAAGTCATGCTAATGGAGTTAGAAAAAGCGCAACTCGTTATTAACGATTATTTGTCCCTTATAAAACCACAAAATGTTGCAAGAGAATTATTAGATATTAGACCAATTGTTGAGCAAGTAATAGAGGTTATTTTACCGATCGCCATCCAATGTAATGTTAAAGTTGAAAGCGATAATGAATGTTCCTATTATATATATGCCAACACCGATAATCTAAAAATGTGTTTAATTAACATTGCAACGAACGGGATTGAAGCCATGACTAATGGAGGGATGCTCCGAATTAATGTGAAAAAGGTAAAGAATCATATTGTGATTGATATTATTGACACAGGAATTGGAATGTCTTCTGAGGAGATAAATCGAATCGCTATGCCGTTTTATTCTATAAAAGAGAAGGGAACCGGGCTAGGTACGATGATTGCATACAGTATTGTAAAAGGATTAAACGGAGATATAGAAATAAAAAGTGAAAAGGGAAAGGGAACACGGTTTTCTATTATTATTCCTTCTTCCTAATAGAAATCGTAGGGCAAAAAAATTTCGACGATTTAGGGCTTGCTGAACGGATTACCAACTTATAAAAGTACTTTACGCCAATTGCTAAGCAGTTTCGCTTATTTGTTTTAGAATACTTTTTATCAATTTCAAAAATTGATTAAGTAACCTTACATTATTGTAGATTAACTCGTTTTTTTTGTTGTCCTCAAATTTAAAATCGTAACAAACATAAGCACCTTTACTTTTTTACCAGCATATAGTAAGATAATGACAAATTAGATAACAATGATAATTAATGAGAGGTGCTTTTAATGAGTGCGGTAGGTTCTAAATAGGAAAAATTACATGAAATAAATTTCAAATGACGACGGGGGATTTGCGTCATAAAGTGGCCCCTTATTTAGTCGTGGGTTTATTTCGATACCTATGAAGATACCTACTATACTTTATAAAGCGTGTAATGGTCTGAATGTGCTTCACTTTGATGTGGTCTTTTTCATGATGCTTTTTACACATGCCTTGTAATGTAAAAGCTGTGGGTTCTCCCACAGCTTTTTGTCTTTTTAATTGAATAAAAAATCATTGCTATCTAATGAGTAGGTGTCTTCATGAATGATTCTAGAAAATCATAGTGAGGAGACATTAACAATGAATCATACTACTTTTGAGAAATTACAATACAATGAATTGAAGGAAATCGTTAAATCATACTGTGTCAGTGGATTAGGTAAACAGTTATTAGATAAATTAACACCAAGCCCAAATTTGGCCGTTGTTAAAAATCGTTTGAATGAAACGACTGAGGCACGAGCAATTTTAGATGCGGAAGGTCATGTCCCGTTTTTAGGAGTATCAAATATTGACAATACGATTAAAAAACTTGAAAAGGGGATTATTTTAGACCCAAGTGAATTAGTTAGCATCTCAGACTTTTTAAGAGGCTGTAGAAAAATTAAGAAATTTATGCTGGAGAAGGAATTTTTTGCGCCAGTACTTGCATCCTATGCTAATTCCATGTCTGAGTTTAAAAGTGTGGAAGAGGAGATAAATTTTGCGATTAAAGCAAATCGTGTTGATTCAGCTGCTAGTAGAGAGTTAAAGCGTATCCGAAATCATATCGAAACAACGGAGGAAAAAATTAAAGACCGCTTAGCAAAATTTTTAAATAATAGTGCAAATAAAACATATATCCAGGAATTCTTTATTAGTAAAAAGGATGACCGATACACGATTCCTATTAAGGCTTCCTATAAAAATCATGTGCAAGGGACAATTGTAGAGGTTTCATCTAAAGGTGCTACAGTCTTTATGGAGCCAAGTACAGTCGCCAAATTAAATGTGGAAATGGCCACTTTGAAGGCAGAGGAAGCGGTGGAGGAATATCAAATTTTGGCGACTTTATCGGGGCTTTTGATGGAACATATTCGTGAAATCAATATCAACATGGAGTTAATTAGCCAATATGATATGGTGTTTGCTAAAGCCAAGTTTAGCAAGCATATTGGAGGCGTAGAGCCGAGCTTAAACGATGTTGGCTATATAAAGCTCGTCAATTGTAAGCATCCACTGTTAACAGGTGAGGCGGTGCCACTTCATTTCGAAATTGGTAAAGACTATCGCAGCCTAATCATTACAGGGCCGAATGCTGGCGGAAAAACAGTTGTCCTAAAAACCATTGGCTTATTAACATTGGCTACAATGTCAGGCTTCCATATTGTTGCGGATAAAGGAACTGAAATAGCTATATTCGATCATGTTTTTGTAGACATTGGTGATAATCAAAGTATTGAAAATGCACTTAGTACGTTTTCATCCCATATGAAAAATCTTTCGGATATTATGAGGGCATCCAATAATAATACTCTTTTGCTATTTGATGAAATAGGTAGCGGTACGGAACCAAATGAAGGAGCAGCGCTGGCCATTTCCATCTTGGAGGAGTTCTATCATATGGGCTGTATTACAGTGGCGACAACGCATTATGGAGAAATTAAGCGTTTCTCTGAAATGCATAGTGATTTTATGAATGCGGCTATGCGTTTTAATAGTGATACATTGGAACCGTTGTATAAATTAATGATCGGAACATCTGGAGAGAGTAATGCTCTATGGATTTCTAAGAAAATGAATATACGTGAAACAGTATTACAAAGAGCTAAAGGCTATATTGACAGTAAGGAATATCATTTAGAACGAGTAAGTGATAGTAAAATACGCAAGCCGAAGATTGAAAATGTGAGAACAACAGTAAAGTATGAATTTAAAAAGGGAGATCGAGTAAAGCTGTTAGATCATGATGACGTTGGAATCGTTTATGAAGAAATGGATAATTTCTTTAATGTTGTCGTGTTCTATGAGGGAGAATTCATAAAGGTAAATGTTAAACGAATGGCATTAGAGCTACCAGCAACAGAATTATACCCAGAAGGATATGATATAGAGACATTGTTTGTGGACTATAAAGATCGAAAGCTTCAGCATGATATAGAGCGCGGTTCGAAAAAAGCCCTTCGCAAGATACAGAAGGAAATTAGAAATGATAAATTGAGCTAAAAAAGGGGATTGCACATATATCAAAGTGCAATCCCTAAATATTTATTGAACCGAATTTATTTGTGCTTTAATTGAATAATAAGTTTCTTCAACTTTTTGTTTATAAGGTAGATCAATTAATTCTTGAGAATCCGTATAGGCCATTTTGGCAATTTCGTAGGCAGTTGTTAACTCACCGAAATGTGCATAGCAAAGTGCTTTATAGGAAAAACACTCATTTAAGCCTAGTATATCAAATGGATGTAAGATGAATGGGGGAATGTCAGTAAAATGTTCAAATACTTCCTTAGCTTCTTCATATTGACCTAGTAAATATAAGGATTTTCCCTTTTCTGAATAGTATAAGTTTTTTTCGAAAATAACCGAGCTATCATTCATAAGTGTACCAAAACGCTCTATTTCCTCTAGTGCCTGCTGATAATCGTGCGTGTAATTGTTATAATAATGCGCTCTTAATACGAAAATCAAAGCATCCACACTCACTTGTTCGGCAAAAATCCGATACTGCTCAAGCTTCTTCAGCATATGCTCTACTTGCTCGAAATCATGGTCAATCATGGCACAAAACGCCCCAATACGATACATATCATCTATATAAGAGTAAAATTGATTTTTATGTGCATCGGTAATGGTCTCATAAATGAGCTGTTTACCTTCTTCATATTCACCAATTGCTAACTGAAAAACGCTAATATAATACGCCATTTTCACAGTATCCCGCGAATCTAATTGGTAATTTTCCTGCTCAGCCTCTTCTTTCGCCTGCAACATACAAGAATAAGCCATTTTGTAGTTTCTTTCTTCCGATAATATGCCCAACTCTAATATATAAGTTTCAAACCAATGGCTTAATAAATTAATTTCTTTAAACATAATGCGTGCCTGTTGAAGCGGTGATGCCCATGTCGTTAATCTCGCATGATGTTGTGCTGCTGCATATATATATAGTAAACGCCCTGCCTCATAACTAAGCGAAAGATCTTCTATATAAGGCTTAATCATCTCTACGATTTGTTGTACATTATCTGTATTACCAAGTTTTAATTCAGCAAATAAAATTTCTACCTGCTCTAAAAGATGACGTATGGAAGAGGGGGTTACTTGTTCAAGCAATTCACTTGCTTTGACGCCTAAACGTTCCGCTATATAATCTAGACTTTCCATCGACGGCTTGGCCTTATCATTTTCAATTTGGCTTAACATTCCTTTTGTTAGACGATCACCGGCAAGTGCCTCTAATGTTAACTTTTGTTCCTTCCTTAATTTACGAATTCGCGTGCCTAAAGAGTTCACTGCCTCGCCTCCTTTTCATTAAAAGTGAATAAAATCATTTTGTTTAATTATATTAAACTTTTTCTTGCTTGAAAAGGGGGAAGTGTGTTATATTTTGTTTAATTAAATTAAACTTTTTAAATTAATTAAAAATTTGGAGGGGTTTTTTATGAATGAAGCGCAAAAATATAAGAAGGCGACGTATCATTTATGGACATTTACAGCCAGTAAGATGATCTCTCAGTTAGGGTCTCATGTTTTATCATTTGGGATAGGGTTATATATTTTGGCACTGACAGGGTCAGCGATGAGTTTTGCGACAACGATGATATGTTCCATTTTACCTCGTGCATTGGTCGCGCCTCTGGCTGGTTATGTAGCTGATAATTATTCAAAGAAACGCACAATTTTAGTAGCGCAAGCAGGTACAATTCTGACCGTTGTTGGGTTACTACTTTATACAGAAATGGTCGGTTTGTCGGTGTATGCTATTTATATTGCAACAGTTTTTAATACAATATGCGCAGCCTTTTCGGGTGTAACATTTTCTTCCTCAATCGCAACACTCGTAGATCCAGAACGCCTACAAAAAGCAATGTCATTTAATCAAATGTCAGTGTCCATCGCAGCAATTGGAGGACCAGTAATCGGTGGAATGATGTATGGATTTTTCTCCATAGAAGCCTTTTTACTTGTACATTTGGTGGCCTATGTGATTACGTTTTGCTTAGAAGCCACAATGAATTTTACTCTTTATAGTACAAGAAAACAAATGGTAGAAAAGGAAAAGATGTGGGCTGGGCTGGCTAATGGCTTTCGTTATATTAAGCAACATAAAGTTGTGAAAACAATTATGTGGGTTTCGTTATGGATTAATATGTTTTTCTCTGCCATCGTTGTAGGGGGGACTTACGTTATTATTGAATTATTAAAAGTAAAATCAACTCATTTTGGTTTTGTAGAGGCCTCTGGCGCATTTGGTATGCTTATTGCTTCCGTCTATTTCGCAACACGGGCAGAGGTAAAGGCGCCACTACGTTTTTCTAAAATTAGCTTATTGCTGCTGGCTAGCAGTTTAGGGCTGGCGGTTGTGCCATTAGTAACGAATTTATCCTATTTAGCGATTGTTATCTTTTATATAGTACTCTACTTTATTTTCGCTATTTTTGAGATGGGGATTAACATGCCGATTATGGTTTATATGCAGAAGTTAATTTCGGAAGAATACCGCGGACGTGTATTGGGGTTATTGGAAACAATGGCAATGTCAATGATGCCGATTGGTATGGTTGTTTACGGCATCTTGTACGATACAATCCCAGCAACGGTTATTTTACTTGTCACAAGTGCAATTATCGTAACGATAGCACTAGTTATGCTACGAACATCGGTCTTAAAAGAAGCACATCCAGAGTTTTATGAACAAAAGGTAGTAACTGAGAGTGTAACAAATTAATGCATCGCTTTAAGTTAAAGGCGGACCACTCATCAGCAAGATTATCAGTTTATATCATTAGATAATAAAACCAGGCATTTCTTCATAATGTGAAGTATGCCTGGTTTATCTTCATTTAACAAGTTTTATCTGCTAAATGAAGATAAAGCCCTCAGGTGTAAGTACGCCAAGGCGAAATGGTCTTACTGATCCTCAATCTCAATATAAGTAACTTTCATTAGTCCATGTACACCAACAATAAGAATCATTTCGATATCCGCCGGATTATTTGGTCCTGTTATAAAGTTGATACAGGAGGCAATTTGCTCAAATAGGTACTTCATGTCAATATTCAAAAATACTCTACAAAAAAGCTGTGCACCTGCATTAAAGCTCTGCGCTAGTGTCTTTTGGATATGTGTAGAATTACATAACTTGGAATGCAGAATAATGATGAATTTTGTTGACAGATAATATAAGGGGAGCGCATAATGCAAAAGTACATGAACAACTACACGTTGATGTAATAAAGTTTGAACATTAAATTTGTATACTAGTATGATAGAACTTCATTTTTTCATCATCTTTTTGCCATGAAACGTTCACAAACAAGAAGGGCGCAATTTACAGTGTTTTTTGGTACGATGGAGGCAGTAACTGTAAGGAGCGAGTGAGAAAATATGGAAACTGATATTAACTTATTTTTAGCTTTAGGTGCAGGTTTTTTAAGCTTTATTTCACCATGTACTCTACCGTTATATCCCGCATTTTTATCATACATAACGGGGATGACATTAGATGAGCTAAAAGCGGAACGAGGTATGATGCAAAAACGTGCTGTTTTGCACACCCTCTTCTTTTTACTAGGATTTTCAATTATCTTTATTATGATTGGACTAGGGACATCGTTTGCGGCGGAGTTCTTCCTTAATTATCAAACATTATTACGTCAGGTTGGTGCCATCTTAATCGTAGTTTTTGGTTTAATGATTGTGGGATTACTACAAATTGACTTTTTAATGAAGGATCGAAAATTCCAATTTAAAAACCGCCCATCTGGTTATTTGGGATCAGTATTTATCGGAATAGCCTTTGCGGCAGGTTGGACGCCGTGTACTGGCCCAATTTTAGCATCGATTATTGCATTAGCTAGTGCAAATCCAAGTTCAGGTTTTAGCTATATGTTAGCTTATTACTTAGGCTTTGCGATTCCGTTCTTCGTGTTATCTTTCTTTATAGCACGTATGACTTGGATTCGAACACACAGCCAAAAAATTGTGAAAATCGGCGGTTATATTATGATTGCCGTTGGTGTATTGTTATTCTTTGATGGATTAACGTATATAACACGCATTTTAGAGCCTATTTTCGGTGGATTTACAGGCTTCTAATCTGCTACACTAAAGTGGCATACCATACCTTAACGTGAAGGGAGATGAACATGTGCCTACAGTTTTAGTAGTGGATGATACGCTCTTTATGCGTGTTGCAATAAGTAATATGTTTACTGAATGGGGTTATGAGGTAGTTGGTAAGGCAGTAAATGGTAAGGAAGCTGTGGCTATGTATCGTGAGTTACAACCAGATCTTGTAACGATGGATGTAACAATGCCCGTTATGACAGGTATTGCAGCAGTGAAAGAAATCATCCCTGAATTTCCAGATGCAAAAATAATTATGATTACAGCTTTAGGGCAACAAAAGTTAATAGTAGAAGCAATTGAAAGTGGTGCAAAGGATTTTATGACAAAGCCTTTCGAGCCAGAAAGATTAAAAGCTGTAGTTGATCAATTGCTTGGACAAAATTGTTAATGACATTAGAGGAGGAAATTTTATGTTTAGCGATATCCCTTCTCAATATTATGTAATAGGTTCTACCATAATGGCCATTTTTATGGGTACCTTTGTCATGGTTATACGTATGCGAGCGTCTAAGAAGCCGACAAATGAGAAGAAAATTATCATTCCACCTATTGCGATGTCTTCAGGTGCGTTAATGTTTTTATTCGAACAATTTCGAGTGCCACCCATGCAAATTCTGGAAGCGGCAGCAGTCGGCATGGTGTTCTCAACTATCTTAATTGCCACTTCTAAATTTGAAGTAAAAGGTCAAGATATTTATTTAAAACGTTCAAAAGCATTCGTTTTTATATTAATCGGACTGTTAGTGTTCCGTGTAATTGCAAAAGTGATATTAAGTAGCTCCATTGACGTTGGTGAATTAGCAGGAATGTTTTGGATTCTAGCGTTCGCGATGTTACTCCCTTGGCGAATCGCAATGCTTATTCAATTTATAAAAATCAAAAAAACAATTCCACTGAAGAATATGTAATGGAAAAACTACACTAGAGATTTTTATCTAGTGTAGTTTTTTTATGCATTTTGGCTGATGGATAGAGTGGTTCGAGCGACGTGGAGGTTTTTCAAAGTGAAGGATAGAATCGGCAAAGCGAAGGATAGAGCTACCAAAGTGATGGATAGAAGTCAGAGCGACGGATGGAAGAGTCCAAGCAACGGATAGAAAACAGAGCGAAGGATAGGATTGCCGAAGTGACGGAAAGAGTCGTCCAAGCGACGGATGGAAGAGCCAAAGTGACGGATAGAAAACAGAGCGACGGAAAGAGTCGTCTAAGCGACGGATGAAAGAGCTAAAGTGAAGGATTGAAAGCCGAAAACGACGGATAGAGTCCCTTATTTAAAGAAGTAAAAAACAAACGCTGCACAACGATTCTGTGCAGCGTACCATCAATCAAATAGATGTTCATATGGAGCGATGTCAATTTGCATTTCATCTAATTTCTTACGTAAAAATTTATGGTCGCGCTTAGGCGTTGCTTGAATATAACCACGAATAATCAAATCATGGTTAATGGCAGATGCCTTTTCTTCTAAAGCAAGCTCCCCAATTTTTCCTGCAATTTTTTCCTTTGCTACTTGTCTAAATAGCTCAGGTACAGGGCTTACAAGTTCATATAAAAGCTCTTTTTCAGGTTGTCCCCATAAATGAATGGTTCTATCTAAATAATACTCTTGCCAATCTAAATCAGATTTACCGTCCTGTTTCGGTAATGCCTTTAAAAATTTGCGGAACATGAAAAATCCGCCAATCGCCATTAATGAAATGAGTACAACTACCCAAAATAGGATAAACCATAAAAACCAACCATTTAACAAATCGTTCACCTCTTTGCCTTCTCTCACTCTATTATAAAAGCTTACATAAAATAATTCATCCTAAATGTCCCTTTTTTAGCAATAAGTCTGTATATATTGTGTAAGAAAGGAGGTGACCTCCATGGCAAAAGTCAATTTCGTAGGTGCTACAGTGCGCTTAAAGTATGTCGCTGGACAGAATGCTCAAAACGAGCCCCTGTTCACAACAAAAACGTACCGCAATTTGAACAGCTCGCATACGGCAGAGGATTTAGTAGCTGTAGCAAATGCCATTGCAAGTCTATCTTCACACGCACTAGACAGCATTGTAAAACAAGAAACGACAGATTTATCCTAAGGGGGGGAAAGGTATGACACAAGTTTTAGAGCTGCAATTTGAAACAGCAGCAGGGAAAACAGCATCATTTACGATAGATGCACCGAAGCCAAAGGTAACAGCGGAAGAAATTCAAAAGGTCATGCAAACGATCATCGCTAAAAACGTTTTTGATGGACAAGCTGGCGCTCTGGTTGGGATGAGTGGGGCTCGCATCGTTGATCGTCAAGTAACAGAATTTGATTTAGAGGTCGAATAACCAAGAAATGGTCTTTGCAGAGTACTGCAAGGACCATTTTCAGCAATATTAGACTTATTCATCTAGCAGCGGAGGAGGGACCAACATGGAACAATGGTTAAACATGATATCGGATATCGGTTTTCCTATCTTAGTGTCGTTTTATTTACTGCACCGAGTAGAAGTGAAATTAGATGCAATTCATGATGCACTTGTTTCCTTAAAGTGAAATCGATTTCACAAAGATGTACGAAAGCTGTCACTTGAGTGTCCTTGTCAATATTTACATCGTACGATAGGATGGGGATAGTGTAAGTAGGGAGCGTGTTAAAGATGAGAAATAAAATAATTGGACTTGTTCTACTTTTTGCATTTGCAGCTGTGCTTAGTGCGTGTGGAAATTCAAAATTTAAAGCAGATTATAGCTTGGAATTACCAGATTTTGAACATGTCAATCAACGTGGAGACAAAGTTTCTTTAGAGAGTTTAAAAGGAAAACCATGGATTGGTATGTATATTTTCACGAATTGTACTTCAATTTGTCCACCAATGTCTTTTAATATGACGCAAGTTCAAGAGAAGCTGAAGAAAAAAGGTGTGGAAGATTATAATATTGTTGCGTTTTCAGTTGATCCTGACGTTGATAAACCAGAAGTATTAGCTGATTATTTGAAAAAATATAATGTTCCAGATAAATCAAAATGGAATCTACTTACTGGTTATTCACAAAAATATATCGAGCAGTTCGCTGTAAAATCAACAAAAATAATCGTCAGAAATGATCCTAACAGCGACCAAGTCGTCCATGGAAATCAATTTTTCTTAGTCGATAAAAATGGTGTAATTGTAAAAATGTATTCAGGATATGCAGAGAATCCAGAGGATGTCCCTATTGACACGATTGCGTCAGATATAGAAACATATATTGATGAAAATTTATAATGGATAGAAGGAAACCGTCTCGATTAATGAAGAGACGGTTTTTTTTGTTGAAATATAATCTTTTATAATTGTAGCCTCGTTTATAGTGTAGAAGGAGGGAAAGATTTTGTCTGATACAGAATATTTAGAGCAACTAATGGAGCTACATACAGATCATTTATTTCGAATCGCGTACTACTAAATGGCACTTCGTATTCTGTTTATATTAAAATAGTAGAAAAGGGGATGGGGGGTTCAACAATGACGATAGCGCAAACGTATTTAAATGTTGTCCAAAAAAGATTTAAAAATGTCAAAGAGCTAGGCGATAAAACACTCGACCAACTGGAAGAGGACCAATTGCACTGGGCGTATAATGAAGATTCAAACAGTATCGCAGTGATTGTGAAGCATGTTAGTGGGAATATGATTTCACGCTGGACCGATTTTTTAACGACAGATGGTGAGAAGGCAACGAGAAATCGTGATGATGAATTTACGGATAGCCTTCAGACAAAAGAAGAGGTTATGGCAGTATGGGAAAAGGGCTGGCAAGTATTTTTAGATGCATTACAAAAATTAACGGAAGCTGATTTACAAGGGTTTGTAACGATAAGGGGAGAACAGCATTCCGTGATAGATGCGATTGAAAGACAAATGGCTCATTATTCACAACATGTCGGTCAAATCGTATACATCGCTAAGCAAGTAAAAGGTTCACAGTGGCAAACACTAAGTATTCCAAAGGGACAATCTCAGATTTTTACAGAATCAATGTTAAAAAAACATCAACAATAGAAGTGTAGCCATCTCACTAGTGTGTGGTGGCTTTTTTTTCTTTAGAAATCTCAAAACTTTATTATATTCAGAAAATAAAATTGACGTGTATCTTTGAAGCGTGTTATGTTTAATACTAATTTAATATGGTTCATTACAAGTTTGAGTGAAAAAATTTTTTCACTTAATTTAAAGGAAAATGGGTGTAAATCCCATGCTGTCCCGCAGCTGTAAATGAGGAGTTTTGTTTCAAATACCACTGAGTAAGTACTTGGGAAGGTGAAGCAAAATGAAGATTCATAAGCCAGAATGCCTGCTTGTAGTAAGATTCATTGTAGATCTACGAAAGATAGGGAGATGGATGGAAGGCTTTTAAAAATGAGTTTTTCTATCCTTATTCACGTGGAATAAGGATTTTTTTTATGCATTTTTTCTAATCTTAGTAATTTATATCAAAGTGAGGTGCAAATAAAGCGATACTTTAAGTTTCAAGTTAGAAGTTTGGTGGAGAAACATATATATTTCAATTTTCTAACACCCAAGAATAGACAGGAGCAATCATAATGATATTTTTTAAAAAATTATTACCTTTCATTCTAATACTGATGTTAACGATTTTAGCAGGCTGTTCAAGCTCGAGTGAAGGTAATGGAAGTAAAACTTCTAACAAAAATAATAACGAAGGAAAAATGATAACAGTTGGCTGGCCGCTAGATATAGGGCCTTTAAATCCTCATACCTATTTACCAAACCAAATGACTGCGCAAGCAATGGTATATGAATCATTGGTAGAATATAACGATGATGGGACAATATCGCCTAAATTAGCGGAGAGCTGGGAAATTTCTGACGATAAAACAGCTTACATATTTCATCTTAGACAAGATGTAAAATACTCTGATGGGACAGCCTTTAATGCAGATAATGTTATTCGTAATTTTAATGCAGTTTTAGCAGATCGTGATACACACTCCTGGATGGGGATGGTGAATCATATTGTAGAAGTTGTGAAAGAAGACGACTATACAATTCGTTTACAGTTAGATGCACCTTATTACCCCGTATTAAATGAATTGGCTTTTGTTCGACCATTTCGCTTTTTAGGGGATAATGGATTCCCTGAGGGAGATACAACTAATAAAGGTATTAAAGCTCCGATTGGAACTGGTCCATGGGTATTAACCGAATACAAAAAAGATCAATATGCACTTTTTAGCCGCAACGAACATTATTGGGGTGAAAAGCCACTGGTAGACAAAGTAAAAGTGAAAATTATTCCAGATTCAGAATCTATTTCACTGGCATTCGAAAATGAAGAATTAGACTTAATTTATGGTCGAGGCATTATTAGCTTAGATAACTACACTTTCTTAAAAGACAGCGGTCAATACAAAACGGCTGTATCTGAACCTTTATCTACACGTGCTTTACTTTTTAATACACAATCTGGTCCTTTAGCAGAATTAAAAGTACGTCAGGCTATTCAATACGCAGTTAACAAAAAACAAATGGTTGAAAGTATTACCCATGGTACAGAAAAAGTTGCCAATACACTGTTTTGGGATGCTATTCCATATGCCAATATTGAGTTAAAACCAATACTTTTTAATGCAGAAAAAGCCGAGCAATTATTAGATGAAGCAGGTTGGGCATTAAAAAATGGTGATAAAATCCGTTCCAAAAATGGGCAACCTCTTAAATTAGATTTAATCTATATTGCAACAGATGCTATCCAAAAACCAATGGCAGAAATAATGCAAGGGGAATTAGCAAAAATAGGCGTTCAATTAAACCTTGAAGGCGCTGATGTAATGGTAGGGCTCCAAAAATTAATGGATAATCAAGTAGATATTAATTTTTGGCGCACAAATGGCCCGCCAACAGACCCACACAGCTTTGCAAACGAATCAGCAACACCGAATGCAAATGGCGTTTATGAAGCGAAATTAGGCCTAGATAACGCAGCGCAAATTGATGGCAAAATACATCAATTATTAATTGGTACAGATGAAGCTGAACGTGTGCAATTGTATAAAGATATTTTAACAATGTTCCATGACCAAGCATTATTCTATCCAATTTCATATGAAACGAATAACGTTATTTACCATAAATATATGAAAGATTTTAATCCCCGTGCATCTGAATACGATATCCCTTATGCTCAAATGGATTTAAAGTAAGAGAATAAAAAGAGAGTGGGTCTACTATGACTCCTCTCTTTTTGCACTATGAAGACTAGGGAAGTGATAAAAGAAATGTACGAATCAACTTGGCTTTTTTGTCTAAAACGAGTGATTACATTACCATTTGTTTTACTAGGGGTCTCCATAATGACCTTTTTATTTATTCGTTTTGTTCCAGTAGAGCCAGCGGAGGTCATACTTAGACTGTCAGGAGTTACCCCGACAGCAGAAGCAATACAAGCGCTACGATCGGAATTGGGCACTGATCAACCTTTGTCTATTCAATATTTTATATGGCTAAAAGGTGTGTTGCACTTCGATTTTGGCACATCATTTGTGAGTAAATTACCCGTTGCCCAAGAAATAGTAGAAAAACTACCGGCAACTTTTGAATTAGCTCTAGCTGCATTTGTATGTATTATTTGTATTAGTATTCCTCTAGGTATTGTAAGTGCTCTTTATAAAAATTCCATTTTTGATAAGATAGTAGGCTTATTATCTATTATCAGTGTATCCGTCCCAACTTTTTGGTTAGGTTTTTTTCTTTTATACTTATTCAGTTTGAAGCTAGGCATTTTCCCGACAAATGGAAAAGGGACTATTTTACATATGATTTTACCGGCCGTATCTTTAGCATTACCAGCTATTGGATTGTTTGTTCAAGCAATTCGTACAAGTGTCATAGAAGAATTACAAAAATATTATGTTCAGTATGCCTATTTACGGGGGTTAAAAAAATCTGTTATTCTCAGTCGACATGTCTTCAAAAATGCAGCTATTCCGTTGACGACGATGCTTGGTATGACACTTGGGAATTTATTGGGTGGAGCTGTTATTGTCGAGCAGGTATTTAGCTGGCCAGGTTTAGGCCGCTACTTAATAGAATCAATTATTAATAGGGATTATCCAGTTGTGCAATGTTATGTTCTAATAATCGCTATCATCTATGTCCTTGCTAATTTATGTACAGATATATTACATCGAATTCTTGATCCCCAGCTAATGATGGTGAGGGGGAGAGAGTAGAGTGATTAAATTACACAAAAGTTTAAACGGTAAACAATTGATGAGTATTGCTACACTCACATTCATTGGGGTATTGGGGCTTTTTGCGCCGTTTATCATGCCAAATGATCCTTATTTGGTAGATGTATCTAAAAAGTTTTTAGAACCGTCATGGGAATATCCTCTCGGCACAGATCATTTAGGGCGATGTATACTTTCACGTATACTGTTAGGTATTCGCTATTCTTTGGGGTCAGCTTTATTTATTCAATTAGTTGCAACTTTTTTTGCTATATGGATAGGGGCAATAGTAGCTTTTATGAGGGGGATAATTGATTTTTTATTTATTCGTATCTGTGATATTTTATTAGCTTTCCCTACGCTTGTTCTTGCTTTTGGACTTCTAGGCATTTTGGGTCCAAACTTAAGAAATCTATTATTGGCACTTATTTTTACTCAAACTATTTATTATTCAAGAATTATAAGGGGCTTATTTATAAGCGTTCATGCAAAAGACTTTATAAAGGCTGCAAAAATTAGTGGAACTTCAGGGGTTAAGCTAATCCTACGCCATTTCGTGCCAAATATAATGGCGCCGATGCTGACTATTATTTCATTAGATTTAGGAAAAGTCATTTTAGAAATTGCTGGCTTTTCATTTATTGGATTAGGTGTTCAAGCTCCTACACCTGAGTGGGGAATGATGATTAGTGAAGGAAAACAGTATATTCGACAACATCCTGAGCTTATGCTTTATCCAGGTGCAGCAATAATCATTGTAGTCCTATTATTTAATTATATGTCTCGTCATAACAAGCAAGTGGATCATTGAAAGGGATAACTATGGAAAGAACAATCTTATTACAAGTCAAAGATTTAAATGTGCAAATAGGAGAACAGGAAATCCTATCTTCTATCAATTTAACTGTAACTAAAGGGCGTATATTAGGGATTATTGGTGAAAGTGGTAGTGGTAAGTCGATGTTATGTCAAGCAATTATGCAATCTATTCCAGCTGTAGCAAAATCGACGGGCCAAATTCTATATCAAAATATTGATTTAACATCTGTAACAAAAGAAAGGTTAAGAGATTTCCGGGGAAAACACATATCAATGATTACACAAAATCCATTGGTAGCGTTTGATAGTATTCAAACAATAGAAATGCATTTTCGAGAAACATTAAAAGCGCATTACGTACTAAATAAAAAAGAAATAAGACAGATAGCTATCTCTGCTATGAATAAAGTAAATTTACCTAATCCGGAAAAACTTTTGCAATATTATCCTTTCCAATTAAGTGGAGGGATGTTACAACGTGTCATGATTGCTCTTTCTTTTGCGATGCAACCTAAATTATATATTGCCGATGAACCTACAACAGCCCTTGATACAGTCAATCAAAAGAAAATATTAACATTGTTCAATCAAATTCGAAATGAAACCGATGCAGCGATTATTATCGTCACACATGATCTTGGCGTTATTGCTGAACTTGCCGATGAAGTTGCTGTTATGTATAAGGGAGAACTCATCGAGCAGATGAATGTCTTTGATTTTTTTGACGCGCCACAGCATTGGTATACAAAGAAACTTTTACAATCGAGAATCACTTTTTAGAGGAGGTAGTAATATGGCTCTATTAGAGGTGACGAATGTTGAGAAGTACTATCATCAGAGACAGTCATTTATACAAAAAAATCGAGAAGTACCAGTATTACAACAGGTTACATTTTCACTTCAGGAAGGCGAATGCTTAGGCGTAATCGGTCAAAGTGGATCAGGAAAAAGTACATTAGGTCGGATAATTTTGGGCATAGAGAATCCAACGAGTGGGATTGTACGATTTAATAATGTGAATTTATATCAAGCTAGCTCTAAAGAAAAAAAGGGGATTCGAAGAGATTTACAAGCTGTTTTTCAAAATAGCTTTAACTCCTTTAACCCAAAGCAAACTATTTCAGAGATAATAGAGGAACCATTTCTTAATTTTGAGAATTTTTCCAAAAGCGAAAGGCAACGTAAGGTAGAGGAGCTACTCAACTGTGTTGAATTAGAAAGCAATATTGCAAATAAATATCCTTCACAGCTTAGTGGAGGCCAACAGCAACGCGTAAATATTGCTAGAGCAATTGCTTTAAACCCAAAATTAATTGTGTTAGATGAGGCTATCAGTAGCCTTGACATGATATTGCAGAAAAATATATTGCAACTACTTCAATCACTACAAAAGCAACTGAAGTTATCTTATATTTTTATTTCTCATGATTTAAATGTAACACGCTTTATATCAGATAGAATACTAGTGATACATAATGGTCGACTAGTTGAGGAAATAAACAAGGACGATCCATTTAAACATCCTGCTTCACTCGAACTATATAACGCTATTTTGCCTTCGCATCCCGGGGACAGACAAAAGGAAGATTCAAAAAATAAAAAATCGTAGCTATAAAATTGGCTACGATTTTTTGCTGTTTTCTATGCAAAATAAAGCTGATACATCGAAGTTTCATCGTCAATAGATTTTGCGATTTCAAAGGCTTCCTGTTGTGTTCGCTCATTTGCAATGATTTCATACATAAATCTTATGAGAAACATTAAATTCCCATTACCATCTATGTAATCAACCGGGGCCAAATAGGAGTGGCAACCGCTTTTTAAAAATGCAGTAGCTAGCTGCTTTTTACCTAAAGTACAGCCAGAGGCAATAACCTTCACATCATTTAATTTACAATAATTTAAGATCTCTTGCGGACCGAAAAATTCGCCCCTTGGTTCATTTAACTCATAAATATCCTCACCTAGCTTTGGCATGCAAAAACGGCCTTCATTCCCATGGAAGTTTAAAATTAAATAATGTATTCGATCGTCTAAATCTTCCCCTGACAAAACATCAATTAAATCATTTGGTCTTCCAATTAAATGAAGAGTCACTCGTACCCCAAATGACTCAAGTACTGAGCGTAATGCAAGCGATTCGATATCACATTCGGAGCCCACTACTAAACTAACATATAAATTAGGCTGACTCACTTTCTACTACTCTCCTTTATTTCATTTCTTGTTAATAATGTATCTGAATTTAGAAGTGAAGCCAATGAAATGGTACAAGCTTCCAAACTATTTTTTAACTTTTTCTAAAAATCTGGACATTTTCAAAAATATTGGATTCCAGTATATATTGGTTGATTGGAGTGGAGGCTGGGCGACTCCTCGGGGATCAGCAATAGAGGAACGAAGGATAAAATCATCACATCCTGTGATAACTCCTTCGTGACCAACATCCTGTTGCCCTGACGCCCCCAGGAAGCTTTGCTCTGTGCAAAAGCGAAGCGTCAGCAAATGTTTTATCTGTGCGAAAGCGTAGCGACAGCAACAACAAAGCGCCCAGTCGGAACGGAGATCAACCCCTCTTTATGGAGATGATACGTATAAAAAATGGCATCTCTAATCCAGTGATGTGCCAAAAAAGCTCCATTAAAACGCCAGAAATTACAGAAGTCAAGACATTTGGAGATGTGTTTTAATTTTTGTAAAATTTTAGTGTTAATTTATGAGAAAAGACGCACTTCTTATAGGATAAAAGATATGATTAGGCTATACTCAAGAGAATTAATGTAAATAGTGGAATTGAGGGAGTCGTATGAAATCAACGGTAGAACGAAAACTGCAATTTGCTTTTGGTATAGTTTTAGTATTTCTATTACTAATTACTAGTATTGCCATGTACTTTTTAAATGATAATAAACACACTCTTGCGGAAATCGAAAAAAATACGGAATTAATGAACTTGTATAATGATATTTCCTTTCAAACGGTTCGTGCAAATGCTGCCATTCGAGGGTATATGTTATATGGTAAAGAAGACATGCTCAACAATCATCTTGAAATACGGGAAACTTTACATAAATCTATTCAGCGTATTGAAGAACTCGAACATAAAAATACGGACTTTGAACAGTTTTTAAAGCAGTTAGAGGCATGGGAAAAGCCTCTAGATGAACAAATTGTACCACTTTTTCAAAGTGGTGAAAAACAGCAAGCACAGCAGTTGGCATTACCGGTTTTAGGGAAAGGTTCTCTAAAGCTCGTTGAGTTTGGGAAAACGATGGCAACCGCTCAGCAGGACGAAATGCAGGCGCGTATAGAGGCTACTAAGCAAAAAGGCGACAGAAGCGGCACAGAGATTGCTGTACTAGCAATGGTCTCTTTACTTATAAGCATTATTATTGCGACAGTTTTTGGTCGAAGAGTAGCAAAAAATATTCAACAAACAGTAGTAGAAATGGACAAATTCTCAACTGGTAACCTACAAACACACCTTCAATTTAAAACAAAAGATGAGTTTGCCCAGCTGGCAACTTCCTTTAATTCGATGGCAGAAAAGCTTCGACAGACGATGAAGCAAGTTGGTAATTCATCTGAACAGGTAGCAGCAACATCCGAGCAGCTCACAGCGAGTAGCATGGAAGTGACACAGGCAACAGAAGTTGTCTCCGGATCGATCCAAGATATTGCACATGGTATTGAAGAACAGGATACATTGACAGGTGATGTACGAAACTTATCCTCTCACATTTTTAAAAAAATGGATGAGATATCAACGAATATTGATTATGTTAACAATGCAACTGTAGATACCAAAAATATGGCTAGCCTAGGGCGTTCCTCAGTTCGTAATGTCATTGAACAGATGAATGACATTGCGAATAATACGGTAGAGCTAAGTACACGTGTGAAAACCTTAGATGAAAATACAGCAGCAATCGTATCAGCAGTCAACGTTATTAAAAATATTGCTACTCAAACAAATCTATTGGCTATCAACGCCTCTATAGAAGCTGCGCGCAGTGGTGAGCATGGTAAGGGCTTTGCTGTAGTGGCAGAAGAGGTACGGAAGCTAGCTGATGAATCGAATTTAGCTGCTGTAGATATTGAAAAAGTTGTTTTGCAAATTACTGAAGATACAAGAATTATCGAGCAAGACATGATTAGTAATAATGATTCAGTAATGCTTGGTCGTGAAAAAGTAAATGTGGCAAGAGATAATTTCATACAAATTGACGATGCCATTAATGATGTACAAGCTCAAACCGAATCAGTTACAGCGGCTATTCGAACGATCCATCAAGATATTGAAAAACTTGTAAAAGAAATCGACTACATTAGCGAAGTATCCATGAAATCGAGTAGCAATGTTCAAAGTGTTGCAGCATCCTCTGAGGAACAAAATGCAGCGATGGAAGAAGTAGCGGCAGCCTCTACACATTTGGCAAAAATGGCGATTGACTTACAAGAATCCATTCAAGCATTTAAATACTAACACAAGAACCCCTATGAATCTCATAAAGGTTGATTCATAGGGGTTCTATGTTTAGTGGATAGTGGCGCGGAGAGCTCGATTTATGTCGAGAAAATCAAAAAAATGAAATAAGGTCTTTGAATTTAAGTATTTCGTCCGATAAAAATAGAAGAAGGAAATTTAATCGATATGAGAAGGGGAGGTTGTGTGTTGGGGGATTCTTTGAGTCTAAAAAGAAACCACGAAATGAGACAAAACACATTTTAAGAACTAGGAAAGACAAAAGGAGAGCTGTTGCATGAAACGATTATTTGGAAGCTTTAAAGGTAAGCTCTACACATTATTTGCTCTTATCTTACTAATACCAGTTATTTCTGTAGGAAGCTTATCGTATCTTTCAGCAAAAAACTCGATAAAAGAAGAAATACTTTTTAGTGCGGATGAAAGTGTTGGAATTTTGAATACGTTAATTGATAGTGCTATTAGCACAAAAATAAATGAAGTCGCTACCTTTAGCGAGGAAATAAATTCCTCTAAGTACGAACAGAAGGAAACTAAAATACTACCAAATTTTCATGAATATATGAAGCTGAGTCCAGATGTTTTAAGTATTTATGTTGGAACAAATGACGGAGAAGTATTTGTAGAACCAAAATCGAATAGTGCTGATTACAATCCTTTGGAAAGAGATTGGTATAAAGAAGCTATGGCTTTGAAGGGGGAAACTTTAATAACGAATCCTTATAAAGATGTAGCAACTGGAGATATGGTCGTAACAATAGCTCGTCAGGTAAAAGATCAATCTGGGGTTGTGGCAATTGATTTAAAATTGACAGACATTCAAAAACTTTCGGACTCTATAAAAATAGGAAAAAAAGGATATCCTTCTATTTTTGGTGAAAATAACTTAGTCATTTCACATCCTACATTAGAAGCAGGTAAGGAATTAAATGAGAGCTTCCTTAATCAAATGTATGACAGCAAATCTGGCACGTATGATTATGTCTTTGACGGTGATGACCGTATTATGTTCTTTACAACGAATGAACTGACAAATTGGAAAATCACAGGGACAATTTTTGCAAAGGAGATTGATGAATCAGCATCACCCATTTTGAACAAAACGTTTCTGGTCCTAATTGCTGCGATTGTAATCAGTTCGATTGTATTCTTTTTTGTCATGAAGGCAATTATAAGACCGATTAGATTACTAAAGGATAGTGCAGTAACTATTAGTAAAGGTGATTTAACAGAAAAAGTGACAATCACTTCTCATGACGAGATTGGACAGCTAGGACAAGCCTTTAACGATATGCAAGACAGTTTAAGAACTCTTATTCAAAAAATTGAAAAAAATGCTGAAGAGGTGGCATCGTCGGCAGAAGAGCTAACAGCCAATGCTAATCAAACGAGCATTGCTACAGAAAAAGTGGCCATTTCGATTCAAGATGTCGCGTCGAGCGCAGACACGCAAACGACGAGTGCCACTAAGAATGCAGAATCGTTACAGGAGCTTTCCAAGGCCATTCTTCATATCGCGGAGATCTCATCTACTGTGACGGATCTTTCACAGCATGCAACGCTACAGGCAGATGAAGGTGGAACGGCAGTCCGAAATACAAAAGATCAAATGCATTCTATTCATGTATCAGTGACCGACTCAAATACGAAAATTCAATCATTACATGAACGCTCTAAGCAAATTACGTCCATCTTAGATGTGATTACAAGTATTGCAGATCAAACGAACTTACTTGCTCTCAATGCAGCGATTGAGGCAGCAAGAGCAGGGGAGCACGGAAAAGGCTTTGCTGTTGTTGCTGATGAAGTAAGAAAGCTGGCGGAGCAATCGCAGGAATCTGCAAAGCAAATTTTCGAGCTAATCCATGGTATTCAGTTAGAAACAGAACAATCTGTTAGCATCATGGCAAAAGTTACAGAGGATGTTCAAAATGGACTACAAGTATCGGATGAAGCCATTACTAAATTCCAAGTGATTATGACAAGTATGGATGCAATTACTCCTAAAATGGAAGAGGTATCTTCTGCCTCTGAACAGATGTCAGCAAGTGTACAAGAGGTGACCGCTATTACGGAGGATTTGGCGTTCTCAGCAAAAGGAAATGCAGTTGCTTCTGAGGACGTTGCAGCATCTACAGAGGAACAATTAGCCTCGATGGAAGAAATTAATGCGTCTGCACAAGCTCTTGCGCATATGGCAGACGAGCTCAAACAGCTAGTTAGTCAATTTAAATATTAATAGAATCTGCATAACAAAAAACGCCATTCCATTTGAGGAATGGCGTTTCATGGTGTTGGAAAACTTAAGGTGTCATATTAAATAAAGTATGGCCCTTCGGCAAAACGACAGGTTGATTTCCGTTCCGGCTGGGCGCTTTCCTGGGGGCGTCGGGGCAACAGGATGTTGGTCACGAAGGCGTTTTCACAGGACGTGATGCTTTTAGCCTTCGTTCCCCTATCGCTAATCCCCGAGGAGTCGCCCAGCCTCCACTCCAATCAACCACTTCTCATAGCGTGTATCTTCTGGCATGTCGTTCTAATTTATAGTAATTAAATGAAACTTTAGCAAGATGTGTTTTATTACGAAAGCAAAACAGCAGCAACGGACGTACAACTATTAAAAGTTTATTATATTCGATTAAGGTAAGTAGATTAGCGTTCATTTTTAAAATGTATAAAATTAATAAGTTTTATGCATCCTGGAACGGAAAACTCCTTCGCCAAAAACATACGCAGAGATTTACTTATTCATTTTGTTTTTCAACAATAAAAAAAAGCGCCATTCCGTTTGAGGAATGGCGCTTTTGAATAATTATCGATCTTCTTCCCAACAATCAGTATTTTTCAATTTTGGGATTGATTTTGCATAAAATACAGGATTTTTGCCTGCATTCCGTTGCATTGTAAAGTCGTCTAACACTTGGAAGGCAATTTTACCAAGTAACAGGATGATCGTAATATTGATGATAGCCATTAGTCCCATGAATAAGTCTGCTAAGTTCCAAACAAGCTCTACTTGCGCAAGAGAACCAAACATAACCATAGCAAGAACTAAAATACGGTAGACAAACATCCAACCTTTATGAGCATTCATAAACTCAATATTAGATTCACCGTAATAGTAATTTCCGACAATAGAACTAAATGCAAAGAAAATAATAGAAATAGCGATAAAGTAAGGAGCCCAATCACCTACATGTACAGCTAAGGAATTTTGTGTAAGAATAATTCCATTGCTTTCACCAGTATTATATAGACCCGCTAAAATAATGATAAACGCTGTTGCAGAACAAATCATAATTGTATCAAAAAATACACCTAAGCTTTGCACTAATCCTTGCTTTGCAGGGTGAGAGGTATTTGCTGTAGCTGCGGCATTAGGAACACTACCCATACCGGCCTCATTGGAAAATAAGCCACGGCGTACACCTTGCATAATAGCAGCTCCAATCGCACCACCAGCAGCTTCCTGAAGACCAAACGCTTCTGTGAAAATCAGTTTGAAGACAGCTGGTATTTCAGTCAGATTCGTTACAACAACAAAAAGGGCTACAGCTAAATAGAAAATCGCCATCACGGGTACAAGTACTTGCGTAACTTTTACAATTCTATGTACGCCACCAAAAATTATCATGGCCGTTAACACAACTAACATAATACCAATGATAGAAGGCTTAATATTAAATGCCTCACCTACAGAAGTTGCAATCGTATTCGATTGTACCGCATTAAATATAAAGCCAAAGCTTAACGTTAAAAGAATACCAAAAATAACCCCTAATTTACGTTGACCTAATGCTTTTTCCATATAATAAGCTGGTCCACCACGGAACGTATCGCCATCCTTTACTTTGTACACCTGTGCAAGCGTGCTTTCAATAAAGGCAGTCGCCATTCCCAATATAGCGATAATCCACATCCAGAATACTGCTCCAGGTCCACCTACTCCGATTGCTAATGCAACACCTGTGATATTACCAGTACCTACACGTGAAGCTGCACTAATCGTAAAGGCTTGGAACGGTGAAACACCTGACTCGCCCTCTCTTTTTTCCACTATTAAACGAAACATTTCAGGGAAAAGTCGAATTTGCACAAATTTTGTGCCAAAGGAAAAATACAATCCTGCAACTAATAATAATGTGATAATGAAATATGTCCATAAAATACCATTAGTATCACTTACAATATTCGATATCCATTCCATTTTACTTACCTCCAATCTCAATACGCTTTAGTCTACACTGTTTTTTTGTAATATATCCGTTTTTTGAAAATACTGAATTGCATTAATTTTTTGTGTGGTGTAATGTTTTTACAATATTTGATACACCTATCCCTAGATGTTGTTTAGTATGGATTATTTTGTCGAAATTTTTCAGGGTAAAAATAATATAATGACACGAAAGAACAATACATATTGAGATAAAAAGGCGGTTACGTATGGGATTTTGTGAAGAAACGCACTTAAAGTAATTGGGAGGTTAAAGGAAGAAGGAATTGAAAAAGAATATTCCAAGTCTGATTAATGTCTAACAGGAGCGTTAATTAAAGATCATTGAGTTGCATATGCAGCTCATATTTAATAAATATAAGTTCGGATATTGAACCACTTGAATTTTATGAACGCATTTTGCAAGCAATAGAAGAAGTAGATGCTGATATTTACATTACTGAAACATTGATATGGCATTTTATAAGAAAACTGTTTTATTTGAGCCAGGGTAAGTTAGTGTGAGTTATAACTAATACTGTCACATCTTATAGTTATATTTGTTATATAAATATAAGATAATGCGACACTAAAATAAACCTTGATACAGAGTAGTTTTTGCTGTATCAAGGTTTGGGTTTTTTGCAATAGAAAACATAATAAATAAGATTAAAAACTTCTGAATGTTGGATTTGAAACGAGATGGCTGGATCGGCTATTTCTTGTTAGTTCAAATCCTCTGACCACTTCACAAGTTCTTTAAAAACAATATTGTATACCCATTTCAGCCTAATTACCGATAGCATATTAAATGATTATCCTTTATGTTTAATAGGTCGTAAAAGACACTATCAGGTATATCCTGCAAATATATGAAATGATAGGTGGAAACAATGAATTATCAAGTTTTATTATATTACCATTACACGAAAATCGAAGATCCAGCTGCGTTTTCAGCAACGCACTTAGCAATGTGTAAAGAAATCGGTTTGAAAGGTCGTATTTTAGTAGCCAATGAGGGCATTAACGGTACTGTTTCAGGTACGATTGAGCAAACAGAGCAATACATGGCAAACATGCAAGCAGACCCGTTATTTGAAGGCATTGTCTTCAAAATTGATGCGGCAGATGAGCATGCATTCAAAAAAATGCACGTACGCCCACGTCCCGAGTTAGTAAACTTAGGCTTAGAAGAAGACGTAAACCCACATGAATTAACAGGTCGCTACCTGTCACCAGAACAATTCCTTGCTGAAATGCAAGATGAAAATACAGTAGTATTAGATGTGCGTAACACGTATGAATACGATGTCGGCCATTTTCGTGGCGCGATTCGACCAGATGTACAAAACTTCCGCGATACACCGGAATGGGTACGTGCAAACCGCGAGCTATTCGAAGGGAAAAATGTTTTAACATACTGCACGGGCGGGATTCGTTGTGAGAAGTTTTCGGGCTGGATGAAACGTGAAGGCTTTGGCGATGTCGGTCAATTACACGGCGGTGTTGCAACATACGGAAAAGACCCTGTTGCGAAAGGCCAATTATGGGACGGTCAAATGTACGTATTTGATGAGCGTTTAACGATGCCGATCAATCAAGTAGAGCATGTTATTATCGGTCGTGATCACTATGACGGCGAACCTTGTGAACGTTACATTAACTGTGCAAACCCTGAATGTAACAAGCAAATCATCGCATCTGAAGAAAATGAAGCAAAGCATTTAGGTGGCTGTACAATCGAATGTACAAAGCATGCGCAAAACCGCTACATCGTGCGTCACAATTTAACAGAAGAGAAAGTAGCGCAAACAATTGTGGCGTTACAAGTATAAGCATGAAAAGCTGTCTAAACATAAAAAAAGTCATTTTTTAATTTAAGGGGACTTTTTTGGTTATTATTTATTTAAAAAAGCCTTTAATTTAGTCGAAAGCTCTTCTGGTTCCATTTGACGCAATTGGTCAACAGCAAAGTCCACAAGTTCAAGCATTTTAATATCGGCAGGGCACTTGTTGTTTTGAAGTAGAAATGTGTATCTGCTTTGTTACTGGTGCAGCAGGTGCTGGTGTTTGCTCCATGGTAGCTAATCAGCGTGGTTGTGGTGTAGCAAAGGCTGTTTATAGAAAGCGTGTTTCCGATGAGGTATATCGGAAAACCAGAGGATATTGCTTCTGTAGCAGCATGGCTTGCTTCATCCCAAGCTAGTTATGTAACCGGGATTACTCTATTCGCAGATGGTGGATTAAAAAATAACATAAATAAAAACTGGCATTGGAAACTAACGGGTATTTAACCCCCTTCCAATGCCTTTTTTCTAATGGGGTTTAGCGAAGTAAGTTTTACTATCAGTTTGTAATTGAACCGGTTATTCTCATACAAAAAATGATTCATTGACTGAAAGCTTAAATATTTTACCTAGCGAGGATATCTGTTTGGCCGGTATCTGAATGATAGCCAAACGAAGCTTTCTCAAATGGCGGATAACCATAAAAATTCTCTAAAGCATTGCGTAGAACGCAACGTGTGGGTTTCTTCTATATATAAAATCAACTTTTTTAGAGCATTTTTAATCAATCCTTATTATAAACTTACACTAAGCTTCTTTACTTATTTACTTGATATTTGTTCAAGTATTGATCAAGTTAAAAGGCTATATTATTCCTAGTACATATATTAGGTCTTTTCGATTGGTTATTACTGAAAAGCTGACGAAATGGAAGAACGATGTTAAAGCTTGTAATGTTTATTTTTTGAAAATTCCCTTATTTCATCCGGGATTTTTAGTATAATAATAAAATTAAAGGCACATCATCTAAAGTTAGGTCTGAAACCTGTTAAACCTATACCCAGTATATAAGTTGATTGGACGCCACAAAGAAAGCGCCCGGTCAAAACAGATATCAACCTTACGTTATGTGTAATCAGCCAAATTTGAGGGGGAATTTGTATGAAAACTATTGGCATGATTGGTGGTATGAGCTGGGAGTCTTCAGCTGAGTATTACCGTCTTATGAACCAAGAGGTAAAGAAACAATTAGGAGGCTTACACTCAGCCAAATGTATTTTGTATAGTGTAGATTTCCAAGAAATTGAGCATTATCAAGCTGAGGGAGAGTGGGAGAAGGCTGGACAAGTGTTGGGAGAAGCAGCGCAATCTCTAGAGAGTGCAGGGGCAGATTTTATTATCATCTGTACAAATACAATGCACAAAGTTATAGATATCATTGCGGCAAAGATCACAATACCGATTTTACATATAGCAGATGCGACTGCCAATCAAATAGAAAAAGCTAGTTTACAGAAAGTTGCACTTCTTGGGACAAAGTACACGATGGAGCAAGATTTCTATAAAGCTAGAGTAGAGGGATTTGGCATTGAAGTGCTTGTTCCGCTTGCTGACGAGCGTACTGAGGTCAATCGTATCATCTATGAAGAATTATGCTTGGGCCAAATTGAACAAACATCAAAGGAATATTATTTACAGGTGATTGAGAACCTTGTGAAAACGGGAGCACAAGGAATTATATTAGGCTGTACAGAGATTGGATTACTTATTAAACAGGAAGATCTTAATGTACCTGTTTTTGATACAACAATTCTACATGCAAAGGCTGCTGTAAATATGGCCATTCATAAGGGGGAGTAAGATGCCAAGAAAAGTACGAGAAATGGGGATTGTAATTGGAACACTATCAACAGGTGAGAAAAATTGTATTACTGATGTAGCTGGCGTGCGTGTAGGTCATATAACCCTCGATGAGAACATGAATCAAGACGGCGCTTATGCCTGTACAGGGGTAACCGCGATTTTACCGCATGATGGTAATTTATTTCAGCAAAAAGTTACTGCTGCAAGCTATGTGATAAATGGTTTTGGGAAAACGACAGGGCTCGTTCAGGTGAATGAGCTAGGGGTAATTGAATCTCCAATTATGCTCACGAATACATTTGGCGTTCCGGCTGTAACACAAGGAACGCTGCGATTTATGCTAGATACGAATAGTGAAATAGGACTTTCAACAGGAACTATTAATATCGTAGTCGGGGAATGTAACGATAGCTATTTAAATTCTATTCGAGAATGTCCTATCATACCCGAGCATGCTATGGAAGCGATCCACAAAGCCACAAATGAAACTGCGGAGGAAGGGGCAGTTGGTGCAGGAAAAGGAATGATGTGCTTTGGCTATAAAGGTGGGATTGGCTCATCTTCCCGAGTCGTGACACATGCGTCAACGAACTATACGATAGGATGTATGGTCCTTAGTAATTTCGGGCAAAGCTCAGAGTTTTTAGCACATCGATATAGTGCTTCAAACGTTCAATGTGAATCGACACTATCTCCGACAGATGGCTCCATTATCATCGTACTTGCCACCGATGCCCCGCTTAGTAGTCGTCAACTAACACGTGTCATTAAACGCTGTGGTATCGGATTGGGACGGACAGGCAGTCATTTTTCACATGGCAGCGGAGATATAGTCATTGGCTTTACAACAGCCCATCATATCGCTCATCTATCAGACCAACTCGTCGAAACACGTACACAACTACGTGAAGATCATCCTATTATGAATCAATTATTTGCAGCTGCTGCAGAAGCAACAGAGGAAGCCATTTTAAATTCACTATCACAGGCACAGACTACTGTTGGTCGAAATGGTCATAAAGTTGAAGCCTATCAATTCTAGCTTTATTAATAGACATGAAATCTCTTTAGTTTTAGTGCTCGAAATATTAATAAAAATACTATATATTTAGTGCTCGAAATATTAATAAAAATACTATATAGTTGGCCTATTTAGTAGCTTCGAAATAATTATAAGAGTTAACCTCCATCTTGATATTAATCAAAATGGAGTTTTTTTTATAACCAATTAAATTTGATTCAATTAACTAAGGATCATCACAGGTGGATGTCATTTCATATTTATATAAGTTGATTGGAGTGGAGACTGGGCGACTCCTCGGGGATCAGCAATAGAGGAACGAAGGCTAATAGCATCACATCCTGTGATAACGCCTCCGTGACCAACATCGTGTTGGCCCGAGACCCTGCAGCGAAGCGAAGCGGCTCATCGGACGCCCCCAGGAAAGCGCCCAGTCGGAACGGAAATCAACCTCACTTTGTGGTTGAGAAATCCTTGAAGAGGCTTAAATCGGTCATTTTTTATTTTATTTCGGTAATCTTCTACCCTATCCACGAATAAAATTCCTAAATAGGTGAAAAAACATCATTTTCCGACTTCTTGCACCGATCATTTGGCGTACCTTGTTAAAAAAGCAGAGAATAGCTATTACTCTGTCATATTTCTTTTTTTTCTGGTCAATAAATTTAAGGTGTGATACATTCGATAAAACTGAATTATCTAAAAATTTTATCGAAACTTGAAATTGGAGGTGTGTACTATACATGACACCATTTTTCAACCCATTGAGGTAGATAAAACTTCAATGAGGGAATCAACACCTGCAATATGTGAAAATGGCGAGCCAATCATTCAAGTTCGAGAAGAACACTCAAGGATTTTTAGTGAGCCCATTTACTATCATCAAAAAATACCAAATAGTTTACAAGTTATTTATTTACGTCAGGGTGTATATGAGCGATTAACGCAAGCGCTGTTATTATTACCTAAAAATTTTAGTCTTATTTTATATGATGGTTATCGTCCATTCCGAGTGCAACAATTTTTGTTTGCGAATTTTTCAAAGCAAATAGCACAGCTTTTTCCCCATTTTACTGAGCAAGAGGTTGTAAGAGAAACGCGTAAGTATGTTGCGTTTCCTAGCATGGATCAAGCTCATCTTGCCCCGCATTTAACAGGTGGAGCGATTGATGTGACGCTAGGAGATTTAGATGGCAATGCTTTAAATTTAGGTTCAGCATTTGATGAAATAAGTGAAAAGTCTGCAACACGCTATTTTGAACAACATCCGGAGGAAAATTGGGAAGCCTGTGTTCATCGACGTCTACTATATAACTGTATGACAATGGTTGGGTTTACGAATTATTCAGAGGAATGGTGGCACTTTGATTTTAATAATGCTTCATGGGCAAGACGTGTAGGTGCGCAAGAAGCTAGTTATGGAGCTGTGGAAGCAATGATCCAAGACAATAAAGTAAAGGAGTTTCGATTACTATGAAGGTCTATATTAGTGCAGATATTGAAGGGATTACTGGTACAACAGCTTGGAGTGAGACGGAGCTAAACGCGCCAGATTATAAGTTTTTCCAAAAGCAAATGACAAAGGAAGTAGAAGCCGCTATAGAGGGGGCTATTCGTGGTGGAGCAACCGAAATTTTACTAAAGGATGCTCATGATTCAGCACGTAATCTTGATATTTCTAATTTACCAGTAAACTGCAAGGTTATTCGAGGTTGGACGTATGACCCGATGTGTATGGTTGCGGGACTTGATAAGAGCTTTGATCGCGCGATTTTTATTGGCTATCACAGTAAAGGGGGAAGTGCGCGGAATCCTTTAGCACATACACTTTGTGTTTTTGCGGATGTGAAAATTAATGGTGAGTACGCGAGTGAATTTTTAATTAATACGTACGCGTCTGCTTTACATGGTGTTCCAGTTTCATTTGTTAGTGGAGATGTGGGGTTAACAGAGGAAATTCAATCGATCAATGATCATATCATTACATTTGCCACAAAAGAAGGAATAGGAAATGCGACTATTAGTGTCAGTCCACAGCTGACGATTAAAGAAACGAAACGACTTGTTGAGGATTCGATGAAAGTGTCTCGGGAAGATTTGCAAGTACCATTACCTGAGCGCTTTGTAGTGGAAATCATTTATCGTGATCATACGCGTGCATATCGAAACTCGTTCTATCCGAATGCTACGTTTAAACCACATAATACAGTGGAATTCGTAACGGATGATTTTTATGAGGTACTTCGAATTTTACAGTTCTTAACATAAACAACTAAAAGGTAGGTGAATGAATGAAAATAAAAAATATTACCTTGGGGAAGATAGAGGCACCACTTATAACACCGTTTAAAACAGCTTTAAGAACAGTGCATAGCATTCACAATATTGCTGTTTATGTCCATGCTGATGATGGGCGCATAGGTATCGGTGAAGCGGCACCGACTGCAGCCATTACTGGCGAAACACTAGGGTCTATTTCGTACGCTATAGAAGAGTATATAAAGCCAGCCATTATCGGGATGGATATTGAAGAATTGACAGAAATCATGGAGCGAATCGACAGCAGTATTTATCAAAACACCAGTGCAAAAGCCGCCGTAGATATGGCGATTTATGATTTAGTTGCGAAACACTATCAAACACCTCTGTATAAATTACTAGGGGGCTATCGGAAAGAATTAGTAACAGATATTACGATAAGTGTAAACGATCCTGAAGAAATGGTGAAGGATAGTATTGCCGCCGTACAGCGAGGTTTTCAAATTTTAAAAATAAAGGTGGGGAAAGATCCAGCAGGTGATGTAAAGCGAGTTATGGCTATTCGTGATGCAGTTGGACACGCTATAACATTACGAGTGGACGCGAATCAGGGCTGGACACCGAAGCAGGCTGTACAAATTATTGGTGCACTTGAAGATGCAGGTACGAATGTTGAATTGGTTGAGCAGCCTGTTCATTGCCATGATCTAGTAGGAATGCAATTCGTGACGGCTAATACATTGACAAATATTTTGGCGGACGAAAGTGTTTTCTCTGCAAAAGATGCCTATACAATTATTGAAAAGCGAGCTGCGGATTTGATTAATATTAAGCTCATGAAAACAGGAGGCATTTATCAAGCACAGAAAATTTGCCACATTGCGGAGGCAAACGACATACCATGTATGATTGGCTGTATGTTAGAGACAAAAATTAGCGTAAGTGCTGCTGCACATTTTGCCGCATCACAGAAAAATATCACGATGATAGATTTAGATGGACCTAGTTTATGTTTGAAGGATCCTATTGCCAGTGGTCCAATATTTGAAAATGATCGCATTAGGATGACGGATGAGGTTGGGCTAGGATTTTCATAATAAAATGAAGCTTCATCAGTGGAACGGTTTCATCCTCCACTGATTAACAAAACGGGCTTTTACGGGCAGTTGATCTCCCCACTCATATGTTTTGAATCTTGAAGTGGGAATCTTGTACCTGGCGCTTTCGCTTACGGTACATAGAAATCGCTACCCGTTTATGCGAGATAAAAAGATTGCTAGGGGGATGCTTATGATGAAAAGGTATTGGTTGCTTTTCGCGTGTCTAGTTGTAATGCTTTGTGCAGCCTGTAGTGACGATTCTTCAAGTGAAAAAAAATCAGAGTATCGGGTTGTTTATTCGGGGGAAATAAAAACGTTAAATTACTTAAAGACCTCTGAAACGAATGAGTTTGCTGTAGCAGCGAACTTGGTTGATGGATTAATTGAGTATGATAAGTATGGTGTTGTGCAACCAAGCATAGCCAAAGAATGGTCATCAAATGAGGATGCTACCGTTTGGACATTTAAGCTTCGTGATGATGCAAAGTGGATGACACATGACGGTAAAGAGTATGCAAATGTAGTTGCTCAAGATTTTGTAGATGGCTTACATTATGTGCTTGATGCAAAAAATGAATCGTCGACAGCTTGGATTGCGACTGTCGTAAAAAATGGGGAAGCCTTCTATAACGGTGATATGACAGATTTTTCGAAGGTTGGCATTAAGGCAATAGATGAACATACCGTAGAATACACGTTAGAAACGCCTACACCTTATTTCCTTTCTATGTTGAACTATGTCTGCTTCTTCCCGGTTAATGGTAAGTTTATAGCGGAAAAAGGTGAAAGCTTCGGTACAACTCGTGAAAATTTCCTTTATAACGGATCCTTTATTTTAGATAAATTTGAACCTCAAAATGAACGAGTACTTGTGAAAAATGATAAGTATTGGGATAAAGACAATGTACTGATTGATCGTATCCGCTATAAATACAATAAAGAAGCGGCTACAGTAGAACCAGAATTATTTTTACGAGGAGAAGTCGATTCGGCGAGTATTCCAACTTCTATTATTGATGAGTGGTTTAAAGACGATAAGAAAAAATCACAAATCCGTCAAACACAAAATAACTTCTATACGTATTTCTATGCATTAAACTTTAACCCACAATTTGATGCGGAATACGAGCCTGAAAATTGGAAGAAAGCGGTCAATAATAAAGATTTCCGAAAATCATTGTTCCATGCGCTCGACCGTGTATCTGCAATGCTAACGTTAGAACCTTATAATCCAAAAGATTTGCTTAGCAACACAATTACTCCTAAAAACTTTGTCAATGTGGAGGGGGTTGACTATACACAGTTAGCACCATTAGCTGATATTTCAAATAACGACTCCTTCAACAAGGAGAAGGCATTGGAATATAAGGAAAAAGCGAAAAAAGCGCTAGAAGGAAAAGTAACTTTCCCAATAAAAGTGTTAATGCCTTATAACTCTGGCGGCCCAGATTGGGCAAATCGTTCACAAGTAGTTGAACAACAGCTTGAAAAATTATTAGGTACTGATTATGTAGATATTGTTATAGAGGCCGGACCATCAACAGGCTTTTTATCAGAGGTTCGTAAACCAGGTAAATTTGCATTGCTCGAAGCAAACTGGGGCCCAGACTATGCCGATCCATCAACGTATACGGATCCATTCACTGCAGATGGTACTTATAATAAACCGGAGCTAGCTGAAGGTTATACAGAAGCAAATGGAAAATCAAAATATCAAAACTTAGTGGACGAAGCAAAAGCGACGATCGATACAGCCAAACGTTACGAATTGTTTGCTAAAGCGGAAGCGTTCTTAATTGATGAGGCATTTGTCATTCCTTATTCAGTAGGAGGTAGTGGCTATGTTGCTTCTAAATTGAATCCATTTGAGGCGCAATACTCGCCATTTGGTGTGACTGCCGAGAAATTTAAAGGGCAGCGAATTTTAGAGAAACCAATGAGTAACGAGGAGTTTAAAGAAGCTTTAGCGAAGTGGGAGCAAGAACGTGCGGATGCGTTAGCTAAAGCGGCGAAATAATTGAAAAATCAATCATTTGAAACCTTGTCCCGATGATTGTTAGTTGAATCAATCGAGCTTTAGGTAGTTAATGCTGAAAAAAACATTATGGCTCCATTCAAGATAACTATTCAAAAGTAATAAGTATTGATGAAGGAGATACCGAAATAGAAAAGTCGGGATCTCCTTTCTTCTTTCTGAAAAAGGAGGATGAAGTGATGCTGTGGTATATAGGTAAACGTTTATTACAATCAGTTTTAACACTGTTTATTATTATTACGATTGTTTTTTCATTATTACGTTTAATGCCTGAAGAAGGTTATTTAGGAGCAGCAGCGAATAAGATGTCACCTGCTCAACAAGAAATCTATTTAACGAATTTAGGTTTACGTGACCCACTACTTGTACAATTGGGGAACTTTTACACGAATCTGTTTCAAGGTGATTTAGGTAAATCCGTTACATATCGAACAGATGTACCAGTCGTCACGATTATTGCAGATAAGATCATGTATTCCTTGCTATTTGGTTTAGGTGCGGTTGTACTATCTCTTTTAGTTGGGGTTCCGCTCGGAATATTGATGGCACAGATGAAGGGACGCTGGCTGGACCGTTTGGGAACTGGCTATATTGTCATTGTTGTTGCAGTGCCTGCCGCTGTTTATTATTTAGTCATTCAAATGTATATAACGGAAATTTTCCATTTACCAATGCTTTTTGATGAGTATAATCCCGTTACTTGGATTTTACCACTAACTTCAATGGCACTAGCGCCGACTGCGTCCTATGCCATGTGGATGCGACGTTATATGGTGGATGAACTAAACAAGGATTATATTAAGCTAGCGCGAGCAAAAGGAGTTAAAGAGCGTGCATTAATGTTTAAACATGTACTACGAAACGCTTTTATTCCAATGGCACAATATTTACCCGCAACTATTCTTTTTACCATTACAGGTTCCATCTATATAGAATCCTTATATTCTATTCCTGGGATGGGGGGCTTACTCGTAGATGCCATACAACGACAGGATAATACGATTGTACAAGGCTTAGTGCTTGTTTTCTCTTCACTTGGAATTATCGGTCTCATTTTAGGAGATATTGCAATGGCTCTTGTTGATCCGCGGATTAAATTGGGGAAAGGGGAGAGTGTACGTTAATGGGAATGTATTCAGAAGAAATAAATAATATTTCAAACAAATCACGTGAAACATTGTTCGAATTTGCAGAAGTAGATGAGCGGCAAGCTGAAGAAACAGCCTACTCTAATTACTCCTATTGGCGTTCAACATGGAAATCCTTCTTGAAAAATCGCATTGCTGTATTTTTATTAGTTGGCGTGCTTATTATCGTAACCTTTACCATTTTACAGCCGTATTTACCAGCGCAAAAATCACCGACTGAAATATATCTTGATGAGCAGACAGGTCTCCAAGCGCGTAATATTGCGCCAAGCGCTGAATTTTGGTTTGGAACAAACTCCATTGGGCAGGATTTATGGTCACGTATTTGGGCAGGGACAAGGACCTCGTTATTTATTGGCTGTGTCGTTGCTTTAGTAGAGGCTATCGTTGGTATTACGATTGGTACACTTTGGGGCTTTTCGCGTAAATTAGAGTTGCCTATCACACAGCTTTACAACGTCGTTGATAACATACCGACGACTATCGTACTTATTTTAATGTCCTATATTTTGCGACCAAGTATTTCAACCATAATTATTGCTATGTGTATTACTGGCTGGGTAGAAATGGCGAGGTTTATACGCAATCAAATCGTGATTTTGCGCGATCGTGAATATAACTTAGCCTCGAAATGCTTAGGAACACCTGATTACCGAATAATAATGAAAAATCTATTACCCTATCTTATTTCTGTCATTATGTTACGAATGAGTCTAGCTATACCATTTGCAATAGGCTCGGAAGTATTTTTAACATACATCGGATTAGGGCTACCGATTAGTGAGCCGTCTTTAGGAAATTTAATCAATGAAGGTCGAGTGCTCATGATGTCTCCAGAATTAAGATATCAGCTCATTTTCCCAAGTATTGTATTAAGCGTCATTACAATTGCATTTTATATTATAGGAAATTCATTTGCAGATGCAGCAGATCCGAAAAATCACGTATAAAGGGGGATGATGGAAGTGACACAAACTAAATCACCTATTTTAACCATTCATAACCTTGTCATTAAATTTACACTTCGTGGCAGAGTGCTAACGGCTATTCGTAATATTTCCCTTGATTTGTACAAAGGTGAAAGTCTTGCAATCGTTGGCGAATCAGGTTCAGGAAAATCCGTTCTTGTGAAATCAATCATGGGTTTGCTCGATAAAAATGGCTACATTGATCAGGGGCAGATCCTCTACAATGATCAGGATTTAGCGCAGTTTAGAACCGAGCGGGAGTGGCTAAGCATTCGTGGAAAAGAAGTGGCAATGGTGACACAGGATCCAATGACATCATTAAATCCGCTTAAAACAATTGGCAAGCAAATCGAGGAATGTGTCCATTTACATCAGAGCTTAAAGGGGAAAGCCGCATACGAAGAAACTTTAAAATTGTTAAAAGATGTAGGCATTCATGATGTGGAAAAGCGCTATAAGCAATATCCTCACGAATTTTCCGGCGGTATGCGTCAACGAATTGTGATAGCGATTGCGCTAGCATGTAAACCCAAAGTTTTAATTTGTGATGAGCCAACAACTGCGCTAGATGTCACAATCCAAGCACAAATTTTACAGCTTCTAAAAAATCTCCAACAAAAATATGGACTAACAACGGTTTATATAACCCATGATTTAGGCGTTGTCGCGAAGGTTGCCGACCGAATTGCAGTGATGTACGCGGGTGATATCATCGAGGTGGGTAAGACACATGAAATTTTCTTTAATGGCAAGCATCCCTATACTTGGGCACTCATTTCATCATTGCCGCAACTAAGCTCAAAAGGGCAGCAGCTTTATTCCATCAAGGGTACACCACCAAATCTTTTTCAAGAAATTAAAGGAGATGCCTTTGCACCTCGCAATCAATATGCGTTAAAGATTGATTTTGTGGAACGTCCTCCATTTTTTCAGGTGAGTGACACACATTTTGCTCGTACATGGCTATTGGATCCACTTGCTCCGAAAGTAGAGCCGCCTGAAGCACTACAAGCCTTTTTTGCAGAAGGGAGACGATACGCGCATGAGTCATAAAGAAGTGTTAGTTGAGGTGAAAAATTTAAAGGTTGTTTTTGGTAAAGGCAAAAATAAATTTATAGCTATTGATGATGTCAGTTTCGATATTTTCAAAGGTGAAACGTTCGGTTTAGTAGGTGAATCGGGCTCTGGGAAAACAACAATCGGCCGAGCTATTATGCGTATCAATGAAGTTACCGAAGGACAAATACTGTATCACGGTAAGAAACTAAATGGCAAAATATCAAAAGAGTGGGATCGAGAAATTACGCAGAAAATCCAAATGATTTTTCAAGATCCTATGGCATCGCTAAATGAACGAGCAAAAGTAGACTATATTATTTCCGAGGGACTTCTTAATACAAAAAACGTCAAAAATGAGGCTGATCGTCAACAGAAGGTACGCGATGCATTATTAAATGTTGGATTATTACCGGAGTTTTCTAGTCGTTTCCCACATGAATTTTCAGGAGGGCAGCGTCAGCGTATCGGTATTGCACGTGCACTAGTAATGGAGCCAGAGTTTATTATTGCGGACGAACCAATTTCAGCATTAGATGTATCCATTCGTGCACAAGTATTAAATTTACTAGCAAACCTACAGCAGCAAAATGATTTAACCTATTTATTCATTGCGCATGACTTATCAGTAGTTCGATTTATTACAGACCGAACGGCTGTTATTTATAAAGGGAAAATTGTTGAGCTAGCAGAGACAGAAAAGCTGTTTTCTAATCCAATTCATCCATATACAAGGGCGTTATTATCGGCAGTACCTGAGCCAAATCCTTATAAGGAGCGTGATAAAGTCGTAGAAATCTATGATCCGTCACAGCACCGCTATGACATTCAGCCACCGACATTTATCGAAATAGAAGAAGGTCATTTTGTACTGGCCAATGAAGAGGAATTAGAAAGGTACCGAACTTCACTAACAATGGAGGGTTGCAAATGATTCGTCCAAAGGCATTGAAAAAAGGTGACACTATTGGTCTTATAAGTGCTTCAGGTGCAACCCCACCAGAAAAATTTCTCCCTGCAGTTAAAAGTATTGAAAAACTAGGTTTGAAGGTCGTTGCTGGGGAAACTTGTAGAGCAAGACATGGCTACTTAGCGGGATCTGATGAGCTAAGAGCCTCTGAAGTTAATCAAATGTTTAGAGACCCTACTATTGACGGCATCTTCTGCATACGTGGAGGTTACGGAGCGACGAAAATTTTACCGTTTTTAGATTTCGATATGATCAAGGCAAACCCGAAAGTATTTGCTGGCTATAGCGATGTGACGGCATTACATATCGCTTTTAACCAAACATGTGGCTTTGTCACGTATCATACACCGATGCCCTCTACAGAATTTATTCGGCCAGAGATGGATCAATATACATGGAATTCCTTTATCGAAAGTGTGACAGCAACAGAACGTACGGACTACTGTCTTGAAAATTCACCTGGTCGTACAATGACAACGCTTGCAGCTGGAAAAGCGACAGGGCAGCTTATTGGTGGGAACTTAACATTAGTTACCGCATCTCTTGGGACACCTTATGAAATTGATACAAAGGGCAAAATATTATTATTAGAAGATGTAGACGAGAATGAGCAACGTGTTGATCGGATGCTTACGCAGCTAAAATTAGCAGGCAAACTAGATGAGGTGGCAGGTATCTTATTAGGAGCTTGGACAAATTGTGGTCCAGAAAATCCAAAACATCCAGAGCATAGCCTATCCCTACAAACAATTTTCCAAGAAATTTTAGTTCCACTCAATAAACCTATTATGAAGGACATTACTTGCGGTCACTGTTTACCAACGATGTCGCTGCCACTAGGTCGAACGATCACAATGGACACGGAGAATCAGATGATAAAAGTGATAGAGTAGGTGAAATATGAAGCAAACGATAACAGAGATTCTTCAAAATGCTCCCTATAAAATGCATATGTTTGTGAAAGATTGTAAGACTGAGCAATTTTTCATTAGTGAAAAGCTAGAAGATAGGTTTTCTAGTGCTAGCTTAATTAAGGTGCCTATACTGCTAGCTGTTCTGCATTATTTAGAAAGCAACAACCAATCATTAGAGCAAGAGATGAAGATAGCACCCGAAGCATGGGTGGATTTTAGTGTTATTAGTGAGCAGCGTCTAGGGCAAAGTACTATCTATGAGCTTTTAGTATGGATGATTATTACGAGTGATAATACAGCAACTAATATATTAATCGATTATCTAGGGATGGATGCACTCAATCAGTATTTTCGTCAAATTGGGCTTAAGCAAACAACCATTCAACGTAAGATGATGGATTTTGAAAGGCTTGAACAAGGCTTCGATAATACAACGTCGGCAAGTGATATGGCACTACTATTTTCACGAATTTATCGTAGAGATTTGTTGTCATCAGCATTTAGTGAACTAACACTAGATATTTTAAGTCGTCAACGTATACACGAATCATTAAGTCGTTATTTAGTAGATGATGTGAAACTTGCTCATAAAACAGGTGGTCTTGAAACAGTAGATCATGATGCTGGGATTGTGTACAGCATCTCTGGAGATTATCTCATTGGCGTTTTCGTAACAGAGGTTACAAATAATGATTATGCGAGGCAACTAATCGGTCGTATTTCCAAAGTTGTTTACGAGTACTTGGTGAAGCGGAAGGAGCTGATTGAATGAATGCCATTGTGAAATCCATGCTCGCAAACTTACACGCAAAGCCAGATGAAGTCTCAGAATTAGAGGATGAGGTATTATATGGTATGACGGTTCAAATCATAGAAGACATAGATGAGAGCTGGGTACGCATACAAACCGCTTATCGCTATGAAGGTTATTGCCAAAAGGCTAACTTAATAGTTGATAAAACAAAAACAGATACTTGGCGACAAGAAGCAAACCATTTTATTAACCAAAGCTTTGCCGATGTTTTGCAACAGCCTCTGATTCAAAGTGCGAAAATGACGACGCTCGTTAAAGGTTCAATCATCAGTTCGCTTGCTATGGCCGAGATAGATCCAGAATGGGCAGCAGTGCAATTAGTGTCGGGGGAGACTGGTTATGTACGTAGGCAATGGCTACAAGAAAAAGTTCCAGAAAACAGTTTGCCTGAGCAACAAATACGAGAAAATGTAGTCCAAACAGCGCTTAGCTATTTAGCAGCACCCTATCGCTGGGGAGGAAAATCGCCACTCGGTATTGATTGCTCAGGTTTATGTTCAATGGCGTATATGCTTAATGGTGTACTGATTTACCGAGATGCTAAAATTGTTGATGAGTTTCCAATAAAACAAATACCTGTCGAGCTCATGCAAAAGGGTGATTTATTATATTTCCCAGGTCATATTGCACTCTATATAGGAGATGATCTTTATGTCCATTCATCACTTGGCGGGAATGAAGTAAATATTAATAGTCTGAATGAATTACACCCGCTATATCGAAAAGATTTAGCAACAACAATAACAGCGGTAGGGAGTCTATTTTAAAAGTTTTAAAAAGATTAGCGGAAAATAGAAGTTTATGTTAAATTAAACCTAATATTTTGAATGAACGGAGGGTGAAAAATTTGAGCAATTGTTTATTTATTATTAAAGCCAATCTCATAATAAATAAACAAGAAGCTAATTTTCACCTGTCATATATTTATTCCACCACTCTTTGATTTTTCCACATTGAGTGAATACTTTTGTTGAGCGAGATGCTTCTGTTTACTAACAGGGGCATCTTTTTTGTTTTTATAAAAATTTGGGGTGATGCATATGAACAACTAAGACAAATGGTTAAACCAATAAAAAGAAAGGAGAGTCTACATGATTGAAATTCACAATCTTACAATCAAAACGATGAAAGATTGCCGGATATTAATTGATAATTTTAATCTTAGTACTCAAAAGGGAGACAAGATTGTCACCATTGGTGAAGAGGGCAATGGAAAAAGTACATTATTAAAACTCATTTACGATGAACAATTGATTGCTGATTATTGTACTTTTGAAGGAAAAGTTCTTTGTTCAACAGACGACGATGCATGTCATTTTTATATCACATGATGAAACATTTATAAGTAATACAGCGAACGGGATTTTTGTTTGAAATAATAAAGGCGATATGGGGGGATTACTTATGACAAAAATAATAATGGAGACAAGTGTAGTAGATGATATTCCGATTTTAAGTATTTTTCAGGAGAAATTATATAGTTGTCCGTTGGTATTTTTTATTCACGGTTATGGGGCGGATCGTGAACAAGCTATCGACTTTGGATATATGCTTGCAAAGAAAGGCTTTTATTACGTAAGTATGGATTGTAAAGGACATGGGGAAAGAAAGGGGAAAAATGAGAGCAATAAATTCCATCAAGTTTTTCCACGAGATACTGGTTTGGATACCTACGTCCATATGCACGAAGTTATTGAACAATCAGCAATTGATATACAGAATTTAATTGAATACTTTAAGGGTAAAGAGAGAATTGATACAAATAAAATTGGTATATCTGGTTTTTCCATGGGAGGCTATGCGTCATTTTATATATCAGCAAATAACCCTGATATAAAGGTTGCTATTCCCATAGCAGGTAAACCTTCATTTACAAAATCATGGCTTGATACCATTACTTCCACTGCTACCTATGAACAATGGAGTACACAGATTCAAGATGCGGTGAAAGAAGTCGAAAAACGAACTGAGTACTTTCAAATGATAGACCCTTTCGATAAGTTGAGCGGTTTTTTTCCAAAGCCATTGTTAATTATTAATGGTGACCAGGACATTGATTCGCCGTACTTTTATTCATTGGAACTCTACAAGAAGTTATTACCGGTGTATTCTGAACAACCTGATAAATTTAAGCTTAGTATGCCTTTTATTAATCATCAATTTACTTATAGTATGAAACAAGAAGCGTGCGACTGGTTTGAAAAACATCTTGGCTAGTAATAGTTTACTGGGGCATGAAAAGAGTGAAACTACAAAATATATACGCAGTTAAGCAGAAAGGATTTTTATAGTAAATACTTTTGAAATAAAATAAATAAACTTTAATGAAGACACTCTTGTAAAAATGAGTGTCTTTTCGTTATAGGGCTAGTTAGTGGGAGGAGGAATTTTTGCCCATTTTATAGAAATATAGTAAGGGGCATTTTCAATATCTTGTAATAGGAATGTAAATGAATATAAGGGGAACAAAATATTTTATGTTTAAAGAAACAAAGGGGGGGATTTATGGAAATGAATGAAAAAACATATCTAAGTATAGAAGAGATTATTTCGCTAGCAACCTTATCAGGTACATCTATAAGTGAAAATGGCAAAAACGTAGCATTTGTCAAGAAGACAGCTAACTGGAAAGACAATAAATATAAGAATCAAGTATGGATATATGAAAAAGATAAGGGGCAGTGTTACCCATTAACAACTAGGGATATAGATAGTACATACCCATTATGGTCTCCAGATTCTAGAGCTATCGCATACCTTAGCCCAGTTGGTGACGGGGATAATAAGAAAAATCAAATCTTTGTTACGTCAATAGATGGTGATAGTGGGGTTCAAATTACTGATGAGAAAGAAGGGGTCAGTAATTTCAAATGGGAGCCTACTGGCAAGGGTTTTTATTATGTTGCACAGTCAAAAGAACCTGAGGCGATAAAGAAACGTAAGGAACTATATGGAGATTTCCATCATGTAGGTAAGGAATACCAGAATAATTGTTTATATTACATTGAAATAGAAAAAGTGATACAAAATGATAAAGATGAACACGAAAATAGCGTTGTTTCTCAACTAACGGATGGTATGGATTTTCATGTCCATGAATTTGATATTTCAAATTGTGGGAAAAAGGTTGTATTAATGGCTACACCAAGCCCAAATATGGGAGATACTATTAATGGAGATCTATACATACTAGATATTAAAGCTGGGAAGCTACAAAAGATGAATATCGATAAGTTGTTGGGAGGGAGCTTTTGCTTTTCTCCTGATGGCAGCAAAATATGTTACTCAGCAAGCATAAGGGAGAAGGATTACTATAAGATCCATATACAAGACAGTACGTTAGAGATATATGATATTAATACTGGAGAGCTAATTCAACCTTTAACAGATTTTGATAGTACGGTTATTCCATTACGGTGGACAGCTAAAGGAATATTAATTAGATGGCAGAATAAATCGAATTATCTTATTGGATTGTTATGTGAGAATGGCACTGTGGAAATGTTAGGAGAAACAGAAAATAGCTTTATAATGGATGCTTCTATAACAAGGGATGGAATTCATTTATCCTATACTAAGGCTATTACAAATGAAACCTTTGAAATCTATTTAGACGATGAAAAAATAACGCATGAAAATAGCTTTTTTAAAGGAAAGCTTAAAAGTAACAGAGAAATAATCTCATGGCAAAGTAGTGATGGTCTTGAAATAGAGGGAGTTTTATCAACCCCAGTCGACTTTGACGCAAGTAAAAAATATCCCTTATTAGTAGTAATCCATGGTGGTCCGGCTTGGGCATCCTTTCCAATATTTTCAAACTGTTTTAATGAGAAATATCCTATTGAGCAGTTTATCGAAAAAGGCTTTATCGTTTTAGAACCTAACTACAGGGGAAGTTCGGGTTATGGTAATGAATTCTTAAAAGCAAACTATAGAAAACTGGGAATGGCTAACTACGATGATGTTATATCTGGTGTGGATAAACTAGTTGACAAAGGGATTGCAGATAAAGATAGAGTAGGGGTAATGGGATGGAGCAACGGTGGATATATATCAGCTTTCTGTTCTACATTTAGTAGTAGATTTAAAGCCATTTCAGTTGGAGGTGGGATTACTAATTGGAGTAGCCATTATGTAAATACAGATATCCCTTACTTTATTAGGATGTATTTAGGAAATAATCCATGGAATGATCCGGAGATCTATACGAAAACATCACCAATGACATATATTAAATCAGCCTGTACGCCTACTTTAATCCAACATGGCGAAAAGGATGCAAGAGTCCCAACTCCCAATGCATATGAGCTATATCAAGGATTAACGGATATGGAAGTTGATACAGAATTAATTATCTTTAAAGGAATGGCATATAGTTCTGACCATCCAGGAATTAATGTGGCTATTATGAAGCAGAATTTGATGTGGTTTTCACACTATATTCTTGGAGAAAGTATGAAAGATTTTAGGGTTTTATGATTAATAACATTGGAAGAATTAGTTTAGTGAAAGAAAGGTTCTTTTATTAATATTAAAACCTCCAAGCTTCTAGGATAAATCCTACTAAGCTTGGAGGTTTTACGTTAATATTTATAAATATTTAATTGCTGACCAGCTTCAAGTGTATCAGATCGAAGCTGATTCCATTGTTTAATGGATGTAACTTTAACATTATGAGCCTCTGCAATATGCATAAGAGAGTCACCATCAGCTACGGTAATTGTCTTTTTATCTTTGACAGGGCTGTCATACTGTTGTAAATCATACTTTGCAATCAGTGCATTAAGCTTTTCATTGTATTTAGAATCTGTGGCATAGGAGCCTGTTAAAAACTTTGTAGCATTTGTATAGGACTTCGCATTGCTTTTAAAAACGCCTGCATAGAAATTTTTATCCCATGAAACCCCAGTACGCATTAATTTCGCATAATCTTGTAAAGATGCTTCATAGGAAGGGTACTTGCGGAATTGAGCCATCACCGTTGTCATATTACCTGATCCATCATCCTCAGATGTTTCAAATGTTACGGAGTTATTTTGGTAACTACCTTTCATACCAAATAAATTGTTATTTGGTGCAGATCCAAGGCCACTTTGTCCATGCTCACTTTCTAAAACGGCTTGCGCAATGATAATCGATGCATACAAGTCATTTTCGGCACCTAGTTTCCGAGCAATTTCAGCAATTGAGCCAATAAACTCTTCTACACTAGGATTATCAGCAACAACTGCAGGCTCTACAGTCTCATTAGTATTGAATAGCTGCGTCACCATAAAAAACGAAATACAAATAACAACAATAGCAATCATAAGTCCTTTGAAAAAATTAATTAAGTATTTCATTGTTCATTGATGTTGGTAGATTACAACATCTCCATTCCTCCTTTCTTTTCAATCACGAAATTCATATATTTCTAATTATTCCAGAGTCATTAATAGAAATAAAGTCATGTTTTCTTTTGTAGAGTATATCATTCATAGAACGATAAAACCCTTCATTTAGTTCCTTAATTTCTAGCACCTTTTAGAAATGAAAGGTCATTAAAAGATAGTTTCAATAATTAATCAAAAAAACAAAAATGGTATTCTCAACATTTATGAAGCCATTCATTTTGCAAGGACAACTTTATTGAATAGTAGTTATACGTACTCAAAAACAGTATACGATTTTCTATAAAAATTATGAGACAAATAGAGAAGAGCGTCAAGAGGACTAACGTTTTGATGTAAAACAAAAAATAAGTTTGAAATGACTTTAGATACTGACTACTCCCACAGCTAAAGCAGTGGGGTTCTTATATACTTAAGAGAAGCGTTACAAAGCTCTCCACAGATGGTGTTGCCATGTCCTGTGTACAACATCTTTGATTTATCTTCTGTTCCATAAGACTTTCTTATTTACACAACCGATGTTGTGTTGGCAATAAGTTTTAACGAAGGCAGGTAGCTCTACCTACGGAGGAATACCCCTCACTTGATTTGTTTAATACCCATGCTAAGAGGGAATGTTTTCTTTACTTGTTTCAAGTCTTCTATATGTTGATTGTGTAACTCTAAAAAGGTAGTAAACGTTTTTTTACATAAGTCTTGATTCGTTTGTTGTAAATTTGGTTCACTATTCATCAGTAAAAACGCACTATATAAATCTCGTTGTACGAGATGACTGCCAATTTGACTCCAACGCTGATGGAGTTTTTTCTTTTCATAACGATCCGTCACATGGTTATACTGACTGGCTCTAAAGGTGATCGTATTTACTTTCCGTATCGTTTTCTTTGTGTAACCTAATTTTTGATGGATGATTTCCACTAGCATGGCAGGAGCATGATTCCCGATGCTTTTTCCAAAACGCTTTTTGGATTGGATTTTGCCCTGTATATTTGTCTTAGTTTCTTTTGTACGTTTTGCCAATCCTTTAAAATGCATGGTTTCGATGTACACCTCATCGCCAAGAGACAATATTTTATTGGCTAACACACCATGTTTTTCTTTGATATAGGAAGCTTTCTTTCTATATAATTCTCTTACTTGTTCTTTTGTTTTTTGATAGTTTTTACTATATGTCCAATGGAGTTTGACGCCATGTTTTAGAGTACCATCCTTGTTGAAATTGTTAGGATTGGTACTTCTACGACTTCTATCCAACTTGCGTAATAAACGTCTTTTTTGTTTCTCCAGTAAAGGTACTTCTGGAGCAAGTTGTTGGATGAAAACTGTTTCTTTTGAAACAACCGCAATGGTAGAAGGACCAATGTCAATACCTACTCGTTTTTGTTTTTGATAGGCATGCCGAAAGGCTCCTGTTGATGGAATTCTCTTTGCAGGAGGAATCCCATCCATCACAAGTTGTACGTAAAAAGTATGGTTGCCACGAATCACTTTTTTGACTAGACGACAATATTTAATGGTATGAAGAGCAAGGGATTCTTTTACAAACAAATCTTGTTTGCGAATACGAACAGGAAGGATTAATCCATTCCAATAGACCATATTCCCTTTAAATCGAATTCCTGCTTTATTAGATTTTCCTTCTACAGAATGAACCATTCCGTAACGTTTAAAATGTGCTTTTCTTCTTTTAAATAGAACATCTTGAACCGCTTTCCAGACTTTAGAGGCGATTTTTTGAGAAGTATTGCTATCTATATGTTTTTTAAAGTTATGTTGATGCTTTTTAATATACACATGCAGTTGATACTCACTTAATCCAAAAGATTGACGAATGTTGTCTAATTCTTTTGCAGTCTGCTTTAATTCTTTCGAATCATTAGATTTTTTCGCTTTTTGGTAGCAACGTAATTGTTTTCGATAGTGTTTTGATTCTTGCATTATAGTATATTGTTTTACTGCATAAGACAAAGTTGTATTGTAGAGTGTACGGGCAATTTCAAAACGTTTTAATAGGATATCCTTTTGCCATGTATCTATTAGTAACTTGAGTTCTATAATAAAACAATCTTTCTTCCATTTCGTCATTACCCGTCACCTCTCCTTTTATCTGATTATTCGTAATATACAATAACATATGTTCTGTAAAGAAAAAAGCACTCATTCCTGTGAAATATATACAGGAATACGGTGTATCTTAAAAAAGTGTTAGTTCTAGACCTACTACGCTTAACGTATATGAAATGAAGAGGATGAAAATAGTAGTTTATTTCTATTATAAACATTAAACAATAGACAATGTGTGTTCTCAAAAGATCAAGGAATCCGAGCAAAGTGGATAAGTTGATTGGAGTGGAGGCTGGACGTCCCCAGGATAAGCGCCCGGCCGGAACGGAAATCAACCCCTCGTTTTGCCGAAGATCCATTTAGTCGGTGAATAATAGAAAGTAAGATGATGTCCTTATCAATTATGCCTTGGCATAATTGCGTCCGGAATCGGCTTTGTGCTAGCACAAAGAACTCCTTTCCGATTCCGTGACATCCGCCGGAGGCTTTAACTTCTTTCAGCAAGTGTTTGGACACTCACTGAAAAAGTAATTTAAAACCGCATTCATCTCACCACCTAAAGAGGAGAATTCTGTACCTGTCGCTACGCTTTTGGTACAACAGACACTTGCTGAAAAAGTTGAAAAAGGAGCTTATACAATGATCGCATTTGAAAATGTCACAAAAAAATATGTAAATGACCAAGTCGCAGTGAACGCTATTAATTTAGAGATCCATGAGGGAGAATTTTTAGTGCTTATTGGACCTAGTGGCTGTGGAAAAACAACATTATTAAAGATGATTAATCGATTAATTCATTTAACGGAAGGAACTATTCGAATTAACGGTAAAAGAATTAGTGATTACAATATTCATGAATTGCGATGGAATATCGGCTATGTCCTTCAACAAATTGCGCTTTTTCCTCATATGACGATTGAAGAAAATATAGCTGTTGTGCCTGAATTGAAGAAATGGAGTAAACCGCAAATCCAGCAACGAGTTCGTGAGCTATTAAATATGGTAGGACTTGAACCAGATAAATATAGTCAGCGCAAGCCAATAGAGCTTTCTGGTGGTGAGCAACAAAGGGTCGGTGTTGTTCGTGCGTTAGCAGCCGATCCCGAAATCATTTTAATGGACGAGCCTTTTAGTGCTTTAGATCCGATTAGCCGCACAAAACTACAAGATGATCTTCTTGAGCTTCAGAAAACGATACAAAAAACGATAGTCTTTGTTTCGCATGATATGCAAGAGGCCTTAAAATTAGGTGATCGAATATGCGTAATGAAAGACGGAGAGATTGTACAGATTGGTACTCCACATGAAATCATTGAAAATCCAGTCAATGATTTTGTCCGAGAATTTATTGGGGTAAAAGAGTATGGGATGAATACTTTCCATATCCAAGCTGTAATTGAACCAATTGCAGATGAGAATAATCAAAGAGGTCCAGAGAACACCATTTCTTCCAAGGATTCTTTACAGACCATTCTTCAAAAATTAGCTCATGATGAATGTTTGGGTGTGGAAGATAAAGGGGAAATAATAGGCGTTGTCACAAGAGCATCCATGCTTCAGTATTTAGCGCAGGATTCCTTAGAAAGAGGTACTATAAATGGCTAATTTTTTTGAAGTGTTTAGCGAACGAAAAGGTCAGCTATTGGCATCTTTATTAGAGCATATTCAAATTTCCTTCATTGCACTATTTTTTGCAGTGGTGATTGCTATTCCTCTAGGGATCTATTTAACGAATAAAAAGAAAATAGCAGAAATGATTATTGGTATGAGTGCAGTTTTACAAACGATTCCTTCATTAGCGTTATTAGGCTTATTGATTCCGTTGTTTGGCATCGGAAAAGTACCGGCAATTATCGCCTTAGTTGTATATGCACTTCTTCCGATTTTACGTAATACGTTTACGGGGATCAACGAAGTAGATCCATCTTTAAAAGAGGCAGCGATGGCTATGGGGATGAATACGCGAAAGCGATTAATGAAAGTGGAGTTGCCCCTTGCAATGCCTGTTATAATGGCAGGAATTAGAACAGCTATGGTATTAATCGTTGGAACGGCAACTTTAGCAGCATTAATCGGAGCTGGGGGATTAGGGGATATCATTTTGCTTGGTATCGACCGAAATAATACAGCTCTCATTATTATAGGGGCTGTTCCTGCCGCGATTTTAGCATTAGTGTTCGACTTCTTATTGAAAAAGCTAGAATCACTATCGTTTAAAAAAACAATTATAGCATTGAGTATGATTAGTGTTGTGGCATTTGTAATGATTATCTTCCCACTACTAAACTTCAAAGAGAAAGAAGAGATTGTCATTGCAGGGAAGCTTGGCTCAGAGCCAGAGATTCTAATTAATATGTATAAATTGCTTATCGAAAATGAAACAGACTTAAAGGTGCAATTAAAACCTGGGCTTGGAAAGACTTCCTTTGTATTTAATGCTCTTAAATCTGGTAGCATCGATATTTATCCAGAATTTACTGGAACGGCAATTTCAGAGTTTTTAAAAGAGGAAGCCATTAATAATAATCAGGAAGATGTTTATCATCAGGCGAAAGATGGAATGCTGAACAAGTTTGACATGGTGATGCTTCGTCCGATGAAATATAACAATACGTATGCATTGGCAGTATCAAAGCAAATGTCTGAAGCCTATCATTTGCAAACAATTTCTGACATTAAGTCTATTCAAGAAACGATAAAAGCTGGCTTCACATTGGAATTTAACGATCGAGAAGATGGTTATTTGGGCATTCAAAATAGTTATGGTATAACACTTTCTAACATAACAACAATGGAACCAAAGCTTAGATATCAGGCTATCGAATCAGGAAATATAGACTTATTAGACGCTTATTCAACGGATAGTGAAATACGTCAATATCATCTGCAAGTTTTGGCAGACGATCAGCAACTATTTCCACCTTATCAAGGAGCTCCATTACTAAGGAAAGAAACGCTAGAAAAATATCCTGAGATTGAAACAGCTTTAAATAAGCTGGCAAATCAAATAACAGATGATGAGATGCGCGAAATGAATTATCGAGTAAATGTTGAAGGCCAAAAGATAGAAGATGTGGCACGCGAATATTTAATAAAAGCAGGATTGTTTTGAGATTCCCACCCCTAAAGGGACAAGCTGACTAATGTTAGTGGGATTCCTGAGTAACTAAGCGTTCGCAGTCCATTTCTGTTTTGAACAGCTCTCAAGATTGGGGTATCCCATTACCCCTCCCTATCCAGTGCATATAGCGTATAGTTGGTTTCGTTCGATGTGTTTTAGCGTCTTTTTCATGACGACACATATTGTTTTACCGATAGCGTGAATTAGGCTATCGAACCTTATACAATATCCAATTTTCAATGAACGAAAGTGTATTAAAGACTTTTACTTGTCTATACATGAAGTAAAACACCCTTTCAGACAATTAAGGTAGCACAAGCTATCTCTTGTCTGACCTCACTTTCATCCCATGTCTAAAGACGGGCTACACCCTGCATGGGCTTTCTCATTCGGAAAATCTGTAAGCGAAAATCATAGCGTACAAGTAGCTAGAAAAGAGATGCTTATCTTTTATCTAGCTTTTTTTATTACGGATAAAGAGCTGATGATAAGTGACAGTGGCAATGTATATCTGCGTCGACCGCAATGACACGAAGGTGAAAAACGTGATCTTACATGCGACTATATTCTTGGGCATATTGTACTTATTTTCCGATAACTAAGAGTTATATAGCTTTTTTAGTACATTGAGCATTATTATTCAAAGAAAATAACTTGAAAAAGATTGAATATGAAAAATAATGGAAATTGAAAAATAAGATTGAATTATTCAATAAACAATATTTGGATGTTCATTGCTTCAATAGTACAATTTCTTCCAGCGTAAGTTGTTTTGGATCTAAATGTGGATTAAAATGGGTATTAGCTCAAAAAATTGCTTTTATCATTCGTTTTTACAGTTGAGCCAATAAAATTATAAAGAAACAACTTGGAGGAAGAAATGAAAAAGAGTTTATTTTTAATGTCTTCGCTAATTTTATCGACTTCAATCATTCTTAGTGGTTGTGGGAAAGATGGGGACGAAACAAAGAAAGACGATGAACCTAAGAAAACACAGGAGGAAAAAGGACAAGATAAAGAAAAAGATAAAGTCCAAAAGGAAGAACCTAAAAAAGATCAAGAATCAACTAAAGGTTCAGCTGACTTCGCTTCCTTAATTTCTTATATGGAAAAGGAAACTCAAGGGAAAACTAAAATTCTTTTTGAAAATAATGAATCACAAGTACATAAAATGGAGAATGTTTCAATTTCGATTGATGCATATTCAGTAGTAGAGTTAAAGGACTTCCACACAGATTTTAATATTCCATTTGGTGAAGAAAATAACGGTGGTGTCATTTTAGCTAAATACACAGTGAAGAATGATATGGATAAAGATGTTTATTACATGCCTAGTTTAGACGTTACATTTACGGGTGCTAGTAAATATTATACGAATGATAAGTATTTGATTCCGGAAGAAGATCAATTACCAACAAAACTAGGCTTCAAAACAGATTATTTGATAAAAGCGGGGGATGAGGTAACTGGGTATATCGCTTATCCATTCGGTGAAACAGATTTAGCAAAAATCAATGAATTGGGCACAGTATCAGTAATGATTCCAGTACCGCTTGCTGAAAAAGAAAAATATGACGCTACTATTGGAACAGAAGGAAGATTTAATCTTGCTTTAAATACCGATGGTTCGAAAAAAGTATCAAGTAATTCAACATTTTATCAAGATAAAGTAACAATGGACAATATGGGTGAAAAGAAGATTCTGAAGGAAAAAAGCGACATCAATGAAAGTGAAAAAATAGGCGATGTAAATGCTGTTTTAGAAGGGTATCAGTTTACAAAATTTACACCTAATGAGGTAGAAGCTCCTCGTTTCTCGAATTTCACAAATGGTGTCACTTTATTAACAGTGAAATTTAAGCTTAAAAATAAAGCTACTAGTGAAATTGGCTTATCTTCTATGTCTTCAAAATTAACAGTTAATGATGGCATGCAATATTTATTAAGCGAAGGTATGTTAGTAAATTATAAGTCTAATGACGTTATTAAAGCTGGTGAAAATGGCGAGCTATTACAAGTATTCGTATTAGACCAAGAGCAGTATGAAAAAATTTGGAAAGATAAAGCCTTTGACATTGAATTGGGTCCTATCCGAAATAAAGGAGCAGAGGATACTTCTAAAGGTAAAAAAGAAACATTTACATTACCAAAATAAATTGCAGTAGCCCTCTCACAATTGAGAGGGCGTATTTTAAATTTACCATCCTTGTAGACCTAATCCTTTGCGATGGGACGATTCTAGCATCACTAGCTTTTCCTCCCATTCATCACATTTTTTCTCCCAATAATGTAAAGGAAGTATAGTAGGATCAATTTTTCGTAATGTAGTCCTTAATTGATGAGGGATGGCTAGTATTTCATCACTAAACTTCATTTCCTCTTTATCTCGAAAATTATTATAGTATTTCACAATTTTATTGACGCACCGTTTATATGCCGCTAAAGAATGACAAAAAGTCTCTATTGATGAATTTACATAGATGCGTTCTAAGTTTTCAAAATTGCTGTAGTCAATTAAGAGAATTTCATCACTAACTCTACTGAGTACAAAATATTCATGATTGGTAAGCTCTTTAATCAGATAGAAATTCTCAAACATTAAATAATTCGGTAGTTTATTGATAATGTCTGCATAGTACCAATCACTTTCAAGTTTCTTTAAAGGTTCCGCCTCACCAGTTTGTTCTAAATTTGATACTTCTACTTTTAATTCCATTTCTTTTAGTGAGTAATAGCTCCTCAAAAATCCTTTAGCAATCGATAAAAATTTATATTTTCTGCGGAACTTTTCAAAGTCATCTTCAATATTCTCAACTAAAAAGTTAATTGTAGTTTGAGAGATTCCTTTTTGATCCATTTGCAAGATCGTTCGGTATGTATGTAAAGATTCCAATATTATTTCATCCCTTTCAAAGCTGTAGTTTTTGCCTTTTGTCATAGTATACCTAATTCAGTGTGCATGATGGAACTAATATTGAACAATATTTTTTAATGATAAACATTAATTAATTATTGAAAAGGGTAAAGTGAAATGTATAATTAACAATAAGAGAGGGGATGCTTGGAATGGAACAAATAATCCAAAGTAAAGAATTTCGATTTTTAACAAAAGGGTTACGTTCAATTTTTACAATCATGATGGTTTTAATCATTATTGGACTTATTATGATAGGCGTATTATGTGCAGGTGTAATTTTTGTGCCGGAGAATAGTGTAAATAATTTTCTGGAACAGGGAAATATAACAGCTTCCATTCATTTAGAAGGGATTCAAATTGAATTAGCAGATAAGGTAACGGAAAATATTCAGTACACGAAAATGAATGTCGTGAAATTACTATTTACTGCTACAATCTACATAGGATTATTATTATTTATCGTTGTTCAAGTAAGGAATCTGTTAAGTAATTTAAGTAAAGGACTTATTTTTTCGGAAAAGAATAGTAGAAAAATAGAATGGATCGCTTACGCTGTAGTTGTATTAAGCATGACAGTAGATACATTTCGAACGTACATTGCTTATACAGTTACTGAACAAATTAAATTAGGTGAGTTGTTAGTAGGTACAGGTTTGATAAAAGAGATAAGCTTTCACTTTGCCGGAATTAATTGGACATTATTATTATGTGGATTAGTCATATGGACGATAGCACGTGTATTCCGATATGGTGCGTTTTTGCAAGATGAATATGATGCAACAGCTTAGGAAGTGAAAAAATGACGATAATTATTCGATTAGATCGAATGCTTGCTGATCGAAAAATGCAGCTAAGTGAGCTAGCAGAAAAAGTAGATGTGTCGATTGTTAATCTATCCAACTTAAAAACTGGAAAGGTTAGAGCTGTGCGGTTTTCTACGTTGAATGCAATATGTAAGGCATTGGACTGTCAGCCAGGAGATATTTTGGAGTATATAGACGATGAAGAATAACAGTGGCCCGAAGAGTGAATGCTATTCGGGTCTCGTTTTTTTTTTGCACGGTAATTGACGATGTGAACTAAGAACTGTAAAATAAAAAAGACCGTCCAGACGGTTTTTTTTACGCTTTGATAGGGGGGATTGTGTGTCATCAAAAGCAGATTTAAAACGATTACATATTATTCATACGGCGATACAGTATTTAAAGGACAATGAATTAAGCACTTTAACTTTAGAAAGGGTAGCCGAAAGGGCGAACATTAGTAAAGGTGGTTTACTGTATCATTTTAATACGAAGGATGCCCTTCAAACAGCAATTGCTGAAACGATTTTAAACGAGGTTATACAATCCTTTGAGCATCTGGCAAGTTTTGAGCAAGGGACTGGGAGACTGTCGAGAGCATTTATTTTAACTTCTCAAAAAGATCTTGCAAATGGGGCATCTTTAAATATTGCGATTCAAATATTGCAAAATGACCATTCATCCATCTCAACCGTTTATGAATGTTTATTAGAAGAGTTGTTTCTAGATGGCTTAGACGCCTCTATTGTTCATTTGATTCGGTTAACGATTGATGGATTGTATTATTCAAAACTATTAAATATCGCACCGATATCCGCAAAGGCAACAGACGGTGTCTTTGAACAATTAATGCACATGACAAGGAAGGACTAACATACATGAGTGCTTTAGGTTTTTTATTTATTTCAATTATCGCAGAAGTTTTTGCAAGCTCGATGCTGAAACTTACAAATGGCTTTAAACGATTATTCCCGTCAATTGGTGTAGTGGTTGGATATGGAACAGCTTTTTATTTCTTTTCTCTAACATTACAATCTATAGCAATTGGCACTGCGTATGCGATATGGGCAGGAATAGGAACGGCGCTAACGGCACTAATCGGTGTCATCTTTTATAAGGAATTATTTAATACAAAAAAGCTTATGGGCATTCTATTTATTATTGTTGGTGTAGTTATACTTAACCTTGCTGGTAGCGGACATTAAGGAGGAATTTGTAAATGAAGGGTTATCTATTTTTAGCGTTATCGATTGTCAGTGAAGTAATTGCAACAACAATGCTTAAGTTTTCAGAGGCATTTACAATTCTAGGGCCATCCATAGCTGTCGTATTAGGATATGGAATTTCGTTTTATTCTTTGTCTCTATGCTTAAAAACGCTGCCATTAAGCCTTGCATACGCCATTTGGTCAGGTATAGGTACAGCATTAACAGTAATTGTCGGAATCGTTGTATGGGGAGATATTTTTAATTTATACTCAGCAATCGGCATTACACTGATTATTGGTGGCGTTATTTTGCTAAATCAGGGAGATAAACATAGTGTTCAATAAAGTGAAACGTGGAGTTCTCTATTAATAATCAATCTTCATTAAACGAGCTTTAACGGGCAGTAGTTGAACTCCACCTAACTTCTTTGCTGTTGTTTAGGGAGTCTTACTGCCCGTTCATGGTTGTTTTTAAAATCATCTGCAAGTATCTTCAGAACTTCTTCATATTAACTCTCCAAATTAAGGTTAACATAATCTGTATTCGGTAAACTATTTCCCCTTAGCTTTCAAGATAAAAAACCAATTTTATATGTAAATCGAAAAAAGTCGTCATATTTCTTGTCTGTACATATGATAAAGAGAGGATGTTGCATAAAGTGAAATGGGAGCTTCTCATCCCCGCTGATTGAACCAATCGGGCTTTTACGGATAGTTGTACTCCCACTTATATTTTTGTTTACACGTAAACCTTGAATGGATAGTCTTACTGTCCTGGACGAATGGCTCATGAAGACTTGGGAGGGGCTGGGGGAAATGAATAATGAAAACAAAAGAAACCATTTTCTATGTGAAGCGCTCTACGACATAAAAGCACTCCAAGATGTGATAAAGGATTTTCATTCTAAATACTTTGGTCAGCTGCTAGAGAAAATAGTGGGAAGTGATACAATTCCCTTTTTTTTAATCTCACAAAACGGTACTCATTTAAGGTTGATGGATACTGTAAAGCAGTTTGAAACAGAGTTTTTTCGTATAGAGGCTATTGATAGAGAACGTTGTCGAGGAACTGTTTCACTTTTGCGTGCTTATGATTATGAAGGGCATGATACGAATTTGATTGCAGAGGTTGTCAGGTTAGAGCGAACATCCACAGTAAAATCCATTGAATTAAGTGGAATTTCTGCGATTCAATTACTAAAGCCTGACATGTTAAAAGGGAAATTTATCATTGAGCCCAAATGGTGATGAAATATTAAACTACTAATAATTAGAGCATCTGTCTATATGCACGTTGTATCACTGAATTTATTAGATAGAGAATCGTATGAAGGGAAGAGATAAATGAATGACAATTATTGGAATGTTGCATCATCGTCTAGATCCTCGAACAGTTATTAAGTCTTATGCATTTGCGGCCGTTGCAAAAGCAGAAGGGGCTCAATTTTTTTACTTTACACCAAAAAGTGTTGACTTCGATAAACGTTCTATTAGAGGAAAGGTATATGAAAATGGTGATTGGAATGAAAGAACGATGCCCTTTCCAGATGTGATATATAATGCAGGAAGTCCAGAAAAATTATCAGTATCAAAGGACATTATAGAGAAATTGAAAAAGGAAATCCCTTTTACAACCTATTCTATAGGGAATAAATGGAATGTGATGAAGCGACTGAAAGAAGCGAAGGAATTCGATAAGTATTTAATTCCATCTGAAATTGTGGAAAATGTTGATTTACTCCACAAATTTATGGATTATCATAAAAAAGTCGTATTTAAACCGATAGATGGCCGGAAGGGAAAAGGGATTTATTTTATTTCGAAAGTAGGAAGAACTAACTTTGAGGTAAAGAAGGATAGGGATATTACTGTTTATTCAAAGTCCCAGCTAGATGAACTAATTAGAGGGCAACTTTCTACAGGCACCTTTATCGTGCAGCCTTATATCCAATCCAAAACAAAATCAGGTCAAATATATGATTTTCGTCTTCACGTTCAAAAAAATGGTGAAGGTAAATGGATTATAACGACGATTTATCCGCGAGTTGCACCAAATGGCTCAATCATACCGAATATTAACAATGGTGGATTTACGAATTATTTAGATCCTTTTCTAGAGCAGGAATTTAAAGATGATGCTTATGATATTCGGCGTATGTTAGAGCATTTTTCCTTGTCCCTAGCTCAACATTTAGATGAAATTCAGATGGCGCAATTTGGAGAAGTTATTGATGAAATTGGCATTGATATAGGCCTAGATGAGAATCAAAAAATCTGGATGTATGAAGTAAACTGGCGACCAGGTTGCCCTCCTGCTTTTTATTTAGAATTAGATGTGGTCATCAATACGATAAGGTACGCTATGTACATTGCTAAAAACAAAAAGCAAATTAAAAGGGAAATTAATCAACGGAAGAAAAATAAGGATGTAGTTGAAGTTAAAAGTGAAATTGCACAACAAACGATAAATAAGGATGTAGTCGAAGTTAAAAGTGAAATTCCAACGATAAATAAGGCTGTAGTCGAAGAAAAGGTTTTACCGATTATAGCGATTACCGGCAGTGCTGGAAAAACGACATCAAAAGCGTTCCTTGCCTCTATTTTATCGGAAAAATGGAATATTTTTGAGTCAAAAGATTATTGGAATACAACAGAGCATACGATGAAACATAAAGAAGAAATTAATGCTTCGCATGAGGCTGTTGTGCTTGAGTATGGGATGGCTTATCCAGGTATCATAACGAATCACTGTAGCATTATTCAACCGAATATTAGTATCATCACGAATATCGGTTTAGCTCATGTGGGCAACTTTGATGGAGATATTAAAGGAGTGGCCAAGGCAAAATCGGAATTAATACATGGCATGGACCAAAATGGTTTATTAATCGTAAATAAGGACGATGAAAATTCGAAATATTTAGAGACGCAGCAGTTTAAAGGAAAAATCTTAACGGTTGGTATTCATGGCAATGCGGACTATAAAGCGTATGATATCCAATATAAAGACATCGGTATGACCTTTAGAATAAGGCTACAAGGACAGGAAATGGCCATGTATATCCCGATTTTAGGAGAGCATCATGTTTATAATGCGCTGAATGCCGTTGCGGTTGCAGATTATTTAGGATTTACCCCAGCAGATATTCAAGCAGGACTAAATTTCAAAAAACCACCTAGAAGACTAACCATTTATAACTGTAGCGATGACATTACGGTTATTGACGATACCGTTCACTCTCATCCTCAGGGCGTACGTGCGGCTATTGATGTTCTTACAAATATAGCAAAGAAACGTAAAGTTGCTATTATCGGTCAAATGCGAGAGTTAGGCGATTTGAGAGAAGAGGAATATCGTAAATTGGGCGAATACATTTATGAGCAAGACATAGATTTATTCATCACTTATGGCTTTAGAACGGAGGAAATGGGTGCGGCAGCGAAGGCTATAGGGATGGATCCTTCTAAGATTTATCATTTCCTTAATAAGGATGACTTGCATGTACTCTTAGAAAAAGTCATAAAGCCTCACGACACCATTTTAGTAAAAGGTGCTAGTAAAACCAATATGTTTGATACGGTAAAATTTTTAGATCAAACATTTAAAGAATAAATAAAAAGCCCGAATAATTGACCTTTGAAAGGGGACAATTATTCGGGATATTTTTTGTAGCTAAATAATGAGAGCATTATCAGAGGTATTTTAAATCTATGATACTTTTAGAATGAACTTTATTTCTTTCGCGGCGTTAATCGCTTTACTTTTAGCTTCAGCTAATGTCGCACCTTCCGCAATTACATATGCATAACGATGTCCCATCGATAAAGGAGGGGTTAGAAATGTCCCTCTTCTCGGCTTCACATATACATCCACAACTCCCGGTGAATTCGTTGCTTTATTTCTTCCAATAACTTTTTCTAAAATACCTTTACTTTCAACAATGACGTATTTTGTATAGACAAACTTTCTATGCCTTGGATTGATATCGGGGCGCTCACCTAAAAATAATTTAAGTGTTTCTTCCACTAAATTAAATCCAAAAGCGGCGTGAAGCATAGTATTCATTGCTCCCCCTGAGATTCGTGGATTAATCTCAATAAGCTTCCATCCGTTCTTTGTTAAACGAAGCTCTAAATGCAGAGCACCATTTTCGATGTTAAACGCTTTTACAATAGATTGGAGAACTTCCTCAAGACCAGCTTGAATTTCTTTTGGAGCTTTAACGAGAACACCATAACCAGTAATGATAAAACGTTTACCTTGAGTAATTTCTTGTTCAATCATACCGACGATATTAGCTTGCCGTTTATAGACAAGTGCTTCTACTAAATATTGCGGACCTTCGATATATTCTTCAATCATTATTGTTTCACGAGGATTTTTGCTTCGCAGATGGCTCAAGTGTTTCTCCAGTTGGTCTGAGTCGTTTGCTAACAAAACATCTTTGGAGCCTGTTGATTTTGGAGATTTCACAATAAGTGGAAATGCCATGTTATTAGAGAAGGACTCATTTGGCTTGAGAAGAAAAAACTTAGGAGAATAAGGCTGGTTCTTTAAAAAATTTCTAGTTTTTTCTTTGTCCTCCATCATTTCAATAGCTGTTGAAGATGTATAGTTGTCACAAAATTCATCACATAAAATTGAGGCTATATGGACAAAAGGATCAACAAAACTAACAATAGATTTTATTTCTAACCCAGTTTTAGTTAAATTATAAATTTCATCTTTCATGTCTTCTATATTCGAAGTATCAATAAGAATCATTTTATGAATATCTGGGTAGGCTTTTCTCTGCTGTAACTGCTTTTCGTTGTTTGTAAATAGGACGGTAAAATAACCTAATTTTTCTGCTGCTCTTGTTGCTTCACGACTTGACCCGGATTTGTTTGTGCCGATAAATATAATCGTTTTCAGGTATATCACTCCTTCTATTGGTACTTAGATGCTTTATCAACTATATATATATGCGTAAAAATAGATTTCCTCTAGTTATGTATCTCGTATACATCCAAGCAACTTTTAAGAAGGTACATATACTAGAGTGGAAAGGAGGGAAAAATAATATGAAGCCTCTTACGGTGCAGAATTTAACAGTCATTACTGCAGGCCATTTAGTGCAAGGGTCGGAGGAAGTGTTGATTCAACATGGAGCTTATCGACTGAAGCAAGTGAAAAAACCAAATACCGCCCTTTTTACAGATAAGCGTATTGTCAACTGGAAAGACATGGAGACGCTTTATCCTATAGTGCTTGTAACAGATAGACTATACAGTCAAAAGGAAATACCTGAGCAAATCATCATCATTAAAGTAAATAATATAGATGAGGCATATTGGAAATTTGTAAATTATTATCGCAATCAATTTGATATCCCTATCGTAGCTATTACTGGTACTTCTGGTAAATCGACGACAAAGGAGATGATCAAACATATACTTTCAGCAGAAAAAAATGTAGCATCCACGCCACTTAGTAGTAATTCTAGAACTGCTTCTTTACAATATTTACTGAATATAGATGATCATACCGACGCAGCCGTTTTTGAAACTGCTGTTGGTTCACCGGGGGACATCAAACTTGCGGGGGAATATTTCAAGCCGACTATTGGGATTATTACAAATATAGGAGCACATCATTTAAATTATTGTAAAACTTTAGAGGGGTATATCCAAGCAAAGGGTGAAATGTTGGACATTATTAGTCCCACAGGCTCATTAATCCTTAATGCTGAAGATATCAACACAAATAAATTAGATTTATCGAAGTTTCAAGGACATATCATAAAAGTAGGGAAGCATGAATCTTGTGATTTTCGAGCAAGTGATATTCGCTACCACAAAAATGGTATGTTGTTCAACGTTCATCACAAGAAGAAACTATATGAAATCTTTGTACCAGGTTTTGGCGAGCACCAAGTATATAATGCCCTTGCTGCTATTGCAGCTATTGATGAAATGGATTTGCCGATTTCGTTGGCAGCAAAACGACTGCCATCATTCCAAAAATTGAATAAGCAGCTTCAAGTATTTAAGGGTATTAATAATTCCATATTATTAGATGATACATGGAATATTACGACCACTTCTTTGGAGGCAGGATTAAAGGTTTTGAATGCTCTCGGAGAAGGCAAGAAAAAGATTGCCGTTCTTGGAACGATTACAGATTTAGGGTCTTGGGGATATATTATTCACGAGCAAGCGGGAGAATTAATTAGTGAAATTGGGGTCGATGTACTTATTACGATAGGGGAACATGCAAGCATTATGGCGCTTCATGCCATTGAGGCAGGACTGAGTTCACCTGTGTATATTTTTAAAAATAGTACGCGCGTCTATAAGTTGTTAGAAGATATTGTAGATGAAAATACGGTTCTTTTCATTAAAGGTGATATGTATAGTAAAGAAGTTTCTAAGTTGGCAGATGATTTAAAAATAAAAAAATCATCTACTTCTGAATAGATTCATCTTTTCACCTAAATAAATGTTATTTTCCATCATTTACTAGATTGAGCATGCCAATAGCCAATTGCTAAGAAATGCAGAAGCGTGGTCATATATTAACTCACTTATACAGAAATATACTTTATAGAAAGGGGGCGTAGTTAACTTGCAACATATAAGTGTTAGCGATATAAGAAAATTATTGCATGGAGAATTAATAAGCGGTTCTGAACTCTGGTCTGTAAAACATGCAATTTATTATAACCGACATGAACTGACACAACATCATACACTTATGTTTGTTAGTAAAAGTGATACAATCAACTGGCACGAGATAGATCGAAAGGGCCCATCTCTAGTCATTTCGGATAAATCATCAGAAGAATTGAAAAAATCGCTGAAGAATACGACCGTTATTCGCGTCAAGAGTGTTGTGCAGGCCTATTGGAAATTCATTGAATATTACAGGAATCTATTTCAAATACCCGTCGTCGCTTTGACCGGAACATGTGGCAAAACTACTACGAAAGAAATGATTAAACACATAGCTAGTAAGGAATGGAATGTTCAAGCATCTGTAAGCAGTAAAAACGAGCCACGGCAATCCTTACCGTACTTGACTGGAATCGATCAGGAAACAAAAGCAGCTATCTTTGAATTAGGTTTGGGGAATAGTGGGAATATTAAACACCAGTGTATGATCTATCAGCCTACGATTGGTATTATTACGAATATCGGTGTCCATCATTTAGACGGATGTCTTAATCTTGATGGGTATATAAAAGCAAAGGCAGAAATTTTAGAAGGAATAAAAAAAGATGGCACGTTAATCATTAATGGTGATGATGAAAACACTAAGAAGATCCCCTTGCGTAAATTTAATGGGAAGATCATTACCTTTGGCGTTCACGAAAATTCAGATTATCAAGCTACGAATATCCAATTCACAAAAGGCGGCATGAAATTTGTACTAAAAGTGTCAAATGACAAGTACAATGTATTTGTTCCAGGATACGGAGAACACCAAGTATATAATGCATTAGCGGCTATAGCAGCCGTAAAGGAAATGGGACTTTCCATTGCTGTCGCTATTTCGCAATTAAGAACGTTCAAAGCGATGGCACGGCACTTAGAGATTTCTACTGGTATCGGTGAAAGTACGATAGTAGATGATACATGGACAAACAACCCGACTTCTGTTGAAGCAGCACTAAAGGTTTTAGATACGATTGGAATAGGGAAAAAAGTAATTCTAATTTTAGGTGACATTAAGCGATTAGGTAGTTTCGAAGAAAAATATCATCGAGAGATTGGCACAATGGTCGCGAAAAGAAACATTGATACGCTTATTACAATTGGCAAAAGAGCAGAAAATATCGCGAACCAAGCGTTGAAGGAAGGTACAAAGGCAGATGTTCATATTTTTCAAGATGTTACAGGAGTTTTAGATGTACTAAAGCCTAAGCTTGGCAGTGAAACCGTTGTTCTTATTAAAGGTCCAATGTCCAGCAAATCTATGATTGAATTTGCGAATCAGTTAAAAAATATATAATAGAAAAAGAAGCTTCCTTAAGGAAAGCTTCTTTTTTCTATATCCAATTTAAAGCTGTCTTAAAAAACTCGTTTTGCTGTAATATAATGCTCTTTATAATAGTCAACCATAAGTACTCTTGTAGTTATACCACTAGAACTTGGAATGATAATACGTTGATCGCCTGCATAGATAGCTACTAGTGAAGGAGTTTTAGAGCCTATAACACTATTAAAGAACACTAAATCACCTTTTTTCAAATTGGCACGTGAAACCGTTGTGCCAACATTCATTTGTTCTTTTAAAGTAGTTGTACCAAGTTTAACTCCACTCTTACGATAGACAAAGTCTACAAATCCTGGTGCTGTAAAGCGAAGACTAGCTTCGTTATTAGTAGAGCTGATCGTTACTTTATTTTTATAATTAAAGGCGTTTTCAACTATTTTATCGCCTTTCGTGGCAGGATTTGCTGAAAGTAGTGTAGGTAATACTCTTCGGGCACCTACATAATTATCTGTATAATATGCTTTACCGTTTAAATCCGAAATAACGATATTTTGCTTCGTATCAGCCATGTGAATCATTTGATTGTTGCCAATATACATTCCCACATGATCAGGATCTGTTCCTGTTTTTTTACTCTTAAAGAAAAGTAAATCACCTTTTTGTAATTGATTTCTGTTAACGGGTATTCCTTGCTGTATCATATAATCTTCATTATAAGTCGCAAGATCGACACCATTTTTCTCGAAAATATACATTATAAATGATGCACAAGAAAATTTATAAGGATATGTAGCCTTGTAGGTAGTATTACTGTATGTCGCTTGACCAATTAAGCTTTTTCCAGTTTTAATTAATTGCTCTGCTTTCGCAGCAACAGCCTGTGCGTTATTTTGAGCATTAGTTGTTGCAGCCTCTACTTCTATTGGATGGACAGTTGGTTGTACCACTCCCAATGTACTAAAACCTATCGTCAATGCTAATGTTGTTGTTAAAAATCGTTTATTCATGTTGTTAAATTCCTCCTGAAGCTATTTGTTAAGATTAAACCTGTTTTGGCTTTCCACTGGAATTAATCGTAGCATGAAAAAGTAAGGCTTCTTGGAGGTAATTGTTACCACGACGAATGGGAATTCGCTGTAAACACCTGATATAAAAGGCTTCATCGCCTTAATTTACAGTTTTATTACAAATGTTTCAGTTGGGTGAAGTATTGATAGAAACGAAAGGTCATAGAGGCCTTGAAAGACATGACGGTGGGGGAAACGACGATACAATTAGCATGTAATACTTAGCGATAATCAGACTAGGCAGATGTCGATAAAATTCAGAAAGTTGGGGGATAAAACGCGAAAGTTAATCGATAAAACAAAACATTTGGCCAATAAAACGTAAAAGTAATCCGATAAAATTAAAAAGTTGGATGACATTTGTTAAAACGTCTGTCATGTGATAGTCATCTTTTGACAACATGCCAGTTGAATAGAATTTAATTTCTATTCAACTGTTTCTTTTTAAATTTCCTGGATCATCTCCACTCTATTACCGAATGGATCTCTAAATTCAAAGCGTTCAAAATGAGGAATAGGAACTGCGTCGAAAATTTCTATATGATGTTCGGCTAATGTCATTTTCCACTGTTCTATATTTTCAACTTGATAGGCAATATGAGCCTTAGTCGTTAATCTATCAAAGCCATCTTCTGTCCCTACATGTACCTCTTTATTGCCGACTTGTAACCAGAATCCACCGCGTCCTTTAAGCGAATCAGGCTTTTCAAGTTCTTTTAATCCTAATACTTGACAGTAAAAATGTTTCCCTTTTTCTTCTTCACCTTTTGGAATTGTTATTTGAACGTGATGTAAGCCTATAACCATTTTTTCTCCTCCTTTAATTCTAATCAATACTTACTTCTAGGATAATAATGGAAAATCCTTTAATTTATTTCAGCGGGTGTCTAAACACTCGCTGAAATAGAGGAACTCAGTCTAAGAACGCCACGTCCTGTGGCAACGACTGAGTGAGCAACATCATGCTGTTCCTGCCGCTACGCTTTCGCGCAAAAAACATCTGCAGTACTAAGCACAAAGCCGATTACGGACGCAATTATGCCGAGGCATAATTGATTTTCACGAATGAATAGTATTTTTCTTCACGAATGAAGCCTTTGTAAAACCAGTAATAAGTATTAGGGAATAGGCCCATAGAAGCCATGAAGCGAAATAACGATCTACATCAGCTGATAAATTCGGAAAAACATCGTCGAAAAAAAATAATACGACTGCATCAATGAGCATTCCAGGTAATACGATACAGAAAGCAGCCAGTAATCGCTCTGTACCCATTATCTTTTTCAAAGAATAAATAGGTATTGTCGCTATCCAAATGAGTGGAATGGCTAAAATGAAAGCGGCTATCATGAATAAAGGTTTTTCAAGGATAAAAAAGTAATGCCCCATTAATCGGAATACAGCACTTGCTACAAGCCAAATCGCAAACCCCCAACATAAAAAGAATGGCATTGTGTTTCCTCCTCAAATTATTTTCCCAGACGATACAGTGTTTGAAGGATTTTTTCTAATTGTTGATAGAATGCATCTACATCGAAATCGTCCCGCATCATCACTTGTATGGCTAAACCATCAATAAGGGCGTTGAGAAAAATGCTCCAAGTTTCCACTGAGACACCATCAATTGGTGATGTATCCCATAATTTCTCTAAAACGTGACATAAATGTTCATTTTCAGCCGTTAAAATTTGTCCAACTTGCTGTCTAATAGCCGGGTTAGTAAAGCCGAAGACGATTAAGGTGAAAAATAATTTATGATAAAAGGCATCATTTTCATATCGGCTTTTTGCAGAGAGAAGTGCAGATTGAATCATCTGTTGATCAATCGTCACCATCTCATTCCAAGAATTTTCACAGATGTCTTGGACAATTTCGAGAATTATTTGCTCTTTTGATTTGAAATGATAATAAATAGTTCCTTGTGTCACACCAGCCTGCTCAGCAACAGCCTTTAATGTGAATTTTTCAATCCCTTTTTCTACTAAACTTTGCTTAGCAGCCGTTATTAAATCTGACTTTTCGATACCAGTAGGTTTTGCCATTCATTTTCACCTCCTTAATTATTAGTTAGTTGAATAACTAACTATAAAATAGCAAAATATTCCTTAATTTACAAGTGTGTTTTTGACATTGGTGGATACACATTATGTGTGGTGCCATAGGAGAGGTTGTGAAAGCATAAAAAAAGACTTGCGTGTAAGAGGTTAAATCATAAACACAAGTCCTATTCTTATTAAACTAAAATCCTCGTGAACACATTAATAATTAACTAATCCAAGTCTGTTTCACTTCTTTGGTTTTCCATCTATTGTCTTTGTAATGAACTGTAACTTTTACTCCAACTGCCCCTAAACCCGAACGATACATAGAACCTTCAAAAAAGATGTCATTGTTGAACTTAAATTCAACTTTTTCTATTCTAAGGAGTACGCCATCTAAAGATAATGTATCTCGATTATACAATCCCTTTTCTTTCAGCTGTTCAAATGTTGCATCCATTACATCTACTTTGTATTTTTCTTTAAAATAGCTTAAAATTTCTTCTTTACCACCTTCATCTACTCCCTCAAAATTATTCATATCAATAGCTATGTATTTCATATCACTACTTAATGCTTCATCTTGTTCCATAATTGAATCTAATGCAATTGTATATATTTCTCCTAAATGTTCCTTTGGTTCTAATCCAGTATTGCAAGCAGAAAGCAAGATCAACGTAATAAACAGGGTACTAAAATATCTGAATTTCAATTTTATCCCATCCTTTTCTATTTAGTCGGTGTATTTAAGTGTGGAGCTACAGGAGAGGTTGTGAAAGCATAACAAAAGAACTTGTGTGTAATGAATTGTCATCATACGCACAAGTCCTTAGAGTGATGAGTGATGGGCTATTATTTGGATTGATGAAAAGTTGATAATAACCCGTTACTCACCAAAATGCTTTACAATTTTCCATGTTTCATCAGGATTATCATTATCTATTTTTTTCCAAATCTGTCCACTTGTTGAGTCGTATAAATATAACCATCCATCGATAACAACTAACTCATAATTTTCATTTTCCCTATTATTTATTGAATTCGCCATTTGAAGATTTGAATTTGTAATAGTGCTCCCTGCATAATCTATACTATTTGATAGTTTAGTTGTGCTATATATTAAAGAGCCACCAATTATAATACTTGATAAAACAATCGCTATACTAGTATTTTTCTCCATTTGAATCTCTCCTATAAAAGTATTCCTATATTGCTATTTTTAAAATGAAAAATTTTTTATGTAGAAATGATACCATAGGAAAGTATTGTTTGGTAGATAAATGGTAAATGTGCATTGAAAGAGATTGACCATTATCTCGAAGCGAGTCGATAGCGTCTAAATACCATAGAACCTTATTCTTTATTTATCAAGATGAAATACAGAGAAAACCTGTCTAGATTACTCTAATTTAATGAAAGGTCATAAATTGACTCCATTACATTCGTTATTAGTAATCTATTAGGATAGGTCAATGAACACAAACCACTATGGTATAATAATAAAAACGGAATAATAAGATAGAGGTACAAATCATATTTTGATTTGTTTAAAAGGGAAGATCGGTGCAAATCCGACGCTGTCCCGCAACTGTAAATGGGAGCACGTTTCAAAGGACCACTGTTACGCATTGTAATGGGAAGGTGAAAAGTGTGATGAACATAAGCCAGGAGACCTGCCTTTATCTAGTACAACCAAAAAACCTACGAGGATAGGGGGTGTTGAGTGTGACTAGAGAACTTCTCCTGCATGCTCATAGTACGATGATTGCTGAAAAGGAAGCTTCTATTATTAATAGAAAGCCTTATCTTCATTCAGAAGACTCTCACCTTTGAAGGTGGTGAATGAATGCAGATAAGATCTTTTTTAATGGGTTACCAAACACCTATTGAATGAAGATAAGCCTCCGGCGGATGTCACGGATTTTGAAAGGAATGAATTGTGCGGGCACAATTCAAAATCCGGACGCAATTACGCCAAGGCGTAATTGATTCGTGGTGGCAATCACCGTATTATGTCGTGTATTTGTCATATTAGACATCTTTCTGTAGAGAGAAAGATGTTTTTTTATGCTAAAAATGAAGGAGTGTTACACATGAATCCACAAGTAATCGAGTATTATGAAAGTCTGTTAAAATTTGAAATCATGGAAAAGCAGTATACAAGTACTTCTCAAACATTAGGGGAGCTAGTTGAACAGTATGTAGGGCAAGATACTGTTCATAAAAATGATATTTTAACAGCATATAAAAATGTAATGAAAGAACTAATGGGATAAAGTGAAACTTTAATCAGTGGGGACGCATTATCCCCACTGATTATTAGTGTTCACCAATCGGGCTTATACGGGCAGTTAATCCCCATGTAACTACTTCGCTATAGCTTAATGTTAAAGTTTGGAGTAGTACTGCCCGTTAAAGCGGGATAAAGTGAAACTTTAATCAGTGGGGACGCATTATCCCCACTGATTATTAGTGTTCACCAATCGGGCTTATACGGGCAGTTAATCCCCATGTAA
>NZ_JBNNUX010000001.1:164924-165344 GCF_050280145.1 Lysinibacillus sp. NPDC093688
ATGTAACTACTTCGCTATAGCTTAATGTTAAAGTTTGGAGTAGTACTGCCCGTTAAAGCGGGGTAAAGTGAAACTTTAATCAGTGGGGATTTTTCATCCCCACTGATTATTAGTGTTCACCAATCGGGCATTTACGGGCAGTTAATCCCCATGTAACTACTTTGCTATAGCTTAATTTTAAAGTTTGGAGTAGTACTGCCCGTTAAAGCGGGGTAAAGTGAAACTTTAATCGGGGACGCATTATCCCCACTGATTATTAGTGTTCACCAATCGGGCATTTACGGGCAGTTAATCCTCATGTAACTACTTTGCTATAGCTTAATTTTAAAGTTTGGAGTAGTACTGCCCGTTAAAGCGGGGTAAAGTGAAACTTTAATCAGTGGGGATTTTTCATCCCCACTGATTATTAGTGTTCACCAA
>NZ_JBNNUX010000001.1:165442-355161 GCF_050280145.1 Lysinibacillus sp. NPDC093688
AATCGGGCATTTACGGGCAGTTAACCCCCATGTAACTTCTTAGCTATAGCTTAATTTTAAAGTTAAGTTTGGCTACTCTTAATTTCTTATAAACTTATTATATTAATAGGAATACATATATTTGTCATAAAATAATCCCTAGGACTTCATTCTTATTTCACTTTTTATCTATATAATAATTTTGCGCTCATCTTCATTCAGTAAATGTTTTTTATGAAGACATCCACCTCTGAAGATGGTGGATGAATGCAGATGTGGATCTTTTTCAGTGGATGCCCAAACATCTACTGAATGAAGATAATGCCTCCGGCGGATGTCACGGATTTTGAAAGGAAAGAATACAAGGATGTTAGCCTAAAACCTTCGCATCATGCGAAAACGGCTAACTGACCTGCATCGTGCAGGCCTATGCACAATTCAAAATCCGGACGCAATTACGCCAAGGCGAAATTGATTAAATAGATTGGAGAATACAACATGAAAAACACGTTTTATCAAAGCTTTTGGCGAACGCACTTTTATGCCGCATTATTTATTACGCCACTGCTTATTTCGCTAACATTAAGTGGTATCGGTTTTTTATTTTATACCAATGTTGAAAATCAGTTATATGATAAATACTTTTTTGGTGAAAGTGGAAAAACCGAGGTACAATCCATTGATGATGCTGTTAAACTTGCAGAAGAATCATATGCTGGCTACAAAACAAATAAAATTATTGAATTAGAAGAGCCATACAATACACGTTTATCGATGAAAAATGCAGATGGCGAAGAGAAATATGTGTTCTTAGATGATCATAACCAAATTATTGGTGGTCAGGATGCTGGCTACACATTTGCAAATATAATTAGAAATATCCATAGTTCCTTATTTATTGGGGGAACGGTTGTCAATTATTTAGTTGAATTAGCTGCGTGCTGGGCTATCTTTTTAATGCTTTCAGGCATTTACATGACGTTTAAAGGAAAACTACTAAAGAAAACAAAGCAGACAAACAAACGTCAAAAGAGTAGAAAATTCCATGCCCTTGTTGGGACAATTATTACGATTCCAATGCTAGTTATTATTTTCACAGGCTTACCATGGTCAGCGTTTATGGGGAAATATATTTACCAAGCTTCACAAGATCATCCTTCTTTCGGCACGCCATTACTGCAACAGCAGCCACCTACATCTGATGTAAGTGAGATTCCTTGGGCTACTCGTCAAGAAACTCCTCCAATGTCAGACTCGGCACATGCAGCCCATCACGGGGGAGGAAATACAGGCTATGTTGCTAACCCTAACCAACTAAGTGTGGAAAAGCTGCAACATGAAATTGATGCAATGAATATCTCAAAACCATACGCTATTATTTATCCTACTAGCGAAGACGGTGTCTATACGGTTGCGAAATCTAGTAACACAGGTGTCACAGGTCTTGATGTTAGCCCGGATGATGAAACGACAATGTATTTTGATCAATATAGCGGGAAATTTATAGACAAGGTTGGCTATGAGGACTATGGCATTCTTGCTAAATGGTTCACTTGGGGTATTCCTTTACATGAAGGTCATTTGTTTGGTTGGCCAAATAAATTAATCAATTTACTAGTATGTCTAGCATTTTTAGTAGTTATTGCTTGGGGATTCAGAACATGGCTACTGCGAAAGAAACAAGGTATGCTATCTGCACCACCTAAAATCTCTCAAAAGGTATCTATTCCTTTTATCATGTTCATGATCATTTTAGGAATACTGATGCCACTATTTGGACTTTCTTTAATTGCTGTCGTACTTGTAGAAATAATCATAAATTTGGTCTCTAAAAATAAAAAAGAAGTCAATTAATATGCTAAAGCGATACTGTGTCCTGTTAGATAAGGAATGCAGTATCGCTTTTCTTTTTCTAAAGCCACCCTTTATCACTGGCGACTTGAGCAGCTTGTTGTCTAGACTCGACTTGAAGTTTTTGAATAGAGGTGGATAAATAGTTTCGAATAGTACCTTTCGTTAAAAATAGTTTTTTACTAATCTCATTTGTTGTGATTCCTTCTTTTACAAGCTGCAGAACAGCAATTTCACGTTCATTTAGCGGATTCTGTTCTTTCATAAACAACGTAGCGGCTAAATCTCTACTGACGACCTTTTCACCATTCATTACTTTTCTTATTGTTTCAATTAAATAGTCTATAGGTTCATCTTTTAATAAATAACCATGTACCCCACAATCCATCGCTTTTTGTAAATAGCCAGGGCGTGCGAAGGTAGTAACAATCATCACCTTGCACGGTAAATTTGCCTGTCTAATTTTTTCAGCAAGGTCAAGCCCAGAAAGATGCGGCATTTCGATGTCCAAAACACATACATCTGGTAGCTCATGTTGAATATATTCCCACGCTTTTTGACCATCTGAAACTTCTGCGATCACTTTTATATCAGGCTCAAACGACAACAAGGAAGATAAGGCGCCACGTAACATTTGTTGATCCTCTGCTAGTAATACTCGTATCATGTAGTTGGCTCCATTCTGTAGTGTTGGATAGGCAGTGTTAACGTCACAATTGTTCCATCTGTCGGTAAATTCTCAATGGAAGCAGTTCCTAGAAGAGCATTCATTCTTTCTTTCATCGATGAAAGTCCATTCCCATGCCCTTGGATATGTAAGCCGACACCATCGTCAACAATGTTTATTTTTAAAATTCCATTTATAGTATTGATATCTATTTGGCATTTTTTTGCTTGACTATGTTTAATAATATTTGTAGTTGCTTCCCGCAGACATAAGGACAGCATCGTCTCTTCTACACTCGCTAGGAGAAGTTTTGGACAGTTATTTTTGATATTTATTGAGATATCCGCTGTTTGTAAATGCTGTTTACAATGAATAAGCTCACTTTCTAACGAAATAAAATTCATATCGGAGACTAATTCTCGTACTTGCTTTAGCGCTGTTCGTGTTGTGTCTAAAATATCATTTAGCTCATCTTTCACACGCATCGTATCTTTATCGACTAATTTAGTAGTTAATTCGGTTTTTATTTTAATCATTGTCAATGTATGACCGATCGTATCGTGAAGATCCCTTGCAATACGTTGTCTTTCTTCTTGTTGAACAAGTTGGGTATTTACCTCTATTAATTCTGATTGTAACTTTTTGGACTTTTCTACGTAGTAAATTAGCATTGGAAATAGTAGCTGAATAATCATAACGGGTATAAATACTTGAGATTCTAATTTGAGAGTTGCTCCTGATTCAAACCAAATAACTATCAAAAACATAAGGGCAATGGCAATCATTCCTAAAGCAATATGCCATTTCTTTTTAGCTCTCCCAATTAAATCAGCAAATATAAATCCAAAAAATAACATAGCGGAACCTTCGTAAATACTCAGTATGATAATAAGAGTAAAGCCTATTAAGGAAGCAAATAGTAAACGCCAATCTCGATTCCATAAAGCAATATAGAAAGCTACTAAAAATAAGATAAGGATTATTATTTTAGCCAATAATGGTAATTGAGAATGCGATCCTAATACTTTGGTGACTAAAAAAATTACCGAAACTACATCAATAATTAGATAATGTATTGCCTGATCTCTTGGATAAATCTTTATAGTTCACACCAACCTTTGTCGATTATTTTTGCGTGACACTTTGAATGGCATGTTTCCGAATCCATTCCATTGGACCTACATGAAAATGCTTGATACAAATATGTGCAATGAAAAGTTGGAGAAGGGAAAGGGTTAACCAAATACCAATAACTTCAATGCTATTCAATTTTCCACCTAAACCTAAACCCCAGCCATAGAAAATAATAGATGCAATAGTATTTTGTAGCACATAGCAACTTAAAGACATTTTCCCAATCTCGCCAAATCTCGTCCATAACCAATCAAGCTTCTTATATTCTATCATTTTACCTAATATACCAATATATCCAATAGATAGGATTTGTGCAAATAAATAACGAACAGGTAAATCAAATGCTCCTCCAGGAATAAAGATTAGAAGGTTTAAAGGTACTCCAATAAAAATACCGATTTTAAATAGCTTTTGGCGCGCCTGACGTCCTTTGTCATCTTGCGAAAATACACCATTTCTCATCAGCTTAACGCCAAGTAAAAATAAAAAGATATTCATTGGGATTATAAAAATAGCTTCCGTTCTATAATAAAGAAAATTTGTTAAACGATATTGTATTTGTTCAAACCAAGTACCATTCTCATAAAGACTAACGACAGGATCGAAACTAGCAAAGGAAGCGTTGGCCCCCAGCAATGCACTGACTAAAATTAGCAAAATCATTACTGCATGGAAACTACCAAAAACGTATAATGCACGTTTAATCGCTTTGTCACCAAATTTAACAATAAAGGCAACGATGATGGCTGTCACAGCATAGCTCATTAAAATATCATATTCCATAACTAGGGTGAAGTGGATAAGCCCCTCCATAAACAAAAATACAATGGTCCAAATGTACATCCCTGGCCAAGCATTTCCTTTTCGCAAGGCTTGCTGATATTTTAATTCCAGACCAACGCCAAACATAATTGTTAATAAACCAAGGAGTTTACCGTTTACGAAAAATAGAACTGTCATTCGTAAAAAGTCGTTCAATGACCACCAACCAGAATAATTACTCGTAGTAATATACGAAATATCTCCAAGATAAGCAAAAATCCAAATATTCGTGCCAAGTGTCCCTAATACAGCAAAGCCTCGTAACATATCAATTAGGGGTAATCTTTGTTGAACTTTCATCATGAAATCACTCTTTCTTTGTTTTCTTACATTAATGATAAGAAAACGTAAGGAAAAAACATATTCACACCAGTCAAAGGTTCTTTATGACAGGTGTCATTTTATGGTGTATCAGGAGATTAAAAACTGGTAATGATTTAGCGTAAAAAAAGCCTTTAGCTTTTCAATTTAAATATTTTTTTATTTAAATATTGCGAAAACTAATCAGATTAGTTAGAATGGAAATACAATTAGTTTGCAAAGGGGATTTGATTTAGAATGAAAATCGAAAACATTGGTACTGTGTTTCAATTGTCATTTATGCCGAGGGTTTTTCCTGTTAATTGTTATTTGGTAGAAGAAGAAAATGAGCTGACACTTATCGACGCAGCACTACCCTATAGTGCAAAAAGTATAATAAAAGCGGCTGAAAATATTGGTAAACCAATTACAAAAATCATCCTTACTCACGCACATAGTGATCATATCGGAGCGCTAGATACGTTAAAAGAATTAATACCAGATAGTCAGGTGTACATTTCTTCTAGAGATGCGCTTCTATTGGAAGGGAATAGCACCTTGCTACCAAATGAAAAAAACACACCTATTCGGGGAGGCATTCCAAAAAATATTAAAACCAAACCGGATGTATTACTTGAAGAAGGTGATCGTGTAGGTTCATTAGAAGTGATTGCTACTCCAGGGCATACACCTGGTTCCATTTCTTTTTTCGACACACGTAATAGAAGTTTAATTGCTGGTGATGCCCTTGTAACGAGAGTAAAGTTAATAGTATCGGGAATGATGAATCCGTTGTTTCCGTTTCCTGCTCTAGCTACATGGGATAAAGAGACAGCCCTTAAAAGTGCAAAAAAATTAAGCAATCTGAATCCAAGTTTACTTGCTGTGGGGCATGGGAAGATGTTAAAGCAACCGCAAGAACTTTTGAACATTGCCATAGCAGAAGCAAAAAAAGCTTTTTACAATCAAAATAGGAAGTGAAAAAATGTCCCGTCGAATGAAGTTAGATTTATCTATTATTTTACAAAAGGCAACAGAGATAGCTGATGAACAAGGATTGGATCATCTTTCAATAGGGCTATTAGCTAAAAAATTGGAAGTGCGGCCACCGTCTTTGTATAACCATCTTGATGGCTTAAATGAATTGAAACAGAAATTAGCTATTCAAGGTGTAAAAAAACTACATGAATATATGCTACAAGCTGCAGTAGGACGTTCGGGTGATGACGCCATTCGTGCAATTAGTAAAGCATATCTTCAACTAGTTAGAGAGCATCCGGGGTTGTATGATGCTAGCACTCGCTTTCCAGATGCGAACGATCAAGAGCTACAAAAAGCGAAAGAATCTGTCGTACAACTTGTACTTCAAGTGTTAGATGCTTACCATTTACAGGAAGAAATTGCGATTCATATGGTCAGAGGATTACGTAGTATTCTACATGGATTCTCTTCAATTGAGCAGATGGAGGGATTCGGGATGCCACTTGACATCAATAAAAGCTTTACAATCTTAATCAATACTTTTATTGAGGGCATTCATACGGTTGCGATGAATGAAGATAAGAATGACTAAGGAAGTTTTATTCAGTTCGGAGTCTTTCATAAATTGTTAAAGGAAACTAGACGTTTTGGAATTCTTCATCGTCTAATTCCCTAAGATGTTGGAGTAGGAGTTTTGTTTTTGAACGAGTCTGCTACTCTTTTTCATTTAAATTCAGTTTAGAAATAAATCTCCAAACTACTTAGTACATGAATAAATTCTATAGTCTAAAATCCCTTCATACTTTAAGTTCATATCAAAGTGTTTATCCATGACCTCATAAAGTTCAGGTGCAATATCCTTTGAGTGATGAAGTTCAGGAATTGAGAAGATGGATTTATTTTTTTGTATACGAATATTATTAAAACCAGCCTCGTTAAGCAAAGCTACCCAATCTTTTTTCATTGAACAAGAATCAAATCCATAAAACTGTAAAATTTCCTTTTCAACTTTTTCTTCGAGTGGTTGATGGATGGTGAATTCAATGGCAATAAACCTGCCGCCATTCTTTAATAAACGAAAAATTTCTTTTAGGGCATTAGGTTTATTGACAAAAGAAAGAACAGATTCAGAAATAATAAAATCAAATGTATGATCACGTAATGGTACTTGTTCTATAGAGCATTTAATAATTTTTACGGGTAAGCGATTTTTTTTCATTCTCCTTTTAGCCTTTGCGACCATTTCAGCATTGATATCAATACCAGTTACTTTTGCTTCATATTGCTCCGCCAAATAGGCCGCGGTCTGGCCTGTACCACACCCTACATCCAAAATGTAGGCGTTTTTGCTAATGCTCTCTGCCTTGAATAGTTCCTTTGTTAGATTAATACCACCAGGATGGGCACCGCCAACACCAAATTTAGACAGAAATTCTAGATATATTGAATTTTGAATCGGAATCCCTTCTTTATTCGTATTTTTGTATAATATGAAATTAAAAATAGGTTGGTTCCTGTAAGAGACAAAGCTGTCATGAAGAACCTTTGCAGAAAAAGAAGAGATAAATAATAATTATAGATTTTAAGATTTTTACAATACATAAGTGTTTTATTTTTCAGCAACTTCTCCGATAGTCTAAACAATAAAAAAATACAGACGTATACTAGTAAAAAGATATTTGATAGGGGGTGAATTAATGCCATTTTATCCGCCTAATTCTAGAATGAGACCATTTCCACCAAGCTATAGACAAGGTTTTGGCCCACCTATGCAAGGTAGAAGGCAGCAACCTTTCTTTCATCCTAATCAACAACCCCAACCTTCTAGATTTGGAAGATTACCACAGCATATAAATACAATTATGGGCCACGCGGGAACAATAACAAATGGAGTTAGTATGCTAAGACAAATGGGCGCATTTTTAAGTTTCTTTAGATAGTTTATGATCTGGATATAATAAGAACCCCTCTAAAGAGTAAATTCTTAAGAGGGGTTCTTGTGATTAATTGCATTTAATACTTATTTTGATATAAGGTGCTTATCTATAATAGAGCGATTTTTCTCTTTAAATACTTCATTATGTGATGACACGACCCCATGACGATAGGCAGTAGGCTCTAAATACGTTTTGATAGAATTCACGGCATTTGCTGCATCCTGGAAAGTCCCTAGAAGGAGATTAATTTTTCCTTCAAACGCTAATATATCACCCGCTGCAAAAATTCCTGGCTGTGTAGTTTCTCCCGTTGCTTTCCCTTCAAAATAGTAATCATCTTTTTTAGGAATGGTGATTGCTTGATCCAATTCTAATGATGCTTCTCTATTATAGCCATGACTAACAATGACTTCATCGATTTGACGCGTATAGCTTTGTTTTGTTTTTGTATTTTCACATGTCACTAATTGAATCGCTGTTTTGTCAGCATTAGCCGTTAGTTTTGAAATACTAGTATTACATTCAATATTTACTCCTGCATCTAAAGCTTCTTGAATCGTTGCCTCATGGGCAGATAACGTATCTTTACGATAAACAACAGTTACGTTTTTGGCGATAGGGCTTAGTTCAACTGCCCAGTCGATCGCTGCATTTCCGCCTCCCGAAATAATAACGTCCTTGTCCACAAAATGTCGATAGGACTGCACGGTATAGTGTAAATTAGTCATTTCATATTTTTCTGCACCTTCTAGTGAAAGCTTTTGAGGATTAATAATACCACCACCAACGGCCAAAAGAACGGTTTTAGAGTAATGTTTATCTCCTTGTGCAGTATGAAGAACAAAAATATCATCTTGGCGCTCGATAAAATCGATTTTTGTATCCGTTATAACGGTAGGATCAAACGTTTTTGCTTGTGCAATTAACTGTTTCGCAAATTGTTCGCCTAACACAGGGGGGTGACCACCAATATCCCAAATTAGCTTCTCAGGATAAAGCAAAACTTTACCACCAAGCTGTTGTTGACTCTCGATTAACTTCGTTTTCAATCCTCGTAAACCACTATAAAAGGCACTATATAGGCCTGCGGGACCACCACCAATAATAGTTACATCGTATACATGTTGCATTTATATCACCACATCCTAAAAAATTAATAAAAAAATGTTTGACAAAACTTTATAAGAAAACTAGACTAACGTTAGTGATAATGATTATCATTATCGGTTAATCGTTATCATAGCATGGTAAGAACAAAAAGGAAAGAGAGGTTACGCTGTGCGTTTACAAGTTGAATCGATTCGTATCGGCTACGAAGACAAAACGATTGTGCATGATTTATCGCTACAAATTCCAGACGGTAAAATAACGACCATCATTGGTTCCAATGGCTGTGGTAAATCTACACTTTTAAAGGCTATTACAAGGATTTTGAAGCATAAGAGTGGACAAGTCATATTAGATGGTCAAAATATTTCCGAGATGAATACAAAAGAATTAGCGAGAGAACTGGCCATATTGCCACAAAGTCCGGAAAGTGCACATGGTTTAACAGTGGAAGAGCTTGTATCATACGGTCGATTTCCATATCAAAAGGGCTTCGGTAATTTATCGCAAAAGGATAAAGAAATGATTGACTGGGCCTTAAAGGTAACGAAAACGGATGACTTTCGTCTGAACACAGTTGATGCCTTATCAGGTGGACAACGTCAACGAGTGTGGATTGCGATGGCATTAGCGCAAGAAACCGATATTATTTTTTTAGATGAGCCAACAACTTATTTAGATATGGCGCATCAGTTAGAGGTTTTAGAATTACTTAACAAGCTTAACGAAGAAGAAGGACGCACAATAGTTATGGTGCTACATGATTTAAATCAGGCAGCACGGTTTTCAGATTATATTGTTGCACTATCAAAAGGGGAGCTTGTGAAGTTTGGTACTGCAGAGGAAGTTATAGTACCTGAAGTATTAGAAAAAGTGTTTAATATTGATGCAGTCATTGGTAAGGATCCACGTACAGATAAACCAATGTGCATTACATATAACTTACTACAAACAGTGTAAAAGGAGATATATTTATGAAAAAGTGGTTATTACCAATGTTTATGATGGTCGTACTAGTGCTTGCAGCGTGCGGCAATAAAGATGAGAAGGCGGATGAGGGCTCTAAAGATAAAGCATCTGCAGAAACGATTACCTATCAATCAGAATCTGGTCCTGTTGAAGTACCAGCAAACCCTAAACGTGTAGTTGTATTATCTTCATTTGTTGGGGATTTATTACAGCTTGGCGTTAATGTTGTGGGGATTGATTCATGGGCTGCAGATAATCCAAACTTCCAAGATGATATTAAAGATGCAGTAGTTGTTGAGAATACGGATATCGAAAAAATTATCGAGCTTGAGCCAGATTTGATTATTGGTTTAAATGGTATTGAAAATGCGGATAAATTAGCTGAAATCGCACCAACAGTGTTGTTCACTTATGGAAAAGTTGATTATTTACAGCAATATATCGAAATCGGTAAAGTTGTGAATAAAGAAAAAGAAGCCACTGATTGGGTAAAAGATTTTAAAGAACGTGCTGCAGAAGCAGGTACAAAAATTAAAGAAAAAATCGGCGAAGATGCAACGGTTACTGTCGCAGAAATGTTTAATAAACAAATGTATGTGTATGGAGATAACTGGGGTCGTGGAACAGAAATTTTATATCAAGAAATGGGCTTGAAAATGCCTGAAAAAGTAAAAGCAAATGCTTTAAAACCAGGTTATTTCGCAATTTCTACAGAGGTATTAAATGAATATGCAGGTGACTATGTAATATTTAGTACGTTTAAAGGTGAGGATAGCGCCATTCAAAATGCTGCGTGGTTTAAGGATTTAGAAGCGGTGAAGAATGGTCATTTATTTGAAGTGAATGGCAATGCATTTTACTTTAATGATCCAAAAACTTTAGAATATCAACTAGATTTCTTTGAAAAGAAATTTTTACAATAATTTCAGTAGAGAGTAGCGAAGACAAATGATAAAGTTTCGATATTTTCCGTTTTGGCTTCAGGTGTTGCTTACACTGATCTTATTAGCGGTAACAGTTACGATCTCGCTTTGTATCGGCGCGGCTAATACGAGTATTCAAGATGTTTATCAAGCGATTGTCGGACAAGCCGGTGGCAAGCACTATTCTGTATTACGTGAAATTCGATTTCCTCGTATTATTGCTGCTATTTTTGTAGGTAGTGCACTTGCAGTTGCTGGGGCTATTATGCAAGGGGTTACTAGAAATCCATTAGCAGACCCAGGGCTCCTTGGCCTCACAGCAGGTGCGAATGCGGCACTGGCATTGACGATGGCATTTATTCCAAATACCTCGTACTATATGTTTATTTTTGCATGTTTCATAGGTGCGGGTGTAGGGATGATTGTTGTGTATGGTATTGGGGCTTCAACGAAGAATGGCTTTTCTCCATTAAAGTTAGTCTTAGCGGGGGCAGCCGTATCCGCTCTATTACAAGCAATAGCAGATGGAACGGGAATATTATTTAAAATTTCAAAAGATGTTTCGATGTGGACGAGTGGTGGTTTAATTGGCACTACATGGCAAGCTTTAATAATCGTTCCTATTATTTTAATAGGATTAGGGGTAGCTTTTGTGTTTAGTCGTCAGCTAACCATTTTAAGTTTAAATGAAGAAGTAGCTGTTGGATTAGGACAAAAAACAACAGTCATTAAAGGAATTATGATGTTTGTAGTTGTAGTTCTTGCAGGCTCCGCAGTTGCGCTAGTAGGTAATTTAGCATTTGTTGGGCTAATGGTACCACATGCGGTCCGCGCAATGGTTGGGACAGACTATCGATTTGTCTTACCGATGAGTGCTATTATCGGTGGGTGGTTGATGGTGACAGCGGATTTTGCGGGTAGAATGATTAATGCTCCATATGAAACACCGGTAGTTGCCATTATTTCAATTATCGGCCTTCCGTTCTTCTTACTTCTTGTTCGGAAGGGAGGGCGTCAAATTGTTTAATATTGGACGAAAAAAACAACGTAGATGGCTAATGGTTTGGATGCTATTAACAATAGCTATTTTTGTAATGGGTATTTCAATGGGGGCAGCTTCGGTTTCGATTGATCGCATAATACCGATTTTGCTTGGAGATGGCAGCTTTAAAGAATCCTTCGTCTTGTTTTCTGTTCGCTTGCCGAGATTGTTTGTGCTGGCAGCAGCAGGGATGGCGTTAGCATTGGCTGGTGCCGTTTTGCAGGGCGTGACACGTAATGATTTAGCGGACCCTGGTATTATTGGGATAAATGCTGGAGCAGGTATAGGGATTACGCTATTTTATCTCCTTGTTAATGGTGATTTACCTCATTTCGCGTATGTGTTACCACTTATAGGATTTGTCAGCGCTTTATTAACGGCACTCTGTATTTATTTTTTCTCCTATAAACGCAATGAGGGTGTTCAGCCGGTTCAACTCATTTTAGTCGGAGTAGGTGTAGCCTCTGCCTTATCTGGTGTAATGATAATATTAATTTCCTCTGCTGAGCGAAGTGATGTGCAATTTATCGCACAATGGCTTGCGGGTAATGTTTGGGGAACAGACTGGCCATTTTTCTGGGCTTTATTACCTTGGCTTGTACTAGGCATTCCATTTATTTTGTATAAAGCAAATGTGTTAAATGTACTTGCGATGACCGAACAAACGGCGGTTGGTTTAGGCTTAAATATCGGCCGAGAGCGTTTGCAATTATTAGTAGTATCTGTCGCATTAGCTGCGGCAGCTGTATCGATCACAGGGGGCATTGCCTTTATCGGTCTGATGGCTCCCCATATTGCAAAGCAACTTGTCGGCCCGCGCTACCAGCTCTTTTTACCACTCACGTTGTTGATCGGTGCAAGTTTATTAATGCTAGCGGATACGATCGGCCGCGTAGCTCTTTCGAGTGCGACAGTGCCAGCGGGTATTGTCGTAGCATGTATCGGCGCACCTTATTTTTTATATTTATTACGAAAAAACGACTGAATGGCTTTGGCTGTTCGGTTGTTTTTTTGTTGATAGGACAGGGGGCTTAGTATGACGAAGAAAGATGGATAGAGCGCTCAAAGACGTGGATAGAGCGCTCAAAATCGTGGATAGAAAGCCAAGAAAGATGGATAGAGCGCTCAAAATCGTGGATAGGAAGCCGAGAAAGATGGATAGCCCGCTCGAAGACGTGGATAGAAAGCCGAGAAAGATGGATAGAGCACTCGAAGACGTGGATAGAAAGGCGAGAAAGATGGATAGAGCGCTCAAAATCGTGGATAGGAAGCCGAGAAAGATGGATAGCCCGCTCGAAGACGTGGATAGAAAGGCGAGAAAGATGGATAGAGCGCACAAAGACGTGGATAGAAAGCCGAAAATGATGGATAGAGCGCTCGAAGACGTGGATAGAAAGCCGAGAAAGATGGATAGAGCGCTCAAAGACGTGGATAGAAAGCCGAAAATGATGGATAGAGCGCTCGAAGACGTGGATAGAAAGGCGAGAAAGATGGATAGCCCGCTCGAAGACGTGGATAGAAAGGCGAGAAAGATGGATAGAGCGCACAAAGACGTGGATAAAAAGGCAAAAAATGATCGATAGTAGCGTCGTCAAAGTGGGGATATGGAGCAGATAAATAGTAGCAAGTTCTAAATCTAGGCGATTTTTCCGGTCTTTTTATCTAAAAAAATTGACTGAAAATTTATTTTGTACAATTAGTATTTCAAGTTTTTTGGAACCTCTTTTTATAACGGTAATTATTAATATAATAAATACAGGAGGGATGAGACAATGATTTTATTAGCACGACAGCAATCACAAATGCATAGAATTCTAGAAGCATTGATACGAAGGTTGCCTAGTACACATGTAGACTACATGAATTATTATGATAAGTTAATGCGTATACAGGCTGGCTTTGCTGGAGAAAAGCGAGTAGATGCAGAATGGCTTGAAATTAATTTGCCCAACCCACATTATTTCCTTCATGATTTACAAATACTTAATCACTTCGGGAATACACATCAAATAGACTCTATATTATTATGCCCCCATTTTATATTAATACTAGAAATAAAAAATATAACAGGCTTTCTTGAATTCGATGAGTCTTTTACTCAATTTACAAGAACTACTGCTCAAGGTGTTGTTGAGGGAATGATTGATCCTTTTCATCAAGTTAGACGACATGCTGAGTGGATAAAGAGGTTGTTACAGCAGTACAAAGTTGAGGTTCCTGTTCATTATGCAGTCGTTTTGGCAACGAAAAATGCTATTTTATCAGAAAGTTTAAAAGGACAACCAATTTTTCACGTTTCAGGATTACGTTATCATGTAAGGAAATGGCTTGAACAGAATAAAGAGGTGATGCTAGATGCAGATGAGCTCTTTCTTTTTGCTACGAAATTATTGTCCAGGCATATGCCCATTAAAAGAGAAATAACCATTCCTTTTCGAGATATTGTAAAAGGCGTTTTATGTGTACGTTGTTTAAATGGACAGCGAATGAGTTATTACAATAACAAATGGACTTGTCAACGATGCGGATTAATCGATCAGGAGGCTATTTTCAGAACGCTTGAAGATTACAAGTTGTTAGTGGGCAATTCGTTAACAAATAAAAGCTTTTGTGAATTTTTCGCAATAGATTCACCAAATCTAGCGTATAGGCTATTGCAGAAATTACCTTTGAAAGCGGAAGGAATAAAAAAACATAGGAAATATTGGATTAAAGATGGATAGCTCGGTCAAAGACGTGGATAGGAATCCAAGAAAGATGGATAGAGCGCTCAAAATCGTGGATAGGAAGCTGAGAAAGATGGATAGAGCGCTCAAAATCGTGGATAGGAATCCGAGAAAGATGGATAGCCCGCTCAAAATCGTGGATAGGAAGCCGACCACGACAGATAGACCGTTCAAAATGCCAAATTTCTCGCTAATTCCTACTAGACAAATAAAAACTCAGGGTATATAGTTAGTTAGGCTAACTAATTAAAAAGGAGTGGTATTTTTGACGATCGAACAAGAATTTTTTAATCAGTACCGCTTAATGTACAGACCGTTTATCAATCTAGTGAATGAGCAGTTAGGGAAATATCAGCTGTATAGCTCTCAATGGGCTCTTCTTCGGTTATTGAAGGATAAAGGGCCACATTCATTTGTTGATATTGCGAATTTCATGTTTATTGAAAAGCCGAGTGTGACAAGGCTTGTACAAAAGCTTGTGGAGCTTGGCTACGTGGAAACGGTAGCGGGTAGGGATAAGCGCGAAAAGCTTGTACAATTAACGGCTAATGGTGAAGAGATTGTGCAAGAAATTCAAGCGCATTTAAAACCAACTATGGAACAGGCACTCGCAGGGGTATCAGAGCGGGATATTGAAATTGCGACACAAGTGATAGCGAACATTTGTGCAAACATCAATCGGTAGGAGAGAAAAAAGTGGAAGCAACTAGACATAAACTTTGGACGAAGGACTTTTTAATCGTCTCACTTATTAATTTTACCATTACATTAATATTTTTTTTATTGATGGTAACGATTGCAGGCTATGCGGTTGAGCATTTTGGAGCTTCGACTAGTACGGCAGGGCTTGTATCGAGTATTTTTATTATTGGTACTTTATTTGGTCGTCTTGGGACAGGACGTATTATTGGGGATTGGGGTAGCAAAAAAACATTATTTTGTGGATTATTATTGTTTATGCTATCAACGATGTCTTATTTTATCGCGACAAATTTGCCGCTTTTAATGCTCAATCGTTTAGTACAGGGGATTGCACTTGGGATGGCTAGTACGGCGACAGGAACAATTATTGCACAAATTTTACCGTCTGATCGTCGAGGAGAAGGTATTGGTTATTACAGCTTAAGTGCTATTTTAGCTACTGCTATCGGACCGTTTGTAGGTATTCTTCTAACGCAGTTGTTTGAAGATTATCGGATGATTTTTGCTGTCGATTCCGTATTAGCTATTGCATGCTTTTTGATGTATTTTATCGTAACCGTTCCAGATGCACCGAAAAAGGCCAAAGAGATGGCGGAGAAAACAGGCTTTAAGCTCACTAATTTTATCGAAATGCGTGCTGTACCAATTGCTCTTGTGGCGCTTGTTATTGGCTTTGCCTACTCAGGGGTTATGTCATTTATGACGTTTTATGCAAAAGAGCTTGATTTGGTAACAGCGGGAAGTTATTTCTTTATTATATATGCAATTGTTATTTTAGCGACACGTCCTTTTACTGGGAAATTACTAGACACTAGAGGTGCGAACATTGTTATCTACCCTTGTTTAGTTATTTTTGCAATCGGAATGTATGCCTTTAGTTCGGCGACAAGTAGTGTTGTATTTTTATTAGCCGCAGCGTGCATAGGGATTGGTTATGGTAATTTCAATTCAGTAGCGCAAGCAATAGCTATTAAAGTTACACCAAATGAGCGTTTAGGACTTGCGACATCGACATATTTTATTTTATATGATTTAGGTTTAGGTGTTGGTCCTTATTTCTTAGGATTCTTCGTTCCGACGTCGGGGTACAGTGCCATTTTCTTTGCGATGGTATTTGTTATTTTAGTGTCAATTATCCTTTATTATTTCTTATATGGAAAATATGAAAATATAAAACAAGCGAAAATCTTATAGTTTAAAATAATTATATTGTGTAAAAAACGATATTTTTCTAGTTATCTAATTAGATTAACTATAAAATGTCGTTTTTTTCTTTAAATGAAAATACTTCTTGCAATTATAGTTGATAATCATTATCATTCTCAATATAAACTATTTCGGAAGTAGGTACTTAGCATGAAAAAAACATCATTATTGTCAGTATTAGTCGCAGGGGGCATTCTTATGACGGGCTGTGGTAATACAGATGAAGCTAAAAAAGAAGATAAGCCTGAAACAGAGCAAGCAGAAAAAGCTACAAAGGTTGATTTATCTACTGAACTAACAGCCTATCAAACATTTGCATTAGAGCAAATGGATCAATTTTTAATAGAAACAGAAAAATTTGTCAATGCATTTAAATCTGGTGACATTGAAAAAGCAAAAGCAGCCTATGCACCGGCACGTATGTATTTTGAGCGTTCGGAGCCAATCGCAGAGAGCTTTGGTGACCTGGATCCACGTATTGACGGTCGTTTAGCTGATATCCAAGAAGAAGGCAAGGGCGAAGAAGAATGGTCAGGCTATCATAAGCTGGAACATGCGCTTTGGGTAGAAAATAAAACTGCAGGCTACGAGGCAATTGCAGATCAATTACTAGCAGACGCAAAAGAATTACATGCATTAGTTCAAACTGTAGAAGTAACACCAGATTTAATGATTACAGGTGCGGTTGACTTATTAAATGAAGTATCAACATCTAAAATCACTGGTGAAGAAGAAATCTATTCTCATACAGACCTTTATGACTTCAAAGCAAACATTGAAGGTGCAGAAAAAATCTTTGAAATCCTACGTTCAAAATTAGAAGCGAAAGACAAAGACTTAGTAGCAACATTAGATGAAAAATTCAAAGCAGTAGATGATTTATTGGCAAAGCATGCGACTGCTGATGGCGGATATGTTTCTTACGAAAAATTAACTGAAGAAGACACAAAAGCACTTGCAGCAGCAGTTAATCAACTTGGAGAACCATTAAGTCAAATGGGTATTATTTTGGAGTAATATTTTAAAGTAATTTATGGAGTGATAATAAATGACAGCGTCAAATGATGAAAAATGGATGAATAAAAAAATATCAAGACGTGACATGTTAAAGCTAACAGGTATCGGAGCAGCTGGTATAGCTATCGGTGCTTCTGGCTTAGGCGGTGTTATGAAAGTAATGGGCTACGATGTGTTCGAGCCTGTTGCGGATAGCACGACTGCACGTAATAAAATTGATTTTTATGGAAAACATCAATCTGGCATTATTACACCAGTTCAGACAAATATTTATTTTGCTTCTTTAGATGTTTTATTTACATCAAAGAAAGACCTACAAGAGTTGTTCAAAAAATGGACACCTCTTGTTGTACGTTTAATGAATGGTGAATTAATGGTAGATTTAACAACAAATACTAGAGTACCTACAGGAGATACAGGTGAAGCAGAAGGTTTAGACGCTTCTAATTTATCAATCACAATAGGTGTCGGCCCATCTTTGTTTGATAAGCTTGGTATCCAACATTTGAAGCCAGCAGAATTAAATGATTTACCACATTTCCCAAAAGATCAGCTTCAAAAAGAACTTACAGGTGGAGACCTTTGTATTCAGGCATGTGCGGATGACCCACAGGTGGCATTCCACGCAGTACGTAACTTAGTTCGTGCAGCATCTGGTAAGGTAGAAATTAAATGGTCTCAAGCAGGCTTTAACTCATTCCCAGCTGGTGGAGGAACACCGAGAAATTTATTTGCATTCAAAGATGGCACTGGAAATCCATCGACTGCCGATGACAAAGATTTAAATAAAGTTGTATGGGTCGATAAAGGCTGGTTAAAAGGCGGCTCTTATTTAGTCGCACGTAAAGTTCAAATGCATCTTGAAACATGGGATCGCACATCTTTGAAAGATCAGGAGGCAACATTTGGTCGTTATCGCGATAGCGGTGCACCTTTTGGTAAAAAGAAAGAGTTCGATGATTTCGATGTAGAGGCGAAGGATAGCAACGGTAAGTATATTATGCCAGATACGTCACATGTGCATTTGGCACGTAAATCAGGTGCACGTATTTTACGTCGCTCTTACTCTTATGCATCAGGTGTTATGACGAATACAGGTGCGCATGATGCGGGACTCATGTTTGTTTCTTTTCAAAAAGACCCAGCCCAATTTATAACAGTTCAAAATAGCTTAGGACGTTTGGATAAAATGAATGAGTATACTACACATCGAGGCAGCGCAGTGTTCGCTTGCTTCCCTGGTGTACAAAAGGGGAGTTATATAGGTGAAGCACTTTTTAACACGCTGTAGCTTAGTACTTTGCCTGTTTGTGGCACTTGCTGTACCAGTACAGGCAGCGCAATCTTATAGTCACTTATACATTTCTATTAGTGATGCGCTAATGAATACGAAGCAGGATAAGGAATCTGAAGCTGAGCAAGCCCTTGAACAGTTTTCTACAGACTGGGCGTCGGTCACATCTGAGCAAAAGGAAGCAAAAGAAAAAGTTGATAATATTCTTGTGCAAGCAGTTGAGGCTACAGCTAAGGATGAACGTTTAAAGGCACTGTCTCAATTGTCTAATTCCTTACGTGCATTAGAAAAGCTTGAGAATCCTGTAGATGAATCGGCGCAGCGAGCAGAATTCGGCATGAAATTTAAACCAATCATGAAAGCATTTGAAGATGCCTTAGCAAGTGGTGATTTAACTACAATCGACGCAGCGTATAAGGATTTTAATGCTAAATGGAAAAAAATCGAACGTCCTGTACGAGAGCAAAGTATTGCTATGTACGGGCAGATTGAAACACAGATGGCATTTATACGGATCACACTTGCTTCTGAAGAGCCAGATGTAGCATTAATGCACTCACAATATGCAGAATTAAAACAAACAATTGAAGATTTTGTAGCAGGTAATGATACGGCGAAAGTTGTAGAAGGAGAGTATTCTCTAACAACATTGATTGCTTATATTGATGAAGCGAATGATTTTATCGATGCAGGTGACTACAAGGCTGCCTCTGATAAAATTCGAGAGTTCATTAAAATATGGCCAAGTGTAGAAATAGATGTTTCAACACGTAATGGCAGCCTGTATACAAAAATTGAAAGTGATATGCCAATCATCGTTAGTGACTTATTGAAGTCTAACGTCGATGTTAAAGCAATAAAAAGTAAGCTGGATAATTTCCGCACTGAAATTGAGCTGATTCATGGTGACTCAGATTATACGCTGTGGGATGCTGCATTAATCTTACTGCGAGAAGGTTTAGAGGCACTGCTTATTATTATGGCATTAGTATCGTTCTTAGAGAAATCTGGACAAAAAACAATGCGCAAATGGATATATATCGGTGCATTCGTAGGGATCTTACTATCAGCGGTAGCGGCTATTTTAATGTCGACGATTTTCCAATCAGCGACAGTTGATACAAGTCGAGAGCTCATGGAAGGTTATATTGGTTTACTAGCCGCTGCAATGATGATTGGAGTAGGTATTTGGCTCCATAGTAAATCGAGTGTGACAAGCTGGAATCGCTATATTTCCAAACGAATGGGTAATGCTATCTCATCGGGCTCGGTGTTTACGATGGCAGCAATTAGCTTCCTATCCGTTTTCCGTGAAGGGGCAGAAACACTTGTCTTTTACGCAGGAATTGCACCTAAAATGGAGACATCTCAGTTTGTGCTAGGTATCGTAGTAGCACTTGTGATATTAGCTATTTTTGCATTTGTATTATTTAAAGCAAGTGGGAAAATTCCAGTTCATAAATTTTTCGCTGTGGCAACGGTGTTAATCTACGTATTGGCATTTAAAATTATTGGTGTCAGTCTGCATACATTGCAGCTGAGGGATTCAGTTTCAACAACTATTGTAGATGGCTTGCCAGTTGTCAACATCATTGGTTTCTATCCAACAGTAGAAACAATGATTGGACAAGCGATTTTACTTTTACTTGTTGTCGTTACGATCATTTATAAAAAGAGACAGAAATAAATAGAAGGGCAGATGAATATACTTTCATCTGCTCTTTTTTGTTGTGATAAGGTGTCATCTGCAGTAATGTTTCGCTTTTCGACAAAGCGTGGAGTTTAATTTCCGTTCCGACTGGGCGCTTTGTAGCTGCCGCTTTGCTTTCGCTACAGAAAACATTTGTTGTTGCTGTCGCTACGCTTTCGCACAGAGCAAAGCTTCCTGGGGGCATCTGATGAACCGCTTGGGCCAAAAGGTAGCCTCCACGAAATGGTGTTGCTAGATTAAAAGTAGTAGGAAGATAGAAAATAGTCTCTTGACAAATAACTTGTTAAGAGGCTATTTCTTTTGGCGTAAATCAATTAGCCCGTTTTTTATAATTAAGCAAATTAGGTAAGTGTTAATTTTAATTTGTATGTTAAAATTATGTTATAAATTGTTAAATTCCCTGTAATAGTTGTGTTTTCTATTATTACAATTCATTTACATAATATAAATACTATAAAAATAGTGAATTAATAATAATATGTTTACATATATATGTAATGGGGAAATATGTTCCGAATAGTTCGACCATTTACGACATATCGTATGCGATAAATGTCGTCTGTACGGTATAGGCCCAAAGCGAAAGTATCTTTTGCAAAAAAACGATCATTCTTAAAACTGAAAGGAGAATTGACTTGATGTCAAAGAAGAATTGGAAGAAACCATTAAACGCCTTTTTAGCAACAACTTTAGTCGCAAGTATTGCCGCACCTTTAGCACCAATCACTGTAAATGCTGAATCACTTGCAAAGGATTTAATCATTTCAGAGTATATTGAAGGAACTTCCTTCAATAAAGCAATTGAAATTTATAATGGTACAGGCGCCGCGGTTGATTTAAGTAATTATACGCTAGAGCTTCATACGAACGGAGAAGCTAGCGCGAAGAATAAAGTAAGTTTGACAGGTACTCTAGAAAACGGTGCTACGTATGTTTTATATCATAAAGATGCAGATCCAAACATTAAAGCAAAAGGGAATCTAGAAAATACAACGGTTATTAATTTCAATGGAAATGATCCAGTCGTATTAAGGAAATCTAGTGACATAGTCGATTCTATTGGACAAGTTGGTTCTTCAGCGGATTTTGCTAAAGATGTAACTTTAGTAAGGAAAAGTTCAGTTTTGACGGGTGATACAACTATTAATGATCCTTTTAATGCAGCATCGGAATGGGATTCATTCCCGGTAGATAATTTCTCCAATTTAGGCCAACACGTAATGGATGGCAATTCAGGTGGTCCTGTTGACCCCGAAGTACCGGCAATTCTCTCAATTGGAGATGCTCGGAATAAAGGTGTAGGTGAAACGGTAACGATCAAAGGTAGAGTTGCAGCGGGCTTGAAAAATACGTTTTCAGTTCAAGATGAGACAGGTGGTATTGCGGTAAGACCCATTAGTCTAGCTATGTCTGTCGGGGATGAAGTTACGTTAAAAGGTAAGTTAGCAGACTATCGTGGTTTACTACAATTAGATGGTGCTACAATCGTTGAAAAAGTTGAAAATGCAGGTGTACCTACTCCAAAGGTAGTAGCAGGTGCTCAAATAAATGAAGATAGTGAATCGCAGCTAGTAACAGTGAAAAATGTTACGCTAACAGATGTTCAACAAGGTGCAGGGTGGGCAAACTTTACTGCAAATGACGGAACGAATTTCCTCGTACGAGATGAAACAAATTCGCTTGGCTTAACTGTCGGTACAAACTATGAATCTATTACTGGTATTGTTCAACAGTTCGATAAAGATTATCAGGTGATTCCTCGATCAAATGCAGATATCGTCGTGGATAGTAAAGCACTAATGCCTGCTAGCGCATCACCTGGAAGTGGGACGTTTGTTGGCAAAACAACAGTGACTTTAACAACACCGACAGCAGATGCAGAAATTTATTACACATTAGATGGTACGAAGCCAACTGATAAAAGTCTTAAATATGAGACACCAATTGAGATTAGCAAAAATACTACATTAAAAACAATCGTTAAAGCTAAAGATGGCTCATTTAGTAATATAACTACATTTGATTATAGCATTGCAGATAAATTACAAATTCATGATATTCAAGGTGCTGGGCACGCTACAACATTTGATGGTAAAACAGTTGAAGGAATTGAAGGAATCGTAACGTATTCATTCACGTTAAATAATAATTGGTACTATACGATTCAAACGCCAGATGAATTGGCTGATCATGATCCGAATACTTCTGAAGGTATTTTTCTGTACAGCGGAAAAAAACCATGGCCAATAAAGGTAGGGGATTTAGTATCTGTTAAAGGTAAAGTAAGCGAATATGCATACGATGGCTATGATGACAGGCAGCAAACAGATTTAAAAACAACACAAATTAATGTGCGTGACGATCAAGACGGAAAAGTAGAAGTCATTAAAAGTAGTGTAGCCTTACCAAAAGCAATTGGAATCGATAAGTTAAAAATGTCTTTTAGTAAGATCGACAGTGATCAGCTTGAAATTTTTAATCCAACAATCGACGCTATTGATTTTTGGGAAAGTATCGAAGGCATGAGAGTAGAAGTTGGAAACGTGAAAGCGGTAGCACCACAGGAGCATGGAGATTTAGTAACAGTACTTGAGGGTGAACCAACAAACACAATTCACGGTGGGGTATTGCATGAGAAAGAAAATGAAAATCCAAACAGAGTTCAATTCCGACTTGAACCGAATGGGGCTGCACGTGATTTTGAAGTGGCTACAGGTGATAAATTTAAAGGGCCAATTACGGGAATCGTAGGCTATTCCTATCAAAACTTTAAAATCTATGCTTCTTTAGATGAGATGAAGGCAGCTCATGAAAAAGGAAATACATCACCTGAGACAACAAAAATAGTAAAGGCAGAAGATAAGTTAACAATTGCCTCATATAATTTGGAGAACTTCTCTAATAACAAAACTTCTACTACTGATGATAAAGCGAAAAAATTAGCAAGAGCCATTGGTATTGATATGGGCAGTCCTGATATTGTTGGTGTAACAGAGGTGCAAGATAATAACGGGCCATCTGCAGGAGATTCAAAAGCGGATCAAAGTTATCAAAGATTAATTGACGCTATTAAAGGTGTAGGTGGTGTCGAGTATCAGTATGTTAATATCGATCCAATTAACAATCAAGATGGTGGAGCACCAGATGCGAATATTCGAGTTGGCTTCCTTTATAATCCAGAGCGAGTGAAGTTAAAGGAAGGTATTCCGGCAGGGGATGCTACAACAGCTGTTGGCTATAAAGACGGGAAATTAACAGTGAACCCTGGGCGTATTGATCCAGCAAATGAAGCGTTTAATAGTAGTCGCAAACCTTTAGCGGCACAATTTGAATTCCAAGATGAAGATGTAATTGTGATCGCAAATCATTGGAATTCTAAAAGTGGAGATACTCCCTTATTTGGTTCGATTCAGCCTCCACAGTACGGAAGTGAAGTACAGCGTAAAAAAATCGCTAATATTGTTTCTAATTTTGTTGGAGACGTTAAATCAAAAAATCCAGATGCAAACATTGTTTCTTTAGGTGATTTTAATGATTATCAATTTGCGGATGCACTTAAAATCCATGAAGGTCAATTGATGACGAATATGATTAATAAAGTAGAGGCTTCTGATCGTTACACATATGTATATCAGGGGAATTCACAAGTATTAGACCATATTCTAGTGTCAAACAATCTGGCAGAGAAAACAGATGTGGATATTCTTCATATTAATGCTGATTTTACGGACATGGCCGGTCGTGCAAGTGACCATGATCCAGTAATGGTTCAAATTGATGTTAATAACAATTCAAATGTTGAACCGATTAAACCAGAAATAGTATATGACTATAAGAACTTCAAAAAGAACAAATTAACAATCAATAAACCTAGTATAGCACTTCATTTAGATGCTCAATCGGAAATTCCAAAAGGTGTGTTCCTTAAAGGTGGCTATGCAGAACTACATGGAGAAGGCTTTAAGACGACTGATGTTATCCTTAGTCCTGTGAAAGCAGGGATGATTATCGACCTTAAAGGCAATAGCGTGAAAACACTCACAATTGAAGGTCAATATGTCAGTGAAATTAGAGGCGCTGAAAATTTAGATATACAATCGATAATTTATAAAAAGGGTGCAGCTCCTGAGCAAATTAAATTTACAAATTCGAAGGGGAAACCCATTGTAAATCCTTCTTTGCCTGCTGAAAACAATCAACCAATCATTAAAGAGCCTATTACCAACAAAACTGTAGCTATTGGAGAGGAAATTAAAATTGATTTAACAAATCATTTTTCCGATCCTGATGGCGATGAACTTTCATTTACTGCCACAAAAGGCACTATAAATGGAAAGGTATTAACACTCAATTTAGAAGAGGGTAGTCATATTGTTGGCGTTACAGCATTTGATGGAAAGAAAAGTGTCACTACAAGTTTCAGCGTAACAGTCATTGCTAATGACTATTATACAGGTGCCTATAACAAGGAAGGCCAGGCACTGAAAACGGCTCTTCATGATATCATTTCTGAACAAAAGGTTCTTTCTTATGATGAGGTTTGGGATGCATTAAAGTATACGGATGAAGATCCTAGTAATCAGAGTAATGTCATTTTATTTTACTCTGGGAAATCTAGTCCAAAAACAAACAGTGGTGGCAATGTAGGAAACTGGAACCGAGAGCATACGTGGGCAAAATCACACGGTAACTTTGGGACAACTAAAGGACCAGGAACAGATATCCATCATTTACGACCAACCGATGTACAAGTTAATAGCTCAAGAGGAAATTTAGACTTTGACAATGGCGGCAGTCCAGTGGCTGGCTGTAATGGATGCTTGAAAGATTCAGATTCATTCGAACCACCTAATCGCGTAAAAGGTGATGTAGCTCGTATTCTATTATATATGGCCACTCGTTATGAAGCTGGAGATAAGGTAGATCTTGAATTAAACGACAAAGTTAATAATGGAACAGCTCCTTATCACGGTAAACTCTCAGTTCTTTTACAATGGCATAAGCAAGATCCTGTAGATGAATATGAAAAACAAAGAAATGAAAAAATTTACGAAATCCAAGGCAATCGAAATCCATTTATAGACCATCCTGAATGGGTGGAGAAGATATGGTAAGTTAAAAAAGAGTACTCAAAACGCCACTTCAAGGTTTAAGTTGAAGTGGCGTTTTAGTTTTGTTAAGTTCTTTTTAATTCTACTAAAATTCGTAGTGCTCTTTAGGGTTTTGAATACTTATTCTTTTCAAAAGTGCCTTTTCAGTATATCCATCGAATTCAGCATGGAATACTACATCATCAACAGTAAATGTTGCGAAAAATAGTATTTGGCCAATGGTATCCGTGAAATCATTTGCTTCTATTGTCACTTTTTGATTTATAGCTTTTGAAATATCTTTTGCCGTTACTTGTTTAAAGTTAAATAAAAGAACATGTGTAATTGGTGCGTCGTTTATGTTTCCATCGTAAAATGTAGTGCAAATTGAGTAATCTTCATACGATTTGCATAAAACACCTTCAACATATTCTTCTTTCGCTATTGCCTTATTCTTTTGAACGCCATCACCAATAGTGTCCATAAAGGAAATCCCTGTTTTTGTGAAACTATTATTTAATGCTTTCATAAATGCTTCATTATGTATTAATGGAAGTCCTGTTTCGAGCAATATTTTTTCATTATTTGCTAATAGATGATCGTCTTTTAGTAAATAGGTTTGATTTAATTCTGTCCCAACTAAATGAAAGGAATTTGTAGTAGGATTTATAGTTATATCCTCCCTTTTTCCTGCATATGCTTTGAAGCCCAAAATGACACGAGAATTATCATCAGAAGCCTTAATAAGGTTTACTTCATGTCCAATCGTTTTGACTCCTGGTTGAAAGTCACTCGCAATGAGTATTTCTTTATCGTCTGGTCCATTTAGTACTCCATGGAATGCAATCTCGTTATAAATTGGATATTCATAGTGTAGATCACTCCAGTTCTCCCAAGTTTTATTTGTTCTATTATATTTCCCTACAATGTAACCATAATGGGTTTGGTCACTATAACCAAAAATATATTCAGGGATTTTATCTCCATCAAAATCGACAAATTGTTCAGCCGCTACAGGGAATTTAGATTTCGTTTGCTCATACCATGCACTTGTATTTACCGTACTCTGCCATTCTTCTTTCGATTGAGGGAGAGCTTGCTCTGCTGTTCGCTTCTCAGAAGCCTCTTCGTTTTTCTTAGAAACTACCTCATTACTCGAACATCCTGCTAATAAACATACCAGTAAGAGGATCGACAAATTTCTCAACATCCTGATAAACCTCCATTTAATCTTTAATATAGTCATAATCTATCATTTATAATTCTACCTTTAGTCACATCTTAGTATCTACATATTTTTTAAAAAGTACCAATATTTATTGGTGAAAATCTATATATTTACTAGAAGAAGTATTTTAACAAGTTCATAAAGGAGATGCTGATAGTGAGATTATGGAAGCTTAATGAGGAGAGTGTATTCATTTTGATGAATCACACAGACATAGATTATTTTTTTGTTGTGAGTGGAATCGTGATTTGCAATTATGTCATGTTGAATCCGAATTTAGCAGATATGGAAGTGTGCGATCGAACATTGGATAAAAAGAAGAGTACTCAAAACGCCACTTCAAGGTTTAAGTTGAAGTGGCGTTTTTATTCTTTTCAAAAGTGCATTTTCAGTAGATTCATCAAATTTAGGATGACATACGTTTACACAAAATGTCATCCTAAACTTGCAATAAAGAATCGAATTTACTTGGCAATATCGTGAAAATGAACATATTTTTTATGCATAACAACAAACGCAACATATTCACGAATCATTGCGTTTGGCCAAAAATACCCTTAGCAATCTCTTTCTTTACCTTTTTCACAATAGAATGTGAAGATAGTCTACCATGCAATAAATAATAAACACCAATTCCGATTAATATAAGGAATGAACAATAAAAATAAATTGATCCATAATCAATTTTAGCTGCGGCAATACCAAAGATAAATGATCCAATGCCGAACCCAAAATCATAGATAGAAAGGAATGTAGCCGTAGCCAAGGCCCTCTTTTTAGGGGGTGCTACTTGAATGGCAATGGTTTGAAAGCTGGGAAACACAGTTCCCCATCCAACACCAATAAGGGCTGCTGATGCTAGAAATAACAAAGGCGTATTCGAAATACTCAGTAAGAACGTACCGACTGCAAAGCATAAAATAGCAGGATAAATGATCATATTTGCCCCAAATAAATCAAACCATTTTCCAGTAAAAGGACGTGAAATTAAAAGGACCACTGCGTACACAACAAAGAAATAACCAGCAGCTTCCACTAAACTTTGCTCTTTAGCATATAAGGATACGAAGGAAATAATTCCCGAATAAATCAATCCAAAGAAAGCTGAAACCAATGATACAGGAATGGCGGAAGTTTCCAAATAATCTCCAATTTTCATACTTGTTTTTCGTTCAATTTCCTGTTCTGACATAATAACTTTCTTAGGTAATTTAACAAACAATCCTGCAACGAGTGCAAAGAGAGCAAAGCATGCATTAATGATAAACATTGCATTTGGCGCTGTTTGTTGCATAACAGTCAAACCTAAAAAGGGACCAATAGCCATAGCAAGATTAAGCGTTAATCCATAGTACCCCATTCCTTCTCCTTTGCGGGATTCCGGTATGAGATCGGCCACAATTGCGCCAGTGACCGTAGTGGCCATTCCAAAGCCAATTCCATGAAAAAAGCGTAGCATTAGTAAGCCCATCAAAGATTGCGGTATAAAATACAAAGTTGAAGCAACGAAAAGAACAATGAGGGAGCTTATAAAAACAATATACTTTCCTGCCTTTTCGATCCATTTACCTGCAAATGGGCGTGTTAGGATGGATGCAATCAAAAAAACTGTAGTAATAAGTCCTACTTCAGTTGCGGCACCATGCAATTCTTGTAAAGCATATATCGGTAGTGTGACCAATAAATAAAAGAATGTTGTAAACACGAGAAAATTAGTAATGGCAATACTGATAAAATCCCTTGTCCATAATCGGGGTTTATCCAATATTTCCACCTCCTACAACAATTAAATTCCTAGTGCAGGTTCCTTGAATTTGTACTGCTATAAAGTTGAGTCCCCTTACAATCAAACAAGATATGTACATAAATATTACCTTCCAAATCAAAATTTTTTCTAAATTCATTATTCATTTATACTGTCATTTCTGAAAGGTACAGTTTACAATAAACACAAATGACAGATGAGGTATTTCAATGATGAATGAACTAATATTTAATATCAATCGAGAAAGTAACACGCCTATGTACCAACAAGTTTATCAATACATACGAACTCAGATTTTATCTGGTAAATTAGAGTGGAATACAAAGTTGCCATCGATTAGGCAACTTGCTCTCCAACTAGAGGTCAGCAGAAACACAACTCAGCTAGCTTATGAACAATTGCAATCGGAAGGGTATATTCGAAGTGAGAACAAAAAGGGGTTTTTTGTAGATGCAAATGTATCGGATGAGACGCTTAATTATGAACCCATTAAAGAACAGCATCATGAAAAGAATCAAACTGACATAAAAACGATTGACTTTAAAATCGGGACAGTGGATCAAGAGAACTTCCCTTTGAAAACATGGAGAATGCTTACAAACAAAGTCATTAAAGACTCTAGCATGTTTTCATACGGAGAAAAACAAGGCGATATTCAATTAAGAAAGGCACTAGTAGATTACTTGTTCCAATCAAGAGGGGTTAATACTTCTGCTGAACAAATTATTATTGGCAGTAGTACACAACACTTATTATTACTTTTGACGCTTTTGCTAAAGCAGGACTATCAATATCTGGCAGTTGAAGACCCTGGATATAATGTGGCAAGGGAACTATTTGCGCTTCAATCATTTATCATTGATCCAATCCCGGTAACAGAACAAGGCATTCAAGTCGATCGCCTTTTACAGTCACCTTCTAGACTTTTATATGTCACTCCTACTCACCACTTTCCATATGGAGTAACTATCCCCGTCAATGAAAGATTAAAGTTAATTCAATGGGCAAAAAGGGTGGAAGGATATATTATTGAGGATGATTACGATAGTGAATTTCGTTACATCCATCAACCTATACCGTCTCTTCAAAGCTTAGATTCTAATGATAGGGTGGTTTATTTAGGAACTTTTTCAAAAGCATTGCTACCTTCTATCCGTGTTAGTTATATGGTTTTGCCAAAGAGGCTAGTAAGTGAATATAAAAAGATCCTTCCTTTGCTCGAGCAAACATCCTCATCTATTCATCAGAGAACATTGGCGACCTTTATGAATGAAGGATATTGGTACTCACATTTAAGGAAGATGAAAGCTTTGTATAAACGTAAAATGAATCTATTGAATAGGGAATTACTAAAACACTTTAAAAATTATGTTGAAATAAAAGGTAGTAGCTCAGGAATTTACGTTATTATTGAAGTTAAAACAAAAATGAGTGAAAAAATGTTAATTGAAAGGGCATATGAACACGGAATAGCAGTTAATCCTTGCTCACAAACTTTCTCGAAATATAAACCACAATATCCACATATTTTACTTGGATTGGGTAATTTAAGTGAAGAAGAGATCATAAAAGGAGTATCTCAACTAGCAAAAATTTGGTTGTAATCTTATTAGGGGTAGCACCAAATCGGTATTAAAAAGAGGACCCTAATCTTGTATATTAGAGGATTATAACAATCAAAATAAGAAAGAAAACCTTTATTATTTTATTTCGTTTAAGTAGTGAGGAAGATAAAAAAGTAAAAGGTGTGAAAAAATGTATAAACACAAAAATTCGATCATCGTAGCTATTACAAATATTATTATTGTTTGTGTAGCTCCAATCCTTTATGATTCGATGTTATTTAACATAATTGATATAGCACTTTTTAAATTTATAATTTTTCCTTTAATTATTGTAGTTATCAATAGTGTTCTTTGGTTTAGTAAATTCAAACTTGAATTTTATGAGCATATGCTTTGGGCTTATATTGCTTACTTTTTATCCGTTATTGTTTCATTTGTTCTAATTATAGACCCGTCTAAAGAAAAGCCTCCTGGCGAAACCTTGGTGTTACACGCAGATTTTTTAATGATCTTGTACATCACATTTGTGCAATGTATATTTTTACTTTTTTTAAACGGCATTCTTTATATAATTCTAAAAAAAATAAAAAAGTATTAAGAGATGGTTGTTAAAACGACAGTAAATCTTCCTTTACAGAATAGAAAGTAATGTGGGCTCCAGAAAGTAGTACTCTATATGAAAAAGGTCTAGTTAAAGTTTTCGTTAATTTGATATTTGCATATATTGATACGGAATATCGTGAAAATGGGAGTATGGTCAATATCTACATAGCAAAAGGGAATACATTTCTTATTAAGCTAACGGAGCAGTTTAGTTGAATAGTGTTATTTAACTTGTTGTTCAACAATCGGGCCAGATTGTTGAATAACACAGTTGATGAGTTATGCCCAAAAATAGAATTAGATTATGAAGAATTATACTTAAATTAACAAGACAGAATAGTCTAATTCATGGAAATAAGTTAAATTCTAATGATAAATACTGTAAAATTTATTTATTACTAATTAAGTAAAATAAACTTATATGATAGATAGTAAATTCCAAATAGAGGTGGATTTATATGCCTAAAATTGACAATATGTTAGCAATTCTATGGATGCTTAGTTCAGGTGAAAAAATTACTGCAAAACAAATTGCAGAAAAGTTAGAGATGAATATAAGGACTGTTTATCGTTATATTGATACACTTTCAACAAGTGGTGTACCTATAATTTCAGACACAGGACATAACGGTGGATATACTTTATTAAATAATTTTATTGAAGCTCCTCTTTTTTTTGATTTTGAGGAGCAAACTTCACTATTTCACGCTGCTGTTTTTGCAGAAGAAGCCGGATATTATGGAGGTGAAGCACTAAATAGGGCCATTTCAAAACTAAGTAAATACTCAAATCAAGAGCAGGAAACAAAGATAAATCAACATTTAACTAGTCTTGAAGTAATAAGTCGATTAAGTTCACTCTCTATGGAACCTTTTTTGAAGGAGTTGGAGCAGGCCGTAGCTGACGGGTACTCAGTAAAAATTCTTTACCATAAAAGTGGCGAAAAGCAATTAAATTATAGATTGGTCGATCCGTATAGAATTATCTATTGGAATAATAAGTGGTATGTGATTGGATTTTGTCATCTTAGGAATGATATCCGTAGTTTTAGAGTAGATCGAATTGAAAGTCTAATGCTAACCGAAAATAAGTTTAACCGGCCAGAAAATTTTTCAGCACGTGACTTTTTTATGAAAAACCTCCTTCCAACTATAGAAGATAAGGAAGGGATTACTTCTTTAGTTATTAATGGGAATACAGGGGCGTTGGGAGATATTTGCCAACATTGGTTTTTAGGACATTATTTACAAGAACGTACTTCAAATCAAGCAGTATTTCTTCTTGAAAAGGATATTATACATACATATGTACCTTATTTACTTTTACCGTATGGTAAATCTATTCAAGTTATTGAGCCAATAAGTCTAAAGAAAAGACTTATTGAAGTTCTGTCGGAATTAATAAAATTCCATCAAGTATGATAACTTCCCTGACGTTATCTGTCAGTGAAGTTATATTATAATAGGCTATATTAATTGAGATTGGAGCGTTATTGAATGCAAACAAAAAAAGTGTATCTTTATGTATTTAATACAATGTCAGACTGGGAATATGGGTATTTGATTGCTGAATTAAACTCTGGAAGATATTTCAAAAAAGATTTAGCCCCATTAAGAGTAGTTACAGTAGGAGCTAATAAAGAAATGATTACTACAATGGGAGGACTGTGCATACAACCAGATATTTCTCTTGATGAATGTACGCTTGAGAGTAAAGATCTTTTAGTCTTACCTGGAGGGACTACTTGGAGAGAAGATATTCATCAACCTATCTTAAGAAGAATTGGCGAAGCTTTAAAGCTTGGTACTATTGTTGCTGCAATTTGTGGTGCAACTGAGGCTCTTGCGAATATGGGATACTTAGATTCTAGAAAACACACAAGCAATGACTTAGAGTATATTAAAATGGTCTGTCCTAATTATAAAGGAGAAAAATTTCATGAGATGGGACCTGCGGTATCAGGTGAGAATTTGATTACTGCATCAGGGGTAGCACCTCTGGAATTTACTATGGAAGTACTGAAAAAATTAGATGTATTTACACCCGATACATTACAAGCATGGTATAATCTAAATAAGACTCATAACTCTGAATACTTTTTCCAGTTAATGAATTCAATAAATAGATGAGCTAAAAAAATCAACTTAGCAGTTTTATACTATAAATAATTAACATGCTTTAGACAATGTCAAAGCATGTTTTTTGTATATAACTTAAAAATTGTTTATAGAAGTAAAAAATTACAAAGCATCCCTGAAGTTGTTATAAATAGAAATGGTAACTAAATCCCTATTTAATATTGAAATTTCCTTAACGTTGTAAATTCGCATTTTCCTGACGATACCCCTAATAGCCCTAATTTCAAAACTATTTTAAGGAGTTAAACTCTTATGATTATAAAAATTGACTTTGGTAATGATTTTATTCAATACATTTCTTGTTCAACAAAAGTAGGTAGGAAGATGAATAGTATTCAGGAGGACTTTATAAATTGGATTTTTGACGAGGGAAAGAATACAGAATATTGGGCATTAGAAAATGGAGAAAAAATTCACCCAAATTACGATGCTAATGCAATTATTGACTGGTTAAACAATGTAAGATTTAAAAAAGGAATTGCAAAAGCAAAATTAATCACCAGTCCTCAATTTAAAGTAAAAAAGAAATTATATTATTAAATTGGTTCTTTAATAAAACGATAAGATTGTGAAGAAATGCACTTAAAGTAACAGGTGGTTTTGTTGAAGAACTTAGCACAAATTGAACAAACAAGACATACTTCTAATAGAGAAGAAACCATTTTGACTTACCTTTTTTTCAAAATGGTTTTATTTAAGTTTTTGTGGTGGTAACTCAAATGGCGGTGTCTGCAGATTAAATTACCATTCAACTGCCCTTTTTAGAAGTTAGTGATCCCAATGAGACGGACGTTTCAGGTGGGAAGGTAATTTTGTTTGATGATTGCCTTGTGCTGAATTAATTTGCATTTGGGTTAAAAACATAGTTGTTGAAAGGTCTGCTCCGCGTAAATTGGCATCACGTAAGTCCGCGCCAATAAAATCAACCCCTCTTAAATCTGCATTTTGTAGATTGGCAGCAATTAAATAAGATCCTCGAAGATCGGTTGCTCTTAAATCCTTGCCTTTAAAATTCTTCCCCATCCAATCAACCCCACGATTGTCATACTTTCGAGCGTTTTTTCCAATCTTTACGATATGGCTTTGGCGAATTTGCTCACTTGTTTCTAACAATAAAACATTCACGGGCAGTCGGAAATTAGGAATATCTATTGCTAGTAATGCATCAGCTTCTAGCTCTGTTGCACGCTGTAGCTGTTCTAATTGTATATGTAGTTTGTTATAGAGGGATGAATCTACCTTATACGATAAAGCCTCTGCTACGTAGGCAATCATTTCATAAAGTTGTTCCATAATCGGAAAGACACGAAACATTTTCTCGGAAACTTCAGGGAATTGTCGCCAATCTTGTCCATGGAAGGTTGTTTGTGAAACCTTTTGTCCAGCTCCTAAACAATCAAAAACTGTACATCCTTTAAACCCTTGATCCCTAAGGTTACTATGAATTTGGCAGCTATAATCTGATTGTAGATTAGGGCAAGGTGTCCCAGCTGCTTTATGAATAGCAAAGTCACTAGAAGCAGCAATATTTAAAGCCGTGCAGCATAGACCAAAACAGCTTTGGCAATCTGCCTGTAAGCTTTCACGTATCTTTTTTCCTATTGTAAAATCCATTTTTTTTACTTCAGACATTTTTGTTTTCCTCTCTTAACGCATAAACTTTTTACATTTAATTCTATCACTTATTATCATTAAAAGGATATTTTTGTGTGGGGGATTTTTACATATCGGGGAGGCCTCAATATTCTCTATAAAATGTTTATCGTTCAACTCTATATGATTAGAAAAAATGATAGTTTTTTACAAAAAAGGAATACTGTATTGACAATTTACTGTAAAATGCTATAATTTTATCGACAGACAGTCGGTCTAGTGAGGAGGAGTGAAAATGAGAAAAGAAGCGATAGAGCGTAGAAATGAAATACTTGATGCGGCTGATGAGCTTTTCGGTCAGAAGGGCTTTGATGGCGCAAGTACTAACGATATTCTTGAAAAAGTTGGCATTGCACGGGGAACGCTGTATTATCACTTCAAGTCGAAGGAGGATATTATGGACGCTTTAATTGAGCGGTATAATGTCCAAATTCTAGGTGCTGCAAAAGAAATTGCAGTAAATAAGAGCATCCCTGTTTACGAGCGTATTATCCGTGTTGTAATGGCATTAAACATAAGTGGCGGAAACGGTAAGGAAATTATTGACCATATTCATAAGCCTCAGAACGCGCTTATGCATCAGAAAATACAAAAGGTAATTATGAACGGCCTGCCACCGATACTGACGGAAATAATCCGTGAGGGTATTGAGCAAGGATTATTCAGTACGCCGTATCCGTATGAATGTATGGAAATGGTTGTAGCCTATACGAATACCGTTTTTGATGATGATATGGTTGAGTTGACCGATGAAGAACGTGCTTCTCGTATACCAGCATTTGTCTTCAACGTAGAAAGACTGCTCGGTGTTGAAAGTAGAAGCCTTATGTACATGATGAAAATGTTTGGCAATGGGGGTGAATAAAAATGGAAACAACGATGGCTAATTCCGAAGGTTTTTTCAAAAAATTTCTTCTGCTTTGGTCAGGACAGCTGATTTCAACAATAGGAAGCGGGCTTACAGCGTTTGGGCTTGGTATTTATGTTTTCCAGCAGACGGGTAAGGCATCGGCAATGGCACTTGTCACCTTACTTGCGTTTATGCCTTCGCTTCTATTAAGCCCTGTGGCGGGAGTGCTTGCGGATCGTTATGATCGAAGACTTTTAATGGTGTTAGGCGACAGTCTTTCAGCGATAGGACTTGTGTATATTCTTATTTGTATGCTTAGCGGGGAAGCACTGCTATGGCAGATTTGTGTGGGAGTTACAATAAGCTCGGTGTTTTCATCGTTGCTTGATCCCGCATACAAGGCTACGGTTACGGATTTACTGACCGAGGAACAATACACAAAGGCAAGTGGTTTAGTCCAAGTAGCGGGTTCTGCGAAATTTTTGATTTCACCCATCATTGCGGGATTTTTGCTCACCGTTTCGGATATAAAGCTTTTGCTTGTCATCGACATCTGTACATTTTTTGTAACTGTTATATCAGCGCTTGCTGTACGAAGAGGTCTTGCTTCAAAGAAACACGAACAGACACAATCATTTTTCAAGGAGTTCAAAGATGGTTGGCGTGCAGTTTCTGAAAATCGAGGTATACTCGTTCTTGTCATCATGACATCAGTGCTGACATTTTATCTTGGCATTATTGAAACACTTTCCATTCCGATGTTGCTTACTTTTACGAATAGTTCTGTAATAGGAACGGTGGAAACTATTGTCGCTACGGGGATGCTCGTATCCAGTGTGATCATCGGATTTCTTCCGATAAAAAGAGGGTATGTGAAAATTCTTTCGTTTGCACTATTTTTTGAAGGGATATTTATGGCGATATTCGGACTTCGAGAAAATATAGCGCTGATCTGTATTTCAGGTTTTTTCTTTTTTGCCATGATGCCATTTGCAAACTCAACTTTGGATTTTCTTGTTCGTACTAACATTGATAATGCCGTTCAGGGCAGAGCATGGTCACTTATAGGGGTTATTTCACAACTTGGATTTGTAGCGGCCTATGCGCTTTCGGGAGTACTTGCGGATTATGTGTTCACTCCTTTGCTAGTTGACGGCGGATTTCTTGCTGATAGTGTAGGGAAAATTACCGGTACTGGCCAAGGTAGAGGAACGGGCTTACTCATCATAATCGCTGGAATATTATTAAGTATTACTTCATTCATATTGTTCAACTTGAAATCAGTGAAAAAGCTTGAAAACAGAGGTGACGTATGTATTTCAGATTAATCCGTAATGACATTTCTAAAAGCAAACTGATAACGCTGACAACAACGTTATTTGTCGCTGCGGCGGCTATGCTCGTTTCTTTATCGATGATACTTATCATAAATCTTTCTGGTGCTATCGATTCACTTATGAATCAGGCGAAAACACCGCATTTTATGCAAATGCACTCGGGGGATATCGATACTGTCCGGCTTGCAAATTTTGCTGAGCAAAACAGCAATGTCGACAAATTTCAAGTGCTTGAGTTTCTCAACTTGGATAACAGTCAAATTATTTTAGGGGATCGTTCACTTGCGAATAATGTTCAAGACAATGGTTTTAGCATGCAAAGTGAAAAATTTGATTATCTTCTCGATCTTGATGGAAACATTATTAACGTATCCGACGGCGAGCTTTATGTTCCAATAAACTATATGAAGGACACCATTACGAAGGTCGGTGATAAAGCGGTAATAGGTGGAAAGGAATTTACTGTAGCGGGATTCCTCCGGGATTCACAGATGAATTCTATGCTGTCTTCTTCAAAAAGATTTCTCGTTAGTGAAAATGATTACGCTGAAATAAAAGGTCTTGGAAGTATGGAGTATTTGATTGAGTTTAGATTAAAGGATTTATCGGCGCTCGGTGAATTTGAAACTGCTTATGCCTCCGCAGGCCTTGAAGCGAACGGACCAACGATTACATTTCCACTTTTCAAAACAATTAACGCGTTTTCTGACGGGATCATGATATCAGTTATACTTCTTATCAGCGTTTTGGTCGTTGCTATTGCATTTATGTGTATCCGCTTTACACTCATTGCGAAAATCGAAGACGATTACCGTGAAATTGGTGTTATGAAGGCAATAGGGCTACGCCTTTCCGACATTAAGAAAATTTATCTTGCGAAGTACGCAGCAATTGCGGCAGGGGGCAGTATTCTCGGTTATGCACTTTCGTTGATGTTCAAAAACATGCTTCTTAAAAACATCCAGCTTTATATGGGAGAAAGTGAAAACTCTTCTTTTGCCACATCTTTAGGGATCATCGGCATTTTACTTGTATACCTTGCAATAATCGCTTATGTAAGCGGAGTGCTGAGACGCTTTCGGAAAATATCTGCTGCAGAAGCGATACGCTTTGGCATTTCGCAGGAAAAAAGCACAGGCACAAAGCGTGTTTGCCTGAACAAAAATAAATTGTTTAATACGAATATTTTCCTTGGTATCAAAGATGTACTCGCAAGGAAAAGACTGTATGCCACAATGCTTGCAGTACTTGTCATTTCAGCATTTATCATTATTGTTCCACAAAACCTATACAACACGATTTCCTCAACAAGCTTCATTAAATATATGGGTATTGGAAACTACGATATTCGTATTGATATTCAACAAACTGATCAAATCTCTAAAAAAGCTGAAGATGTTTTAGACTATATGAACAGCGACAGTTCCATTTCAAAGTATACCATCCTCACAACAAAGACATTCAAAACAATAATGGAAGACGGTTCGGAGGAAAATATAAAAATCGAACTTGGCGACCATTCGATATTCCCTATCGAATATACAGAGGGAAGAGCACCCACTATAGAAAAGGAAATTGCACTTTCGGCTTTGAACGCCGAAGAAATGAGCAAAAAGGTCGGCGATACCATTACGGTCATAATGAAGGGGAAGGAGAATAAGCTCACAGTAAGTGGCATTTATTCCGACATTACGAACGGTGGTAAAACGGCAAAGGCTATTTTTACCGACAGTTCGGAAAATATAATGTGGAGCGTTATTTGTGCAAAGCTTTCAGATAAAACCCTTGTCGATGAGAAAATCTCTAAGTATGCGGACCGATTTACTTTTGCTAAAATCTCCAATATTGATGAATTTGTTAAACAAACATTCGGTTCGACAATAAAATCAGTTGAAAAGGCGTCCATTGCGGCAATTGCTATTGCGGTCATAATAACGGTCCTAGTGACACTATTGTTTATGAAGATGCTTGTCGCAAAGGATAGATATTCGATTGCTGTCATGAAAGCATTAGGTTTTACAAACTCGGATATTACGATGCAGTATGGTTCGCGAGCGGTATTTGTATCAATTATTGGAATAATTGTTGGTACCCTCCTGGCAAACACTCTCGGAGAGGTACTTGCAGGTGCAGTTATCTCCTCGTTCGGGGCGTCATCGTTCAGTTTTTCAATCAATCCATTTTCGGCGTACGTGCTTTGTCCGTTATTGATGATTTGCTCGGTACTTTTCACGACCATCATTGGCACATTGGGCGCTGGGAAAATAAAAATATCCGAAAATATAAAGGAGTAGCTTATGAAAAATCTTATAATCGGTGAACGCATTGTAAAATCTTTTGGCGAGGGCGATGAAAAACACAATGTTCTCGACGGTGTGTCTGTTGAAATAAACGAGGGTGAGTTTGTTGCGATCATGGGACCCTCAGGCTCGGGAAAATCAACGCTCATGTTTGCATTGAGCGGCATGGACAGCGTTGATGGTGGAAGGGTTACTTTTGATGGTAGTGATTTATCGGCAGTTGGAGAGGTTGAGCTTTCAGATATACGTAGAACTAAAATGGGCTTTGTATTTCAGCAGCCAACTATGCTTAAAAATCTAAATATTCTTGATAATATTATTCTACCATCTATCCGTGATAACAGAAAAAACGTTGCAAGGATTTCAGAGAAGGCAAGAGCGCTTATGAAGAGGGTTGGTATCGCTGAGCTTGAAGAGCGGGACATTACACAAGTTTCGGGAGGGCAGCTTCAGCGCGCGGGGATTTGTCGTGCACTTTTGAACAGCCCGAAAATTATCTTCGGCGATGAGCCTACAGGTGCACTTAACTCAAAATCAGCCCAGGAGATCATGGACATTTTTTCTGAAATTAACGCGGGCGGTACTGCGATTATGCTTGTCACTCACGATGCAAAGGTTGCAGCGCGTACGGAACGCATAATGTTTATGCTCGACGGAAAAATCGTCAGTGAGCTACAGCTTCCGAAGTTTGACGGTACAGATATTGATGGAAGAATAGGGAAAGTAACGGAGAAAATGTGGGAAATAGGAATATAAATTGCCGTATCAACTAACACTAAATCTCACAATGGAAAATGTAAGATTTCTAGTAGTTACGTATCGAGTTGGCAAGAAATGATTGGTTTTAGAGAAAAGCAGGGGAATTGGTTTACGAACCAACCTCTGCTTTTATTTGTACGAACAAATTATAGTTGTCATTATTTTTCGAAAAGAATGAAACTTTTGGATGTGGAATTCGTATTAACTGGAAAATACTTTTTTAGGAGGTAATATGTTTAAGTTTAGAAGCTTCTTCCTTATATTTATATTGATATTCTTATTAACAGCCTGTACTCAGGATTCAGTTGTTCCTAAAGGAAAAACTGATGAAAATATTGTTGTTACACCGGATGGGAAAATTACCTTTGAGATTATTAATAAAATAAAGGTTCCACAAGAAAAAGTAGAATCAATAAAAGACGAACTCCTTAATGCCTATGAAGAAATTCAGAATTCAATTCACACTACATATGTTCCTTCAGAGAGAATAAATGTATTTCTCAATGAAGGAAATGGAGTATCTTGGGGTTTGAAATCGGAACTTCAACTATATGACATTATGGAAAATCAATATCCACTTGTCCATGAACTGACACATTCCTTACTTGGTTATGGCAACAATTTTGATAAAAGCAGGGGCTATTTTACGCAGGAGGGTTTTGCTACTTATATGGCAGATAAGTATGGGGAAAATGAGTCATATACCCATAAGCTTATGAAGTACTTTATCGATTCAAACAAATTCATACCAATTAGCAAGTTGATAGATCTGAATCAAGACGATGCCTATTTTCGCCCATCCCTTACAAACCAAAAAGAGTACACCCTTCAATGGATGAGCTATATTCATTCAGCTTCTTTTATTACTTATTTGATTGACACTTATGGATTAGAAAAGTTTGAACAAATATACAACGAAGAGGACTTGGCTAAAAAAATAGAAGAAATATACGGAAAAAACATAAGTGAGATAGAAAATGATTGGTTAGTTTCTATTAAAAATAGTCAAACGGAATTAACATATGAAGACAAAAGGAAAATAAGTTCTTTTTATACTATTACTTCAGTTATTGATCAAATTGACCCCAAATTTTTCACTAAGGAATAATTTATTGTAGAAGTTTACATGAAGTAAAATATTATCGTAAAGAAAAATTCAGCAAATCAGGAACTTTATAAAAGAAAATTGATTCAGCTGTTGAGTCCGTTTCAGAAACAATATAGTACAATGACTGGGTGAAGCAACTATTTTCATTTTTACAGGTTAGAGTATATTTAAAATAAAATCATAGGAGATGTACCTTTTATGAAAGCTGGAAATAGCATTATTATTTTAAGTATAATCTGTATTTTAATTGGATTAGTCTACGCATTAGGATATAACAGTTCTATTTACTTTAAATATTTATTTTCTATAGGTTTCATACTGTTGGGAATGGGTATTTTAATTGATGGAATTGAAGAAATGATAAAGAAATAACGGTAAGTTGGGATTCAAAGTATGTTGTTAGCAATTATTTGAAAAACGTGGTGTGTTGATTGGGTAAATATAGGTTTATTATTGACTTCTTTAAAAAACACACCTGATAGTACATAAAAATATAACAAGAAGTAGTGGTGAAGAAAAATGGGGTAACGGTAAAAGATATACTACAATTGCCATCATTTAGAGGGGCAGAAGTATTAACGGGTAAAATTAATCTTAATCGTACGGTCTCCTCTTTATCTGTCTTAGAAGTTTCGAATGTAGATTTTTTATCTACGATTATCCAATCTGTTCAGGAAGAGTGGTATGCGGAAGAGCTAGTTATTAGCTCTTTTTATTCAATTAGAGATAGTGTTGAACAACAATGTAAAACCATTCAACACTTACATGATCTTGGCGAATTGGGTCTTATTTTATATTATGTAGGAATTGTTTTGCCTGAAATTCCAGAGGAGGTACTGCAATTAGCAGACTCTCAAGGTTTTATCATTATTTGTATGCCAAAAAATGATTACTCTCTACGTTATAATGAAGTCATTTATGAAGTGATGGAAGCGATTGTTAGTAATCAGGCTGTCAATGATCAGTTTGTGAAGGAAACTTTAGAAAAAGTCTCCTTACTGCCAGAGCATTTACAAAGTGTAGAAATCACACTGAAAATGCTATCTGATCGCCTGAAAGCTAATATTGTACTGACTAATAGTAGTTTTGATATTGTCAACCAAGTGATGTGGCCTAGAAATTCATCTTTAGATGTTTGGCAAGTCATACAGGAATTTTCACAAGGTCATCTGAATAAGGAAAAGGGAAAACTAGAATTACAAAGAAGCAATTTAACGTGTGTCGTTGAATATAAAAGTATTCAGCAAAAAAATGGAGAACAGCTTTATCTGTTTGTTATTAAAGAGAACACACCATTACCAGCAAAGACTATTGAAAAAATAAGTGAAGTTGTCCAAGTGGCCATTAATCTTTGGGGAGACAAGCATGATGAAGTGAGTGAATATGCATTAGTAAAAGCGATTATTAATGATGAAAGCAACAAAATGCGAAGACTAGCCAACATGCTAAATATCGATGTTTCTGCTATTCAAATGATGTGGTTAATTTATATTAACGATGTATCAGAAGAGAAGAAAATTAGGGATGAACTGGAAGAGCAACTTTCAAAATATTATCAAACGACAGTGATTCAATGCATTGATCGTTGTATTATTGTTCTTTTAGGAAATGGCTTGTACAAACTTCATGAATATGAGATAGCGACTGAGTTTATTGAAACAACAAATTACTACTCCCAACTATCAGAAATCGTTTACTCACCTAAAATGAAAAATACTAAAGCTGTACGTCAAATGTATCAATTGGTGAATCAAGTAGGAAAGAAAGTTCATACCATCTATCCAATGCGCAAATTGTTTACTGCCGCTGAACTTCGATCGATGCAGCGAGCCATTGATTTAAGTAAACAGGGAGAAGAAATGATTGAAGAATCCCTTTCCGTTATTGAGCCGATTTTAAATGAAAAAGAGTCCCTAAATACATTAATGGCTTTTCTTTTAGATGCAAATGGTAGTTTTGATGAATGTGGAAAAAATTTATTCATTCACAAAAATACAGTAAAGTATCGTATCAAAAAAATTAGTGAACTAATCGGAAACGATGTAACGGTTTATTCGGAATTTTACGATGTATATATGGCCTGCATGATTTATCGCCTAATAAATGGTTAGAAAAGTCTGGATTTTTGTCCAAAAAGATAAAAATTCAGACTTTTTTTTCATTTTTGAAAAAGACGTACGTCTATCCCTTCTTTTATAATAAAAAACATTAATTAATGATCTAACAACAAAAGGAGGGGACGATATGGAGAAAGATGGGCAAGGTCAGTCTTGGTATAGTTTAGGGATTATTTGGGCAGGAGCAATGATTTGTATACCAAGCTTATTAGTTGGGAATACATTGATTTCTGGTATGGGTTTAACGAAGGCATTAGCCGTGTCTTTTGTTGGATATGCAATTGTAGTAATCATCATGATTTTTCAAGGAATGCAAAGTAGTGATTTAGGAAAGCCAACTGTTCATGTCGCTGGACAAGTGTTTGGTAAAAAAGGATCACGGACGATTCTTTCTATTATTTTGGCGATTGCTTGCTTAGGTTGGTTTGGCATTCAAGCCAATGTTTGCGGAGTTGCGCTAGCTAATTTATTAACAAAGTATGATATGAATGTACCTATTCCCATAGCTTCTTTACTTAGTGGTTTGGTGATGGTAGTTTCAGCTGTTTATGGCATCAAAGTGCTACGTGTCTTAAGTTATATTGCAGTTCCTTTCTTAATTGTCATTTGTCTACTAGGTTTAGTGCAAGCTTTATCTGGTGACACTCTACAGCTTATCATGGACTACAAACCTAAAAATAACATGAGTTTTTCGGATGGACTAGCTATAACGATCGGTTCATTTGCACTTGGGGCAGTGATCGCAGGTGATTATTCTCAATATTCCGAAAAACGATCTGATGTTTTTAAAGCAGCAACAATTGGAATCATTCCAGCTGGAGTATTGATGATTGGTGTTGGAGCCGTTTTAACTATCGCTTATCAAACAAGTGATATTACTGCTGTCTTTCTGAATATTGTCACTCAATTAATCGGTGGGATCGCTTTGATTTTAGCTACATGGAAAACCAATTTGGTGAATGCAATCTCTGGAGGAATCGCCTTAATTAATGTTTTTAACATTGCCAAGGACAAAGAAAAAATGGCGATTGGCCTAGCTGGAACGGTAGGTACTTTACTTGCCGTGATCGGTATTTTAAATTACTTTACACCGATAATGTCGATTTTATCAGCGATGATTCCTCCAGTTGCAGGCGTTATGATTGCCTCTTATTGGGTGATAAATAAAGGGGATCAAACAAGCTGGAAGGAAGTAGACGGTGTCAATCGTTTAGGTGTTCTCTCGTGGCTAGTTGGGGCAGTTATTGCTAGTATTCCGGTTGTTTTATCGTTATTCCCAAGCATGCCGCAATTACCTAATCAGCCTCTAATTGGTATTGTTATTTCATTTGTTATTTATTATTTCGGTTATCGTCTATCAATGCAAAAGACTATCATATTGGAGGAAAATAGATGAGATATTTAGATAAAGAAGCTATTGAACATATTGCGATTGGAGCAGCCTTTTTAGGAACAGGCGGAGGGGGGGACCCTTATATCGGGAAAATGATGGCTCTTTCTGCCATTGAAAAAAATGGACCAGTAAAATTGTATTCAGTGGATGAAATTGAAGATGAAGACTTTTTCATTCCAGCAGCTATGATGGGGGCACCTTCTGTTTTAGTTGAGAAATTTCCACGAGGAGATGAGTTTGTTAAAGTTTTTCAGAAGCTCGCGAAATATATTGGGAAAGAAAAGATTACAGGAACATTTCCAATGGAAGCAGGCGGTGTGAATTCGATGATCCCGATTGTCGTAGCGGCACAACTAGATATACCTCTCATTGATTGTGATGGAATGGGGCGTGCATTTCCAGAATTGCAAATGGTGACCTTTAATTTAGATGGGATATCTGCAACACCAATGGCTATTACAGATGAAAAAGGAAATATCGGGATTTTTGAAACGATTAATAATAAATGGACAGAACGAATAGCACGCTCAGCAACAGTTGAAATGGGCGCTAGCTCTTTAGTTAGCTTGTACCCAACGACTGGAGCTCAGATTAAACAGAGCGGCGTTCATCATATCATTTCCCTTTCAGAAAAAATCGGTGAAATTATTGCTTCCAAAAATAGAAATGTGAAAGAAAAACTGCAAGAATTACTACAGCTAGTTTCTGGTTATGAATTATTCCAAGGTAAAATTGTCGATGTAATTCGAGAAACGAAGGGTGGATTTAACCTTGGAAAAATGATTCTGGAAGGTATGGAAGTCAATAAAAACGAAAATATGAAGGTTCATTTTCAAAATGAAAATCTTATCGCTGAGAAAAATGATCAAGTTGTAGCAATGACCCCTGATTTAATTTGTTTAGTAGATTATGAAACTTTATTGCCAGTGACAACGGAAAGTTTAAAATACGGTAAGCGTGTCCGAGTAATTGGATTGCCAGCCAATGAAAAATGGCGGACTGATAAAGGAATAGAAACAGTAGGTCCAAACTATTTTGGTTATGATTACGATTATGCTCCAATTGAGGAATTGGTTAAAAAGGTGGTAGCTGAACATGTATAAGATTGGAATCGATGTTGGTGGGACGAATACGGATGCCATTATTTTAGATGAACATAGTAATCTCATTCATAGTGTTAAATCGCCAACGAGTATAGATATTAAAACTGGTATTGAAACAGCTTTACGAAACCTATTACAAGAATCGAACATTGATAAAACGAAAATTACGCATGCAATGTTAGGAACAACGCAATGTACAAATGCCATTGTAGAGCGTAAAAAATTAGCTAAAGTTGGTGTAATCCGTCTAGGATACCCTGCAACTGCCTCTGTACTTCCATATACTGCTTGGCCAAAAGATATGATTGAAAAACTATCGGGGAATTATGCCTTAGTCCATGGTGGTTATGAATACGATGGTCAACTTTTAGGTGAGCTTGATGAAGGTGAAATTCAAACGCTTCTAGAGGACTGGCGTGACAAAGTAGAATCTATAGCGATCGTTGGCGTCTTTTCTTCCATAAAAAATGATCAAGAGTTGAGGGTACGCAGTCTTATACAAGATGTTTATGGAGAAGATTTCCTTGTTTCCTGTTCGTCGTTGATTGGCTCGGTAGGTTTAATTGAACGTGAAAATGCAACCATTTTAAATGCGGCATTATGCAAAGTAATTGAAACGACAACGACAGGCTTTGTTCGTGCGTTAGAAGGTGAAGGGATTTTCAATGCCAAAGTCTATTTATGCCAAAATGATGGAACTTTAATGTCAATCGATTATGCTAAACATTTCCCGATTTTAACGATTGCATGTGGACCGACGAACAGCATACGTGGCGCATCTTATTTAGCAAAAATTAAAGATACGATGGTTTTAGATGTTGGTGGAACGACTTCTGATATTGGGGTCTTACAGGACGGATTTCCAAGGGAGTCTTCGGTAGCAGTAGAAGTAGGGGATATTCGCACAAATTTTAGAATGCCTGATATTATTTCTGTTGGGCTAGGCGGAGGCAGTATTGTCCGAGTAAACAACGGGAAAATTACGGTTGGACCTGATAGCGTCGGGTACAAAATTTCTGAAGAAGCACTTGTTTTCGGAGGGAATACTCTTACGACAACAGACATTGCTGTTCGTCTTGGATTAGCTAATGTTGGTGATCGTTGTTTAGTGATGCATATTGATGAAGAGTTCGCAAAAGAAGCTCAATTAGAAATATCATCGTTAATTGAGCAAGCCATTGATAAAATGAAAACTTCATCAGAAGATGTTCAGCTTGTATTAGTTGGTGGAGGCAGTATTATTGTTCCAGATACTCTACGAGGAGTCTCCAATATTGTTAAATTTGAAAATGGGACTGTAGCTAATGCGATTGGTGCCTCTATTGCTCAAATTAGTGGTCAATATGAACAAATTTATATATATTCTAAAGAGCCACGTGAGATTTCATTGAAGGATGCTCAAGCAAAAGCAGTGAAACAAGCTGTATTAGCTGGAGCCCTTTCTGAGACGATTGAATTAGTGGAAGTAGAAGAAACACCCCTTGCCTACCACCCGGAAAATGCAACGAGATTAAAGGTTAAAGTAGTTGGGAAAATGGGTTAGCAATAGCTTTCAACTGAATCAATGACAAAAACTATCGAATAAAATCAAGGAAGAGCCTTATTTTAGAGGCTCTTTCTTTTATTGTTTAAAACTATTGTGTCAATGAGATTAAGAAGGTAGGTTAAATAGTACTTTAGATTTCCGACAAAGTAAGAGTTTAATTTTCGTTTAAGGCTACTCGCTTCCCTAACAAACGTTTTCTGTGCGAAAGCTGTCTCTTCGCCTTTGCTCTAAATCACATAATGTTGAGGTTATTTCTAATCACTATAAATAAGAATACCATGATAAAACTCATCCTTGGTGAAGTGGGGTGATTGGAGTGGAGACTGGGCGACTCCTCGGGGATCAGCGTCACAGATGAGACCCTGGAGCGCAGCGAAGCGGCTCATCGGACGCCCCCAGGAAAGCGCCCAGTCGGAACGGAAATCACCCCCTCGCTTTGCTGAAGAGGTATACTTTTTTAACTTAACTTTATAAAGGAAGAGCCTGTATTTAAAGGTTCTTCCTTTTTTTTGCATTTAATACTTGCAAACATAAAAGTCATAGTGTACTATTCAACTAGTACACTATAACACGAGGTGTTTAATTTGAAAAAATTCGCAGGGCTTTTAAAAAAGGAATGGGTGCTTTATCGGACATGGCTATTTGCAGGGGTTTTTATAGGGCTTATGCTGTCAATGGTAGTTCCATATTTAATAAGGCGGTTTAGTGTTGAATTTACGATGGAAAATCAGCTGTCATTTGCCTTCTCGATACTAGTACTTGTCTTAGGTGGATTTTATTCAGTATTACAATTTCTAGCTAGTATGCGTCATGACTTAAAGAGCAAAGAGATATGGCTGCATTCAACTAGTTCCATTGCTCAGCTTGTAGGTGTGAAAATCGCATTTTCCTTAATTGGATACGCTATCTTCAATTTAATTTTTATGAGTATAGCTATTTACAAAGTCAAAGAGGAATTTATAGGAAACTTCGCGCAAATGTTTTTATTGCTTTTATTTTTTGTTGCAGTGATTGTTATGTTCCAATTGATGATGTTTGTGATCATGCTACTATTTTTAGCAATGAATCTCCAAATGAAACACTTTATTGGTGGTTTTTCTATTGTGATCACGATGTTTACCTTTTTCATTAGTATGGATTTATGGTTTAAATTTACAGAAAGTGATTTCTATGATAAAATTTTCCATCATATAGGGATTCGTTTAACTATTCTGGAGCAAATTTTTCCACAGTCACCATCATTCCAGTTCGGCTTGGGCACAATGTATGTCGTAGAAGAAGTAGCTACGATCATTTTGGTAGCGATCTTATTTATCATAGCGACAAAGTGGCTTGAAAAGGTGGTTTTACGATGACAATCGACTTTTCACGTGATAAGCCCATATATAGCCAGCTCGTAGATCGAATATGTGGGGACATTTTGAAAGGGAAGCTAGTGCTTGGAGATCGACTTCCTTCGGTTCGAGAATATGCAGTGGAAACAGGTGTCAATGTAAATACTGTGCAACGGGTGTATAAGGAGTTAGAAGCGATGAATATAACGGAAACCAAACGAGGTCAAGGTACATTTATTACAACCGATGATGGGCGAATTGCTCTTTTACGGGAAGAGATGAAAAATCAACTGGCAGATCATTTTTTAACTTCTATTGAAGCACTTGGGTTTTCAAAGGAAGAGATGCTCGTTGTTTTACAAAATAAATCGTGAGGTGAAATAAATGCTACAGCTATCAAATGTTTCTTTTCGTTATATGAAAAAGCCTATTTTACAAGATGTGACTTTTTCCATTCCTGTTGGACAAATCATTGGTCTTGTTGGAGAAAATGGTAGTGGTAAGTCGACACTATTAAAAGTGTTGGCCGGCATTTTACGTCCATCAAGTGGTGAGGTATTGCTAAATGGAACGCCTGTTACACGTAGAAGTGCTGATAAAATTGCCTATTTACCAGATATTGATTTGTTTTTTGATTTTTACACAGGTGAGCAGCTTTTTCAGCACTATGCCTCTCAATTCGAAGATTTTTCGTATGATAAGGCTTGTATCGTTGCAGAGTTTTTACAAGTTGATAAAAATGTGAAGCTACGGCAATTATCAAAGGGGAACCGTGGTCGAATGAAAATGGCCGCAACGCTTGGGCGAGAAGTACCTTTTTATTTAATGGATGAGCCATTTTCTGGTCTGGATCCAATTGTTCGGGAACAGCTGATTAAAGGGTTAATTCAATTTACAGATATTGAACACCAAACAATATTATTATCAACGCATGAGTTATATGAAGTAGAGCCTATTCTAGATCAAATCATTTTATTGCAAAATGGTTCGATCGTTGCACATGAGGAAGTAGAGACGATTCGAGATGTTTCGAATAAGGATGCTGTGCAATGGATGAAGGCGTTTTATAAGAAAGGGTGAAATTTATGACAATACAACCAATTGTTCAATTGCAAAATTTATCAAAAACTATTGGTGGTAAGCAATTGATTCAGCAATTGAATATCGATTTATATCCAGGGCAAATCACTGGATTTTTAGGACCAAATGGCGCAGGGAAAACGACGACAATTCGTATGATGACAGGTCTTATGAATCCAACAGAAGGAAAAGTCATTATTGATGGGATTTCCTTAAAGGACAATTATGAGGAAGCGATTAGTAAAGTCGGTGTAATTGTAGAAAATCCGGAAATGTATAAAATTATGTCGGGCTATAAAAACCTACTGCACTTTGCGCGTATGCATAAAAGCGTTACAAAAGAGCGTATTCAAGAGGTAGTTAGACAGGTCGGTCTTGAAAATCGTATTCATGAAAAGGTTTCGACGTATTCGCTAGGGATGCGTCAGCGTTTAGGACTTGCTCAGGCACTACTTCATCGACCAAAATTTTTAATTTTAGATGAACCAACAAATGGTCTAGACCCAGCAGGTATCCGCGAGTTTCGTATGTATTTACGTAAAATTGCAGCGGAGGATGGAGTATCTGTATTTGTCTCCAGTCATTTATTATCTGAAATTGAATTAATGTGTGATCGAGTAGCTGTCATACAAAATGGAAAACTTATCGATATTCGTGATATCAACGTTGAAACATCTTCGTTTTATTATATTGAAGCTACACCAAATGATCAGGCTGCAGCGCTTCTACAAAAGCTCGATTACAACTTTGTGGCCGAAAATAGTGGTTATGTTGTAGAGATAAAGAAAGAGGATATACCGAAACTTATTTCGCAATTTGTTAATGAAGCAATTCAGATATTTGCCGTTCAACCACATCATAAAACGTTGGAGGATCAATTCTTAGAAATGACAGGAGGTGGCCAAATTGCTGAATCTAATTCAAAATGAGTGGATGAAATTATGGCATAAAAAAGGAACTTGGGCAATGGTCGCACTATTAATCCTCTTTATTATTGGTCCTGGTATTATGATGAAATACTATGAAACAAAAACGACAGAGGATATAAAGTGGCAGGAAAGTGAACAAAATGCTATTAATGATTATAAAGAAATGATGAAAGGTGACGATGTATCGGCAGAGGATAAAAAACACTTTGAAGAGCAAATTGCTATTTCTGAGTATCGATTAGCAAATGATGTGCCGTCTCAAGAAGATGGAAGTGTAGCAAGCTTTATGTCATTTGCAGGTGGCATGCTGACTTTAGTGACATTATTTACGGTTATTACTGCAGCTAGTATTGTATCTAGTGAATTCTCTACTGGTACGATTAAAATGCTCTTAACGCGTCCGGTTTCGCGTGCAAAAATATTAACCTCGAAATTACTTACAACATTCATATTTGGGCTATTCTTAATTGCTGTTAATGTGATAGTAAGCGCTCTAGTTGGGTTAATACTATTTGGTGGTACAACGGGTGTTGAGTTAGAAATGGTCAACGGTCAGGTTGTTGAAAAAGCTGTATGGAATGATTTGGCATATCACTATTTACTTTCGGGCGGAAATTTTGTCATGTCAGTATTATTTGCTTTCTTAGTGGGCTCAGTTTTCCGTTCAAGCTCTTTAGCGATTGGCTTAACGATGTTCTTATCCTTTACAGGTGGAATGATTGTGATGTTCTTAAGTAGATTTAAAATCGTTAAATATATTTGGATAACACATTCAGATTTAACACAGTATGAAACTGGTAATTTTATAGTACCAGATATCACAATGCCATTCTCACTCACAATCCTTGCGATTTATGCTGTTGTTTTCCTTGTGATCAGCTATATGTCCTTTATGAAACGTGACGTCACAGCGTAAAAAATGAATGAACTTGTAGCCCAATTGGTTGAAGAAAAGCTTCCAATTGGGCTACAGTTTGTTTCAATGGCAATACGATATACATCCCTATAAATAAATTATGCTTAGGTGTAATTGAATTTAAAATAGTTGAATCCCTTCCTTAATTTCAAAAATAATGTTTATTTTTTGTACGAGTGGTAATATAATTGAAAGCAACTTAATGAAAACGCTTTTTTTTTCTATTAAGTGGTCTAGACAACTATACCAAAGGGGGATAAATAATGTTAGCTTTCTTACAAAAAATCGGTAAGTCGTTAATGTTTCCAATCGCTACATTACCAGCAGCCGCAATATTGTTACGCTTAGGCTCTGACGACATGCTTGGTGCAGTGTCAAATGACGTTATTAAGCATATTGCAAGTATTATGGCAGCATCTGGTGATGCGATTTTGGGTAATTTACCTATTATATTTGCGATCGGTATTGCGATGGGCCTAGCACACGATAATAGTGGTGGTGCAGCATTAGCGGGCGCCATTGCACATTTAGTGTTAGTCGCAGTACTAGGATCTGTAAATGAAGAACTGAATATGGGGGTATTCGGTGGTATTATTGCAGGTATTACAGCAGGCTTGCTTTATAACAAATTCTATAATGTAAAATTCCCAGAATGGCTGTCATTCTTCGGAGGACGGCGTTTTGTGCCAATTATAACGTCCATCACTATGGCGATTTTAGGTGGTATTTTAGCTGTTGTATGGGGACCAGTTCAAGGTGGTATCGATTCAGTAGGAAACTGGTTAATCGGTGCTGGATCACTTGGTGTTGGGTTATATGGCTTCTTAAATCGTCTATTAATTCCAGTCGGTCTACATCATGTTATTAATACAATCATATGGTTTGACTTTGGTGAATTTACAAATGCTGCAGGCGAACTTGTCAAAGGAGATATTCATCGATTTTTAGCAGGAGACCCATCAGCAGGACATTTCCAAGCAGGTTTCTTCCCAATTATGATGTTTGGATTACCAGCAGCGTGTCTTGCGATGTACTTTGCAGCGAAAAAGAAAAATCGTGCAGTAGTCGGGGGTATGTTCGTATCCATCGCGTTGACAGCATTTTTAACAGGTGTAACAGAGCCTATTGAGTTTACATTTATGTTTTTATCGCCAGTACTTTATGGGATCCATGCAGTCTTAACAGGTATTTCGCTTGCCGTTGCCTATCTTATTGGATTCCGTGATGGTTTCGCTTTTTCCGCAGGTTTAATTGACTATCTTTTAAACTTTGGTTTAGCAGATAGTCCATGGCTATTACTTCCTTTGGGCTTAGGTTTCGGGGCTATTTACTTTGTCGTTTTCTATTTCTTAATCAAGAAATTAGACTTAAAAACACCTGGTCGTGAAGACGATGATGAAGAAGGGGCAGATGTTGCTTCAGCTGTTTCGGATGATTTAGATGTACGTGCTTTCCATACAATCGAAGCATTGGGTGGACAAGAAAATATTAAGCAAGTTGATTACTGTACAACACGTCTTCGTATGACTGTAGATGATGCGAATCAGGTGGATGAAAAAACATTAAAACAAACGGGCGCACGTGGTGTTATGCGTATCAGTAAGACGAATGTACAAGTGGTTATCGGTACATCTGTAGAGTTTTTGGCAGAAGCCATGAAAGATCGCCTGAAAAAGGGGAATCCAGCGCCTTCAAATGTAGATTTACAAAAAGAAGCGCCTGTTGAAGAAGCAGCAGCAGAAGGAATAAATCCTTCCAATGATTTTGAAATGCCTATTACAGGAGATTTAATACTGTTATCTGACGTGCCAGATGAAGTGTTCTCGTCAGGTATAATGGGGCCAGGTTTTGGTATTCATCCAAAGGATGGTACAGTTCATGCGCCATTTGATGGTCAAGTAGTAATGCTTTTCCCAACGAAGCATGCGATCGGCTTAAAATCTAATACAGGTGTAGAAATATTAATTCATGTCGGTTTAGATACGGTCACTTTAAATGGTGAAGGTTTTGAAGCACTGGTGACAGAAGGGCAATTAATTCAACGTGGCGATACATTATTAAAAGTTGATTTTGAAGGTATTAAAGACAAAGTACCGTCTATCGTCACACCAGTTGTTTTCACAAGTTTAATGGGGCAAGAAATTACACTTGAAAAAACTGGTTTCCAACGAGCAGGTTCTCATAACATTATTTCGATGAAGAAGTAACAAATAAGGGATGCTGTCTAAAAAGGTCCATCTAATAAAATGAACATGCTCTAATCGTAAATCCGCTTTACTTTCTGTGGGAAAGCATATGTTTATCCCACAGGAATCTACGCGGATATTATCGCTATATCAAAATATTAGCATTGATAGGATCACTTCAAACATACTATTTTTTAGGACAGTATCTTCTATCAATCCTAGGAGATGTTTTTAATGAATTTATTAATCCGTAACATCACAGTCGTCAATGCAACAGGACGAAAGGAATGTGTCGATGTTTTCATGAAGGATGGGAAAATTGCACTGATTGCGCAGCGAATTAACGCAAATCATGCGCAACTATTAGATGGTACAGGGAAATTTTTATTCCCTGGTTATATCGATATGCATATTCATGGCTCTGCTCAAATGGACACGATGGATGCATCGATTGAAGGTCTTCATACGATGGCGAAATCTCTTGCAAAAGAAGGCACAACAGGCTTTTTAGCAACGACGATGACACAAAGCTATGAAAATATTGAACGTGCCCTTGAAAATATTGCGCAGTTTACTTCAAATCCAGATGAGGCAGAACTTCTAGGTATTCATGTAGAAGGTCCTTTTATATCGAAAAAGCGTGTAGGTGCACAGCCGATTGAACATGTTGTACCACCTGATTTCGCAGTTTTTACAAAGTGGCAACACATAAGCGCCAATAAAATTAAAGAAATTACAATGGCGCCAGAAGAACCAAATGGATTTGAGGTAGTTCAAGCAATTGCAGAAAGCGGTGTGGTCGTATCAATTGGTCATTCTGATGCAACATTTGAACAAATGAAAGAAGCGGTTCGTCATGGTGCAACACAAGGCACACATTTATACAACCAAATGCGCCCATTCCATCATCGAGATCCAGGTGTTGTTGGTGGCGTATTATTATTAGAGGAACTTAAGGCAGAAATCATTGTTGATTTTATTCATATGCACAAGGACGCCGTGAAGATGGCATATCGTTTAAAAGGAGCAGATGGTATTATTTTAATTACCGATGCAATGCGAGCAAAATGGATGCCATATGGAGATTATGACTTAGGTGGTCAAATGGTTCACGTCTCCGAAAGTGGAGCGCATTTATCAAATGGAGCCCTTGCTGGTAGTGTATTAAAAATGGACCAAGCTGTACGGAATATGCAACTCATCACGAACTGTACGTTAGAAGAACTTGTTAAAATGTCGAGCTACAATGCAGCAAAACAACTAAAATTGACGAACAAAGGACAAATCGAACAAGGATTTGATGCAGATGTTGTAATTCTGGATGAACACTTAATGTTGCAACAAACAATTAAGGCTGGCAAAGTAATCTACGAAGCGTAAGATTTCGATGCTAGTTTAAAAAGTAAATAAGGGGGAATAGGAAATTGAGACTGGAACGCTTTGCTTCAAAAGAAGATTTATACGCTCGTGCTGTAGACATTATCGTGAATACTAAAAATGAAGGTGCTACAACGTTCGGTCTAGCTACAGGTGGTACAATGGAACCGTTGTATAGTAAAATTTGTGAAACTGATATCGATTTTACGAATTGTATTAGCTTCAACCTAGATGAATACGTTGGACTAAGTGCTAAACATGACCAAAGTTACGCATATTATATGTACAAACATTTATTTCACAACAAACCATTTAAAGAATCTTATTTACCGAATGGTTTAGCTAATAATCCTACAGAGGAAATGGGAAGCTATGAATCATTATTACAGCAGCATCCATTAGATTTTCAATTGCTTGGGATCGGACAAAACGGTCATATCGGCTTTAACGAACCAGGCACATCATTTGATTCGTTGACACATCTTGTAACGCTTGAAGAATCAACACGTCAAGCGAATGCACGTTTCTTTGATTCAATTGATGACGTTCCAACCGAAGCATTTACGATGGGAATTCAATCAATAATGCGCGCTAAGTGCATTTTGTTAATCGCTGTAGGAGAAGCAAAACGTGATGTATTAGAACGCGTTCTTGCATCTGAAAATACAGAAGATGTCCCGGCAAGTGTATTAACAAAACATCCTAATGTCATTATATTAACAGATTTACAAAAAGAGGAGAATGAACAATGAAAACAAAACAATTTACAGTAGTAGACCCACTAGGTATTCACGCGCGTCCAGCTAGCCAATTAGTTACAGCAGCTACACCATTTGCTTCTTCTATCGAGTTACAGACAGAACAAAGAACGGCCAATTTAAAATCTATTTTAGGTGTTATGGGATTAGCCCTAAAACAAGGTTCAATATTTACTTTACACGTAGAGGGGGAGGATGAAGAACAAGCGTTTACTGCATTAACAAAATTAATTTCAGAAACGGGGCTAGCACAATGAACCAACTCAAAGGTATTGCCGCATCTGACGGCATTGCCATTGCAAAAGCTTATTGTTTAGTACAACCGGATTTATCGTTTGCGAAAACAACTATTCAGGATATTGATGCAGAGCAGCAACGCTTAATGGCCGCGCTTGAAAAAACAGCAGAAGAGTTAGCCGCTATTCAACAGCTAACGCATGAAAAGTTAGGTGCGGAAGAAGCAGCCATTTTCGGTGCACACCTACTTGTCGTAAAAGATCCAGAATTAATTGGACCGATCAAACAAAAAATTGCTGAAGAAGCTGTGAATGCTGAATATGCATTGAATGAAGTTTCAACGATGTTTGTATCATTATTTGAAGGTATGGATAACGAATATATGAGTGAGCGTGCTGCAGATATTAAAGACGTGTCAAACCGCGTTTTAGCGCATCTGCTCGGTGTACATATTCCAAATCCAAGCAATATTAATGAACAGGTGATTGTTGTAGCAACTGATTTAACACCTTCTGAGACAGCACAATTGGACCGTAATTTTGTACTAGGCTTTACAACGGATATTGGTGGTCGTACATCACACTCTGCCATTATGGCACGTTCACTAGAAATTCCAGCCGTTGTAGGAACAGGTACAGCAACTGAGGCCATTCAAGATGGTGATTTATTAATCGTGGATGGTTTAACAGGGGATGTACTTGTGAACCCAACAGAAGATGTGGTTGCAACCTATAGAAAAAAAGCGGAAGACTTTACTGCTCAACAAGTAGAATGGGCAACATTACGAAACGAAAAAACGATGTCTACAGATGGCGTTCAAGTTGAACTAGCTGCGAACATTGGGTCACCAAATGATTTAGACGGCGTTTTACGTCACGGTGGTGAAGGAATCGGTTTATATCGTACAGAATTTTTATATATGGGACGAGACAACTTACCATCTGAAGAAGAGCAATTTACCGCATATAAAATGGTCTTAGAAGGAATGGACGGTAAAGCGGTTGTTATCCGAACACTCGATATTGGTGGGGATAAACATTTACCATATTTACCGCTCCAAGAAGAAATGAATCCGTTCCTAGGCCATCGTGCGATTCGTCTATGTTTAGAGTATCAAGACATTTTCCGCACACAATTGCGTGCATTATTACGAGCATCCAATTACGGTAACTTAAAAATTATGTTCCCTATGATCGCGACTTTGCAAGAATTCCGTGACGCGAAAGCGATTCTTTTAGAAGAAAAGGAAAACCTACTTGCACAAGGCGTAGCGGTAAGTGAGATTGAGATTGGAATTATGGTCGAAATTCCATCAACAGCAGTGATGGCAGATATTTTTGCGAAAGAAGTGGACTTCTTCTCGATTGGTACAAATGATTTAATCCAATATACGATGGCAGCGGATCGTATGAATGAAAAAGTATCTTATTTATATCAACCTTATAATCCTGCGATTTTACGTTTGATTAAAATGGTCATTGATGCGGCTCACAAAGAACAGAAATGGGCTGGTATGTGTGGTGAAATGGCAGGGGATGAATATGCTGTACCGCTATTACTTGGTTTAGGTCTAGATGAATTTTCTATGAGTGCAACATCCATTTTAAAAACGCGTTCCTTAATTAAACATTTATCCGTTGCGGATATGCGAGCATTAGCAACAGAAGCATTACAATTAACGACATCTGATGAAATATTAGATAGAGTGAAGCAAGCTATTCATTAATTGAAAAAGTAGTTGAAGATGGAGATCTTCAACTACTTTTTTATGTGCGCCCGGCATGCGTATGAACTATAGGGTGTAAGTCCCGAACCCCGAAGACAGAAGTAGAGGTTATCCAAGAGCAAGGGTGTCCGTGGTGACGCGGAATCTGAAGGACCCTGGAGCGAGCATCGCGAGTGAAGCGGCTCATCGGTCGCCCCCAGGAAAGCGCCCAGCTGGAACGGAAATCAACCCACGTTTTGGTGATGAACCATGAAAAACAAGAGAGGGCAATTTATGGAAACAGAATGGTTGCGAACGTTTATTGTTGCTGCGAAAACAGAGAATTTTCGTGAGACGGCAGAACAACATTTTATGACACAATCAACAATATCGAAGCATATTCAGCATTTAGAAAAAGAACTACAAACAACACTTTTTGAAAGACAGGGGAAGCAAGTAAAATTAAATCATATCGGTGCTCACTTCCTTCAATACGCAGAGAAAATAATGGCAACGATTGATGAAGGTTTACAACATACAGTTTCCTTCTTGAATGGTTTCACGTCTCAGTTAACAATTGGTGTTGCACCACAAATAGCTAATTCTACATTACCAGTCATCATTCATGCATTTCAGCAGCAAAAACCTTCCATTCAACTAACGATCGAATTGTTAAAGTCCAATGAAATCGGGGAAGCGGTACATGCAGGCAAAGTAGATATCGGTTTATCAAAATTAACATCGACACGTGACATTCACACGGTCCTTCTCGCACAGGAACCGCTTCAATTGATTGCTCCGATATCCAAAAGGGCGACAGATGCACGAACTCTTTTACAGCAAGAAACGATATTAACACATGAATATGCACCTTACTGGCAAGACATTCAACAAGTACTACAACAATTCCCAGGCTATAAAATAATGAATATTAATCAAACAGAAGTAATAAAAAACTTTGTCAAGCAAGGATTAGGGATTGCCTTTTTACCAAAAAGTGTAATAGAGGCAGAATCTCACCAGCAATTACTTCATAGTTATTCGTTAAAGGAATGTTCCCATATTGTTTCGGATACCTATTTTTTAACGAAATATGTTACAGCGGATATAGAGGCGTTTTTAGCAGTTTGTCATTCCGTCTACGAAGGGAAGATATCACTAGAATACTAATAAATAAGGCTTGAAAATATTGGTTTAAAAACATTTGGGCGTTGTTTTTATTTTCAAACACTTCCCTAACCTCGGAAAGATTATCTTTAGAAAGAGAATTATTGTCATGCGGTTGGGGGTTATAATTGAAAGGCGGCTATTGTCATGAAATTGGATTTAATGAAATTATTTGATGGATATGTTAGAAACTATCATACTTTTAATCTAACAATACATCATGGAAAACACTCATTTACTATGACTGAAATCGAGCGTTTTTCAAGGTTAGGTTCAATGTTGGGTTTTTTCCCATACACAGAAGACACTTGTAACGCTACGAATAGACCAATGGACTTAACATGGTGGGGTAATTATGATGGCGAGTATTGGCATGACTTTGTATTACACCTAGAACGTGAAAACTATTTCAAAAAAGATGAAGAAACATTGGACAAGCTTTTTTGTGAACGTGAGTATACGCCATCTAATATTATTGGGATAATGAATGTTCGAAATCATGAAAGAATTGAGGAATTGCTTTCACAAGCAAAAACTATGTGTAAAGTTGATAACGCTTTGCTAATTTTCAAAACAACTTCTAGCGGAAAGAGTCAAAAATATTTTGATGAAGTTTATGCTTATTTACTAAATACGAGAAAAATTGTTGAATCTAAAACTGCTTACGTTTCTGATATTTCAGGGACTTTATATATGTATTATGAAAATGAAAAGTGACTGTTATTATAGGCTTCTATCGTGAGTTTCCTTATTATAGCGCCATAAGGAATACTGGAACATAGGAATAGAGGAAATGACTAGGATTGCATTTTTTTATAATCTTATCAGTTGTGAAGAGGGGCTCTTTGACTTATATGTTGACGGAATGGGTGATAAAAACTAATTAAGAGCCAAACAAGTAAAATTAAATAAGCAAATTCAAGTTAATAAAGAAGAAGTATGATCTATTGAAAAATCACTTGCAGTTGTTGAGGGTTCTAGAATTGATGAAGACCGAATTAATGCAATCCAACGGTATAAGTAAGCACGGGTTTCGGTAGACACTAGCAAGAAGGAATTGAACAAACTTGCTAAAGAAATTATTGAACGTACTGAACTAATCCGAGAAGATAAAAACATTGAAATAAAGATAAACTTCCTTTAACCTACCAAATTAATGGTAGGTTATTTTCTTTTAAAAAGAAAAGGGAGTGTAGTAAAAAACAATAAAGCGATATCTGCTTACAATATTTCGAATTTCTCCCGTTAAAATAAACAACCTCTTGCTTTTGGTTGTTAAGGAGATAAGCGAATTTTTTTGATTTCGTTAATGTGAACGTGCTTTTATGTATAATAGAGCAGATAATGAAAATTTTCTTTTAAATATTTATAGAAAGAGTGAAAAAAATGATTGGTGCAACATTATTATTTATCCTCGCAGGTATTGGCGAAATTGGAGGCGGCTATTTAATTTGGCTTTGGTTAAGAGAAAGTAAACCATTTTACTGGGGCATTTTAGGTGGGATTGCGTTGGCTTTATATGGAGTTGTCGCTACTTTTCAATCCTTTCCAACCTTTGGAAGAGTCTACGCAGCCTATGGAGGTGTCTTTATTGTTCTTTCTATTTTGTGGGGCTGGGGAATAGCCGGAGAAAAACCAGACACTTTGGATTGGGTTGGAGCAGGTATTTGTTTGATTGGTGTGATGGTGATTTTATTACCTCGTTCATGATAGGGAGAATAGGACCTTCTACTATTTTTATGAGCCTTCACAATTTGAGTAAAATCATCATTGTGAAGGATTTTTTATTTTAATGTGTGTCTAAACACCTGCTGAAAAAAATAAAAATTTTTGTAACGAATCTTCTTTAATAGCTATATATAAGTGTCCACCGTTAAAAGTCTAGAGAGAGGAGGGAGGAAAGTGGAGGATTTAAGTGAAATTTACAAATCGTATGCAGATGAAGTAAAACGGTTTCTTATTTGTTTAACAACGAATGTCGATTTAGCTGAGGAATTGACGCAAGAAACGTTTTATCAAGCTGTGAAGTCAATTGACCGATACAACGGTGAATGTAAGATGTCAGTTTGGTTATGCCAAATTGCAAAGCATACATACTATAACCATTTAAAAAAGGAAAAACGTTTTAGCCATAGTAGTGTAGAACAAATGATGGAAATGGGGTTGGATGTTCCATCTAATGCGGCGTCACCAGAAGTGGAGTTTGCAAAACGTAATACATTTATTTCATTACATAGAGAAATTCATCTATTAAAAGAACCGTATCGTGAAATATTTTTGCTTAGAACTTCCGTCCATCTTAGTTTCAAGGAAATTGGAGAGATATTTGATAAAAGCGAGAACTGGGCAAGGGTAACCTATTATCGAGCCAAATTAAAACTGGTAGAAAGGATCCGAGGTGATCAGGATGAACTGTAATATAATAAAGGATTTATGCCCCTCTTATATTGATGGTATTTGTAGTGAAGATACTTCTAGAGTTGTCGAGGAACATATCCATCATTGTGAAGAGTGCCGACTGTACCTAGAAGTGATGGAGCAGCCAACAAATACTATTCTGCCAGAAGAAGTCATGGCAGCAAAGGCGCCTTTTAAAAGAATTAATAAAAAGCGTCGTATTCAAGTTTTCATTTCCATTTTGCTTACCTTTATGCTCACAATTATAGGCTATCAAGTTGTTCAAGATGTGGGGGTTGTACATGATTACTTTTTCCCAAAGAATATGACAATTGTAAATGTAACAGATGATAAGGAAGAGTGGAATGCCGTAAATTTCGGCAATGAAGAGTATTTTAAGTTTGATAGTATTTTTTGGAACAAAGAAATCGTAAATGATGCAAATAATGATAGTGAAGTACTTCTAAGAATTAAAGATGCAAATGGTCATGTTATAGTAGATGAATTTCACATATCGCCCGGGAAAAGCAAGAAATTGGAGGGACTAAAGAAGAACGTAAACTACTACCTCGAGATTAAAGTTAAAAAAGGCCAATTTTTCATTAATGTAGTTTAAAAATAACATATTAGAGGGTTTTTAGAATTTAAATCGAATATCTAAATAGTAATGCCAAAAAGTTTGGAGGTCGCAATTTTGCTACTTTACTTTTGATATCTATCATCTACCTAAAAACTTTCAAAATAATTTAGGAGCTGATATATGATGATATACAAAAATTCTCTTGATGGAATTTCCGAAGATATGTTGAATGGCTTTTTTGTGGATTGGCCGAATCCACCAAATCCTCAAACTCACTTAAAGTTGCTAAAAAACAGTAGTAAAGTAGTTATTGCATTAGACGATCATACGAATCAAGTAGTTGGATTTATTACTGCTATCAGTGATGGGGTTCTATCTGCCTATATTCCGTTCCTTGAAGTTTTGCCAGAGTATAAAAACAAAGGTATTGGCAAGGAATTAGTCAAACGAATGTTAAAGGAACTTGATGATATCTATATGGTTGATTTGTGTTGTGACGATGACTTAGTTCCTTATTATGAGGAGTTTGGCATGATCAAATCAAACGGTATGCTCGTTAGGAATTACGAAATGCAGTCGGGAATTTCAAACAAATAAATAGATAGAAAAACGCTTGGATATTTTCCAAGCGTTTTATTTTGCGCTACATGATACGCCAATGTTTACTGCGATTTCATTTGAGAGATGGTCAGATTTTTACTGTTGTATAAAATGAATGCTATTTTTTTACAGCTACAAAGCGTAATCTGCAATAATCAGCAATCCATTGATGCTCCTGATAAAACGTTGGCTTTAATAATTCTTCGCATTTTGCATAAATCTGTTCTTTTTTAGTTTCCGATAAATGCTGAAGCATATTAGTACTGAACATCACTAGCCAATTCCTTAGCCCATCCTCGCCATGAAGCGGTGTTGGGCGTTCGTATAGTGAAATCATTTCAACTGTAAATCCTGCACCTTCCAACTTCGACTGGTATTCTTCTACAGTTGGAAAATACCACGGGAAATATTCCTCGATATAAGATAGTTTGTATTCTTCCATACTTTTTTGAAGCGCCCAAACAATAGAAGCGATATTACCATGTCCACCCATTTCAGCGACGAAACGACCACCTTGTTTAAGTGAACGGTAAATATTTTGAATGACTTCATCCGGTTGTTTCATCCAATGTAATGCAGCATTTGAAAAGGCTGCATCGAATTGATTTGTTAGGTGAAGTGCTGTTGCATCCATTGTGTGAAACGTAATGTCTGGGTATTTTTGCTGTGCAGTGGTAATCATGTCGTGGGAGGAATAACCCCAAGAACATTAGCACCAAGAGCTGTAATTTCATGGGCTAAATCACCTGTACCACAGCCGACATCTAAAATGTCTTCATTTTTTTGTGGGGCAAGCAAATCCACTAAGCTTCCTCCAAGTCTTGAAACAAAACCATGCTTTTGATCATATAAAAGGGCATTCCATTTTGTTGTCATTGTCCCTCATCTCCTTTGTTTGAGCTTACCAGAGAGTTTAATTGAACAGAAATGCGTAAAATGATTAGTTTTGATTCCACATTGGAATATGGGGGACCAGATTAGTAATAGTTTCGGTGAACCGTATCCTAAGTAAGCGAATTTGCCTATTTGATTTGTATTTTTACTAAAGTATCTGTTGCATCTAAATAAGTCACTTTACAGGCAACCGTTTCTTCTTTTAAGTAAGAAAATTCATGGCCATCTGCCGAAATATTTAAACCGTCAATGTAAATATTATAGTAGTTCGAATGTGAACCAAAACGACCACCACTTTCTTCAAAAAACGCAATTTCACAAATACCTTCGGCGGTTTGATAATTCTCAAGGCTATTATTAATAATGTCTATTAATCCTGTAACAACCAAGTACAGCGCACATAACATAAAAAAACTACATACGATTACCACAAGATAGAAATCTTTTTGCGTTCGTTTTACCATAAGGAAGTGTGCAATTATACCGATTAAAACAATAAGACCCAGCCCAGCAATTATCGTTGTAGAATAAATTTCACTCATGGATGATTGCTCCTATCATTTTTATGCTGATATCTTTTGTTTTTGGTCTAATAGATGACTAATGAAAGTTAGCAGACTTGCACAGACTGCAACTACTCCACCGACCCATGTTACATTCATCAAATTTCCTTGATGGTATACAATTCCGCCTAATGCAGAACCAAAAGCGATACCTACATTACTTGCCACTGGCATAAGTGAAGCAGCGAGTCCTGTAGCATTTGGATGATAAATTCCGGCGAGGTCTATTAAATAAAGCTGAGTAGATGTTGTTAAGAGGATGGCCATCAAAGACATTAATCCTATGTTTACCAAACCTAAAATAAAATGATTTGTAGTCCAAAATAAAGTTGTCAGAACAAATGCTTGCACGAGAAAAACAAATCGAAGGCGACCTATTGCATTATGGCTGGCAATTTTACCGGCGAGAATGTTGCTGAAAATCGAGATAAATCCGTAACCAAATAAGATTAAACCAATAGAATTATTTGGTGCCCCCATTTCCTTCAAGATAGGAACTAGGTACGTAAAGACGGCATAAGTTGCGCCGAACCCGAGAGCAGGAATGAAAAAAGCCATCAAAATTCGTGGCTTGGTCATTAATGAAAATTGATCCCGTATCGAACTTCGAATTTGGCTAAGTTTATCAGGTAAGATAAAAAAGGATGCCAAAAACGCCAATCCTCCTAAGAAAGTGGTTAACATGAAAGTGGCATTCCAGCCGTATCGTTCAGCGATCATAATACCAATTGGCACTCCAACTACATTTGCAAGTGTGAAACCGCCGAAAACGAATGATATAGCAAGTCCGCGTTTTTTAATCGGCATTGTTTCACTTGCAACAATCATGGCTAGAGAGATTAATACTCCTGTTACAATCGCTGTCATAATCCGAAGTGTAAGAAGCATGATGTAGCTCGTCGAAATTACGCACAAAGCATTCAAGACGATGAAAGTTCCTATCAAAAACAACATCCATTTACGCTTTGGAAAATGACTTGTTGCTGACATCACTAATGGTGTGGCGATGGCAAACGTGAGTGCAAACGCAGAAACGAGTGTGCCTGCTTTTGCGTTTGTCATCTGAAGGCTTGAAGAAATATCTGTTAAGATTCCGACAATAACAAATTCGCTTGTCCCTAGAACAAATGTTAATAGAGTAAGTGTTAAGATGAGCAACCAATGTCGCTTGGATAATTTCGTAGGATGCATAAATACCTCTTTTCTTAGATGAATGTAAATGTGTCACATAGTAGATATACAGCCTAAACATCATACCATAAAATCTTTTTGTGAGGAAAAACCTCCTTTAATCAAATAGAGGTTATTGATTACCAGAATTGACAAGGATACAGAACACTATTTAAGAGAGCACACTTTAGTTCTTTTAATAGAAGTAGGTATTAAAAAATATGTATGTAAAATCGCACTTATTTACCATACGGTGAACCGTATCATAAGTAAGTGCGGTTAAAATGAAAGACCACCTAAAGTATTGATTTATCTGTGTTTTAGGTGGTAAAATCCTAATAATTTTGCTTGTTTCATCTAATGCGGGTTTTTTTGTTTGCATGAGTTGAATTCATCAACCTCGGCATCTGATTCTTCATAACTATTGTGCAGCTACTCAATTAATTCATTATTTTACTTCATTAAGTGGAAGCATTATACAAAAATAATATATAAGCCTTTTGTTATAGGTGAAATGGAGGTATAATTTACTTTATGTTGCAAAATTCGGAAAGTGGATGCGGTTGTTATTTTCAGGAAAATTAAATTACAAAATTTAATTGCACAATTTAAATGAGGGCGGGTTTTTTTATGTGGATTTTTTTGGGGGGCATAATAATAGGACTTTTACTAATATGTTTACGCCTACATTATCAAAAATCTAAGCTACAACAAAAAGTAGAGTTATTAGAACCACTGGTGGAATCGGTTGAAAATATACGTGATATTTTATATTACTGTGAGACGGATCCTAAGTTGAAATATTTATATTTAAGTCCTACTGTCAATAATCTCCTTGGTCCAAATGCATTAAGAGATCATGTACAAGATCCTGATAAAATTTTTGAAATCGTCCATCCAGATGATTATGAGATCTTAGTAAAGAAATCATTAGGGACACTTAATTTTAACCAGCCTATTACGGTACGCTTGAAAAATCATCTAGGGGAGTATATTTGGTCTGAAGAAAATGCTACACCTGTTTATAAGGATGGCAAGTTTGTAGCTATACAAGGTTTATTTAGAAATATTAATGATAAAGTCGTATTACAACAGCAATTAGAGTACAAATCTACGCATGATGCCTTAACAAATTTGTATAATCGTGATTATTTTCAAGCAAAGATGGCTCATTTTAACGAACGCAACGACCCGATTACAGTAGTCCTAGCAGATTTAGATGAGCTGAAATGTGTTAATGACGAATACGGTCATCAAATGGGGGATAAATTAGTTTGTGAAACAGCAGCTTGTTTGGAAGCTTATGCAGATAATGACATGCTTATAGCAAGAATCGGTGGTGATGAATTTTCTATTCTTATTCCAAATAAAAGCGTTTTACAAGTCGAGCAATATTTAAAAAACGTTGAGATGAAAATGCAAAAAGACTATAAAGATTTGCCGTTCTCATCGATTAAAATATCTATCGGATATGAATATAGCAACTCCTCTTTCGGCGTTATGGAGCAGTTGTTTAGCCAAGCAGATGCGAAGATGTATAAAAATAAAAAGAAAAGAAAATTATTGAAGGAAAAGGTTTAGTCTTTTATTTCGACGCAGTAAACCGCACTTAAATGCATTAAGGAGAACCTCACCATGAGTAAGTGACTTATGACAAGAGAGCCAGGGACATAATAAAAAGTCATCATTTCTCGAAAGAGAAAAATGATGACTTTTTGCAATAATAGAAGGAATTGATTTGCGTTCCGGGTACGCTTTAAGGGGGTGGCCTGAGGAGGTTTATTAAAAGAACCATCTAGATTAAAGCTATTCTTTTGACAACAATAGAAAATCTCTAGTAAACAAAGTAAGCGCCTTGTTTACTAGAGAAATGTATTGTGATTATTTAATTAAAATGCTCTTGTTTTTAGCGTTCCACATTACAGTTTTACCAAGCTCTTCGCTTACAAAGCGAAGTGGAACAAACGTCGTGCCATTAATGACTTCAGGTTTTACTTGAAGTCTCTTAGAATTGCCATTAACAGTTACATAATAGCTATCAGTATTTAATACGATTTTTGAACCGTTTAACTGTACTGTAATCTCATTATTTTTAGAATTCCAGTTAACTTTTGCACCAAGCTCTTCACTTACAAAGCGTAAAGGAACTAAGGTTGTTTCTTGTTTAGTGAAAGGTGCAACAGCAAGTGTTTTACTTTTACCATTAATATAGGCTGTTTTACTATTTAAATATAATAAAATCTCGTTGCTTTTTGTTGTTGCATTTGGATAACTAGCAGTTAAAGTATACGTACCAGAAGAGTATTGATCACCCCAATAGTCAGCGTAAACTTCGATATAGTATGTGCCAGCTGCTAAATATTTTGAATAAGACTGTGAGCTAGAATCCAGTAATTTTTTATTTGCATCATAAATTTTAAAACGTGCTGGCGCAGAAGTATTGGATAACGAGATGTTAACATTTCCTTCTTTATTTAACGTAATTGAATAAAAATCAATATCATTGCTATTTGACATTTGAGATTTGATTGGAGCATTTGATTTGATAGGGAAAGCATTTTCTAGCGTATCATTAGGTTCAAATGTTGATGGATTGTGCTCTTTAGAATTTGTAGAATAAGTCGCAATTAAATCATACGTACCAGAAGAGTAATGATTATCCCAATAGAATTCATTAACTTCAATATAATAAGTACCGGCTTTTAAAGGTTTGAAAAGAGAAGAGTTACTGCTAGCAATTAAATTTTTATTACTATCATATAGGTTAAATTTGATTGGTGCAGATGTATTTGCTAAATAAATATAAACATCACCATTGTCTACACTCGTAGTAAATTTGTAAAAATCAACATCATTATTATTTGAAATTAAAGAAGAAATCTTTTTTCCTGACTGAATAGGGAAAGCATTTTCACGCGTATCATTAGGTTCAAATGTAGTCGAATCATGAGTTACATTTCCACTACTATACGTCGCTTTAATTTCATAAGAACCGCTAGAATAGCTATTACCCCAATCGTAAGCATTAACTTCAATATAGTATGTACCAGCTTTTAAAGTTTGGAAAGAAGAAGAGACATTCCAAGCAATTAAATTTTTATTACTATCATATAGAGAGAATCTGATTGGCGCAGTGGTATTTTCTAAATAAATATTAAGATCGCTATTATCTTGCTTAGTATTAATTTGATACCACTGTGATTCATTTGAAGATGTTAGGGTGTTTGAATGTGTGTTGCCAGATTCTAAATTAATCGTACTTGATGCATGACTTGTTGAAGCGAATCCAATCATAGCAAACATCACAAGAAATAAACTTAAAATATGTTTTTTCAATAATGCCACTCCTTTAAAATTATATTGTATTATTATACAAAAAATATATTAATAAATAACTATAAAATCAACAAAAGGATATATTCTCCTAGTTTTGAAAGGATGTGTCTTAAAGTAAAAAATACCAAGTAGCTGATGGAAATTAAATTTCCCTTTATAAAAAATTAGTATAAATTTTAATTTTTAATAAATTATTGATGGATGTTAATGAACAATGTAGTAGGATAGTACATTTTATGTGGCAGTTTATAATAGATGGACAATCAGCGACTTTTTACCCTAAATATATGGTGGATCAAGATGCAGATAATAATGGTTATATGGTTAGTGAAGTGAACATGACTTAATTTAATGTAGGCTTGTCAATAGATTCAGTATTGGAGGGTAGCTAAACTTATTGGATATAATTTGAATATGGTTGCCGTCATTGCGAGTATGAATAGGGTTTTGAAAGTAGTATGCCATCTTCTTTAACGCAATTTACCATACGAATACGAAAGAGCAGCTTCCAACTGTTCATCAATGGTAATTTCACTATATCCAATCCGACCTTGCGAAATATTTCGTTAGGTCTTTTTGGCGTGTGTAAATTTGTTTGCTTTAGAGCGGTAGCCGTCCCAGCTAAACAAAAAAATATCACCCTCATGTAATGGTGATAAGCCAATATTTTTCAAAGTTTTAGATATATTATTTAGTACGTTGTATTGTGTTACCAAGGTCTTGTTGTTTTTTTGTCAACATTTTTCGGGTGAATAGGCACAATTTGTCAACACGAATAATATGATATAAAAAAACAAGGGAAGTGGTTATGTGAATTGGTTAATGATCGTGGCTTTTACTTTTTCATCCAGTATTGATAATTTGGGTGTTGGACTTTCTTATGGGATTCGGAAGATAAACGTTAGATTTGATAAAAATATAGTAATCTCGGTCATTTGTTTTCTAATGAGTATGGGAGGCATTACATTTGGCGTTTGGCTCTCTAAAATTCTTCCAGGTATGCTGCCTGTGATCATCGGTGCGTTATTATTATTTATCATCGGGATTCGGATTATTCTTTTAGCTAAACCACGGAAAGAAGAGACTTCAATAGTAGGTAGTAACAATAAAATACAGTCCAAAAATGTTCAAGACATTTTAAAAAATCCTGAGGAAGCTCACTTCAATAAGTCTGGAGAAATTGGATGGGGAGAATCGATACTTCTTGGCATAGCCTTATCGGCGAATGCACTTACGAATGGTGTAGGTGCAGGTTTACTCGGTCTTTCACCGCTTGTCATCTCGATCACTGCTGCAATTGGGAGTTTTATTACTGTTTGGATAGGGGTTAAGTTAGGAAGTAAAGTAGCAGATGTTCGAATCGGTTCTTTTACTTTAGGGCAATTTGGAACAATTATTAGTGGTGTAATTCTGTTAATAGTTGCTATTGGAGCATTCTTATAATTTCTTTCAGCGGAATCGGGAAGGAACCGGACGAAAGTATGCCGGGGCATAATAGATTTAAAGTGTTGACAAAATGTCAATGTAATAATACACTTCTTGAGAATGATAATTTCATATCCTTTTAGACAACTGCATTAAGTTAAGATAGTCATTATAAGAAGGGAGAATCGAAAATGGCTGAACAGAGAAACAGTAATACTCTAGGTTTATTGCTGAGGGAGTTGTTGAAAGAACGTTCATTATCTATGCGGAAGTTTAGTGAACTCACTGGAATCGACACAGCTACGATCTCACGGATAATAAATGGAAAAAGAAAGGCGACACCACAACATTTAGAAAATTTTGCTGACTGCCTTAGCGTTCCGTTAATCAATCTTTTTGAAGCAGCAGGATACCCAATTGAACATAGACAAGAAGAGCCAGAACCAGATTCAGATATCCATACGTCTGTTGACTCAATACAAGCTTTTCTTAAGTCTTCAAATGTTTACGATGATGAATTTTCGGTGGCAAATGTTGAACAGAAATTAGAAAGCTATGGATTCTATGCGCAAACAGATGAAGGTAAAAATTCGATACTTAAGGATTTTGATGAAAAAATTAAGAGTGTTGGAAGCATAGGTCCGTTTATCAGCAAATTAAAAGAGTTATACGAGAAATTCACATTGGGGAAGGGCACAATTTTTGAACTAACTGTAATTGGAAGTACATTATTATATTTTATTATCCCTGTAGATGTTATACCGGATTATTTATTCCCGATTGGTTATTTAGACGATGCAATAGCTGTACAACTTACTACAAAGGCATTACTTAAAAAATAATTTAGCTTTAATGATAGGTGGATATTGATGAGAAAAAGCAAAAAGAGCCGTAAATGGCTAAGGAATTTGTTCTTAACATTCGCATTAGTAATCGTAGCAGGGATTATTTATGGGGTGTATCAATACAATAGCGGATTGGCTATGGCAGACGATAGTCATATTAAAGATAACGAAAAGGCGTATGACCCATTTGAAGGTGCAGATGTGCAATTTGGTCAAATTAATGTGCTATTAATGGGAAGTGACGCTAGAGATGAGGACGGTAGATCAGATACGTTAATGATTGCACACTATGATCAAACGACGAATGATGTAAAACTTATTTCTATCATGCGAGATACGTATGTTGACATCCCAGGGCACGGAATGAATAAAATAAATTCTGCTTTTGCTTTTGGAGGTCCTGAACTAGTAAGGAAAACAATTAAGCAAAATTTTGATATTGATGTTAATTACTATGCTCTCGTGGATTTTAAAGGATTCCCTAAAATTATAGATCTTTTAGCACCGGATGGGATTGAAGTTGATATTCCTTATGAAATGTCCTATGGAATTGGTATGACCTTAAATCCTGGAAAACAAACTTTACATGGTAACGAGTTATTAGGCTATGTACGATTCCGTCACGATCGTTTAAGTGATTTTGGGCGAGTGGAACGCCAGCAAGAGGTTTTGACAAAGGTGAAAGAACAGATCGGTGTTTCAAGCTTAATGAATTTGCCAAAAATACTTGGTGTTGCAGATTCATACTTTGATACAAATGTTGATAATAAAACAATCCTTACCATTGGAAAAGGAATTGTAAATGGAAAATCTAGTATGGACACTTTACGAATTCCTATTGCAAATTCTTATGATGATAAACGTACGAATGTAGGAGATGTTTTAGATATTAACTTAGATAAGAACAAACAGGCGTTAGAGGAGTTTTTATCATCGAAGGACAGTGAAAAATGACGACTTTCTCCATTTCTTCAAACGAATTAAGTAGTTAGCAGGAAATACACATTAAAATTAGAGTATGTTTTGAACAACTTTTTCAAAACATACTCTTTTGTTATTATATTAGTTCCTACATCATTCCAATCTTTTGTTGGACAAAAATCACTAATGCTACATATCTAAAATTCTTTCATTTTTTGATCATAGAGAAAGGGAAAACGTCAATTTAACATTAATTTCGATGAACCGTATCATAAGTAAGTGAGGTTTTTAAAAATAGTACAGCAACTCCCCAAATAGTGGACCGTATAAAAAGAATGAACTCCTTATGAGAACAGAATAGTGGTAAAGCAGAGAATAGAAGTTCCTCTGGATAGCAAGGTTCTATTGGAGCGATACGTGAACATTTTATTGGATAATGCGGTTAGACATACACCTCGCCAAGGGTAGATTTTTGTAGAATGCTATACACAAAGATATTATCCAAATAATACTTTAGCTAAATTAATGTATTTGACTAAATCTAAATTTCTTCTTCGAATAAGATATATTATTCTAAATCGAAAAGAAGGTGGTATAATGTCAAATCAACGAGGTCATAAAGATAGTAATGATGGGTCTAATTCTAAGGAAATACAAAGCGGTATGGAAAGTAAAAATGAAAAAGTAAGGATTATTGTAAAAAAAGATGGAGAAGAAATTAGGACTGATGCTCCTGTATCGGATAAGTTAAAGGTTGTAATTGTTATAAATAATCAGTTCACTAGTGCACCTAATACCACGCAAATTGCAAGTGGGGCAGGAAGAAATAGTGCAGCTGGTAGTAATGCTGCAATAGATTCCTCGAATACCGATCAACAGCAAAGTGTGGGAGCACAAGGGGTAGCTAGAAACAGCGGTATGAAGGGGGAGCAGACTGAACCTCACGAACAGCATGAAGACTGGGATGGTGACGAAGAAATTGTTATCATCATCAATAATCAGATAAATCAGGGTCAAAAACAGTCGTCAGCTACTCAGATAGCAAGCGGAAGCGGTTTAGATAGTACGGGAGGAACTAATTCAGCCATAGGAAGTTCTAATACGAAGCAGCAGCATGCGGTTGGTGGCGGCGGTCGTGCAATAAATAAGGGTGAGAATGGTGATCAAGAGGAAAAGTAACAATTCATTGGAAAAGTTAGAAAGGATTAAAATATAATTATCTACGTAAACTTAAAGAGAATTGATCCCATAGCTTATAGATAGTTAAGAATCAGTTTTTTATTTAATCAGAAGGATAACATCTGGGCCATATCATATTTCTAGTTTTTTAGACTCGGCAGTAAAGTTAACCATTGAAAGAATGGGTAGTAAATATTTATTCGCCTTTTTCATAGAATGAATATTCTATAGTTTTTACCTATAGGAAACGTAAATGCTGTTCTGTTCTATCTCTCTTTTTAGATGATAGTAAAGCAGCGACTAATAGCGAATAGCTGACATGCTTAGGGCCAGAATAATGTATGTGTACATTTGATCGAAAACCTCATTTATTTACGTTACGGTGAACCGTATCATAAGTAAAGGCGGTTTTATTGGTCATGAAATTTATTAATAAATAAAAGAAGAAACAGCTCAACTTAAAATAGTTGGGCTGTTTTGATTTAGAAGGAGGATGTTACTAGATATATTAGTTTAATATTGTAACCTTTAATTGTTTTACTCCAAAATTAATTGCATCTTGTTGAGAAGGGAAAAAGACATCGATTCGATTTCCTTTAATGGCTCCGCCAGTATCCCCTGCGATTGCTTCACCATAGCCTTCTACATAAACTTTACTACCAAGTGGAATGATAGTTGGGTCAACAGAGATGACCTTTGCATTTGGGTTTGTTTTAAGGTTAATTCCAGTAGCTGTAATACCGGAACATCCCTCACATGAAGCCGTATAGGCTGAAGCTTCCACAATAATTTCCTTTGAAGCTGTATTACTTGTTGATGGAGAAGTTGCTTCAGGTGTACTATCTATTGAATTTGTATTACTTGTTGATGGAACAGTTGCTTCAAGTTTACTATCAATTGCATGTGTATTACTCGTTGATGGAGTGGTTGCTTCAGGTTTACTATCCATTGAATTTGTTTTATTTGTTGCTGAAGTTGTAGTTTCCTTTGATTCATGTGCTGCTGGCATAATTGGTTTTTCAGTTACAGCCGTACTAGTTTTTAAACCATCAATGATGGATAGATTTAAACCTGGATGAATGAGGTCACTATGTAATTGGTTCCACTCTTTAATTTGTGAAACGGTTACTTGATGATCTAAGGCTATGTCCCATAATGTATCACCTTGCTTAACTGTATATTGTTGTGCAATGGTAAGGACATCGCCAGGGTGAATAAGGTTAGTAGTAATATGATTCAACGTTTTGATATTTTCTACGGATGTATTATTTGCACGTGATAAATCCCAAAGGGTATCACCTTTTTGTACGGTAATCGTTGCAGCTTGAACATTAGCACTTAAAGTTACCGAGAGCATTGCCACTGGTACAATTGAAATAATTTTTTTAAGCATTCATTTATCCTCCATGTTCGTTCTTGGTTGTTAATTTAAAATAATCGTAACATAGATTTTTCTGAGAAAAAGAACAAGGAGGTGTTAATTTGATTACGTCCATGGCATTTATATTGCAATAATATTGCTAATATTAAATGATACTATTTCCTTGATGAAGATAACTATTATCTAAAGAATGTTCTTCGATTTAATGCAAAAATGGAGAGGTTGAATTTATTTGGTTAACTGATTCGTTAAGGGCTAAATGTGATAATGTATATACATTAAATAAATTTAATAAATGAGGGATAATCATGTCAGTTGTGAACCTGTTAGCTTCTCAACTAAGTCGAAACGATGAAGAGCCAAATATTGAGCTGGCACAAAAATTAGTTTATGAAGAAAATTATACGGGCATAGAAGAAATAATTGAAAACCTAAAAAGCAAAGATAAAAAGATTCAATACGATTGTATTAAAGTAGCGTACGAAATTGGGCAAGTTAAACCAGAACTCATAAGTAAGTATGTCCTGACTTTTATAGAGTTGCTAAAAAGCCGTAATAATCGTTTGGTCTGGGGCGGAATGACGGCATTAGCAACGATTGCCGAGGGAGCATCAGAAACCATTATGGCTCATCTTAATATATTAAAAAGTGCTATGAAAGTTGGTTCAGTTATTACAATTGATAAAGGTTTCCTAACCCTTGCGAAGCTAGCAGCTGTCAGTAAGGGAAACAATGATGTGATTTTTCCAATATTACTCCATCACCTTGAGAACTGCAGACCAAAGGAAATTCCTCAGCACTCGGAAAGTACGCTTTTAGCCGTAACAGATGAAAATAAAGAGGAATTATTGAAAGTGTTACGAAAAAGAGAGAAATACCTAACAGCACCACAATTAAAAAGAGTCAAAAAGATTTATAAAACATTAGAAGCTTAATAAAAGTAAATTTCAAGGTAATAGTAAAAATTCCTAGAGTTGTGCCATGCCATTAAAGTAAATTTTAGCATCAGCGATGTTATTAGGAATTATTGAATAATGTTCATAAAATAAAAACCGCACTTGACCGCGTTACGGAGAACCATATCATAAGTAAGTGCGGTTTTTTTACATAAGTCATAAAGAACATTAATTATTAATGTTCTTTATGACTCATTTCATTTTTTTGTTAAGAAGGTTAGCTTGAAATTTAACTAAGTAACTTCATATAGAAGGGTAAGTTATTTTACGCCTACGTTTGTGGATTTAAATTAAGATATAGAGAGAATTTGTTTAAAAAAGAAGAATTTTATTAATTGGTATAAAAACATAATAAAAGGAGGTATTCCTAAATTTAATGTTAGGATACCTCCGTTGGCTTTTTATAAGTGCTTAACTTTACTTTTCTACCTGTCGATATTCCGTATATTCGCCTTCATATTCGGCAAGGCCTAAATGATTGCAAGAGCCGTACATATTTTCAACATGGATTTCATCATAATATTTAACTAAATCAAATGAGCAGCCATTTAACTCATATGATGCCACATCATCAGAAAATAGCTGTGCGTCACGTGTTGTATAGTTAAAATGCCATGGCATTTGGTAGCCAAATAAATTTCCATTTGTAGGGTCATAGCGATAGCCATTAACAGATGTAAATGTAATTTTTGTCGGTGTCACTTTATCAATACGAAGTGATGTTATTACACCTGATCCTGTAAAGCCTGAATTATAGTAATAGCCTAACCAATGTGAGCGCTCTACTTGCGAAGATCCTTCTGCATAAATTGATACATCATGTGAATCTTGATCCCAAGAAACTGTCGCTCCTAATGCTTCACTAATAAAGCGTAATGGCACTAATGTTGTCCCTGATTTTATAATCGGTGCTACTGACACAGCTAATGGGTTGCCGTTAATTTTAGCTTTTTTTGAACCAACCATTAGCCAAACCGTTTTCGTGCTATTTTTCGCTGTAATCGTTTTATCTTTCGCATTCCAGTTCACTGTTGCACCTAATGTTTCAAATACACCTCGCAGTGGTACTAGCGTTACGCCATTTTGAATAATTGCATCACTGTGATAGCTTTGTGTTTGTCCGTTTTGCTACGAAAGATTTAGGTTGGACACTATTGTAGATTATGGAATGAATTATCATTATTTTATTTCAATCAATCTAGTAATCTGGGATATCAATTTGAAAAAGGTCAAATTGTTATTTGTAGAGTTAAAGGATGAAATAATAGAAAAAAAGGTAGCTGACGATATTCATCAGCTACCAATCTTATTTTTCAAGCTTTGTTAATGTTTTACCGCTCCAACCAAAGATGATTGTCAAAATTGGACTGAGTAGACAGAAGAAGGTAAATGGCAGGTAAGATGTTGTTGGTATATCTAGTACACTAGCAATGAAAATACCACAAACACTCCACGGAACAAGAGGATTGACTACAGTACCAGCGTCCTCCATAACACGGGATAAATTTTTTGGGGCAAGTCCTACCTTCTCAAATTGTGCTTTAAATGCTTCACCAGTTAGTAGGATGGATAAATATTGCTCACCAATTAATGTGTTTACACCAATCCCCGTAATGGCTGCACCTGTAATAACAGAGCCAGCACTTTTAAATAAGCTCTCCACCTTCGCTAAAATACTTTGAATAATGCCGAGCGTAAATAATAGTCCGCCCATTGTTAATGCTAATAAGACTAAGGCAATTGTAAAGAGCATACTGTTCATACCACCGCGAGACAGTAATGCATCTACACCTTTATTACCCGTACTAGATACATAGCCTTCAAAAAGGATTTTAAAGACATTTGATAGGGCAATCGGTTCTTGTATGTAGGCAAGTCCAACGCCAATAATTGAGACGACTGCAAGTGTAATAAGTGCAGGCGCTTTATAAAAAGTCATAATAACAAGAACAACAATTGGCAATAATGTATACCAATGAATAAGTCCAGTTGACAGTAATCCCTCTTTAAATTGCTCAACCGTTTCAAATGAAGCATTTCCACCTGTTGGCGATATTATTGCATAAAGGACGAATGAGATCACGAAAGCTGGAATCGTTGTCCAACCCATATTTTTAATATGCTCGAACAGATCTACACCTACTGTACCAGATGCAAGATTTGTTGTATCCGAAAGGGGAGACATTTTATCTCCAAAGAAAGCTCCAGAAACAATTGCACCAGCCGTAATAGCTAAAGAAATGTCCATTGCACCGGCGATCCCCATAAAGGCAACGCCCACAGTCGCAACAGTAGTTAAAGAACTACCAACTGAAACACCGACGATACTACAAATCAAAAATACGATGGCAAAGAAAAAGCTTGGTGAAACTGTTAAAAAACCGTAGTAGATGAGTGTTGGAATTGTGCCACCCATAATCCAGCTTGAAATTAAAATACCAATAAAGAAGAAAATAAAAACTGCCCCAAGGCCAGCACTTGCACCAGCAACCATCCCAGCTTCAAGCTCACGAAAAGGAACTTTTTTAAGTAATCCATAAGCTATTAAAAGTGAAATGACAAGAAAAATAGGTATATGGGGTGTCGCTTTTAAAAACCCAATACTGAATGCCATCGTGGTAATAATTAAAAATATAATAAAGGTTGCCTCGATAAATCGAGGGTTACTCTTTGCTTCAATTCGAAACATGCTAATCCTCCTAACAGTTACTTCTCCGCTTCAATGCGGTGAAGCCCAAAAGTATTATAGCACGCTAATAAATTTTGTCAATCGATTGATAAATATTGTCAATTAAATAGGTGGTATTTTCCTTAATGGATACTAAAATAATCCCATGCATTTTTGACAATTAATGTACAAGTCATGATGATAAAAATAATACGCATCATTTTTGTCCCACGTTTCAACGCAAATTTTGAACCCAATATGGCACCGAAAATCATGACAAAGCCCATCGGTAGGCCGTATAAAAAATTAACTTTTCCTAATAGTAAAAACATAGCCAGTGCAGCTAAGTTCGATGTGAAATTAAAGGCTTTAGCATTACCAGCTGCCTGCAAGAAATCATTACCCATCATTAATAAGATGAAAATAAAAAAAGAACCAGTGCCAGGTCCGAAGAAACCATCGTAAAAGCCAACAGCTGCAAAAGCGCCAACAAAGATGATTTTCTTCCTAGTACTTAATATCCGTTCTTCAGGTTGCTGTCCCCAATCTTTCTTAAAAACCGTATAAGTGGTAACAAGGACGAGCATAACAAGCATTAGAGGCTTTAAAATTGCTGGTGATACAAGATGCACAGTATAGGCACCAATGAACGAACCAATAAAAATAAAGGGTATTATGTTTCGATTCTTTTTTACATCGACCTTGCCAGCTCGTAAAAAAGTTAACATGCTAGTCCCGTTGCTAATTGTATTTGCGAGTTTGTTTGTGGCAATCGCTGTACTTGGCGGTAAACCAACCGCCAAAAGCGCAGGCAATGAAATTAATCCTCCGCCACCGACAATCGCATTTAAAAAGGATGCGATAAAGCCCAGTATTAAAAGTATGACAAGTGATAGTAAATCGATGTCCATATGTATGATACTCACAACCTTCTTTAACGCATATTGTGTAAGTTACACTTTTCTTATAACAGTACTGCGAATTGTAATAAATGACAATGTAACTTTTCTTTTTAACTTCTTTCAGCGAGTATCCAAACACCCGCTGAAATAGAGGAACTCAGTCTAGGAACGCCACGTCCTGTGGCAATTTAACTGTGCGAAAGCGAAGCGACAGCAACACGGTTTTAACTGTGCGAAAGCGAAGCGACAGCAACAACACACGACTGAGTGACCAACATCACGTTGGCCCAAAGCCTCCGGCGGATGTCACGGAATCGGTAAGGAGTTCAATATAGGATGTTAGCCTAACATCATCGCATCCATGCGATAACGGCTAACTGACCTGCGTCGTGTAGGCCTAAGCACAAAGCCGATTCCAGACGCAATTATGCCGAGGCATAATTGATTGTAAATATCGTTTACAATTCCTTAACATTTATAAAGATGAAAAAAATAGAAAGAAAAAAAGTTTTTCAAGTATTTTTATAAAAATAAAAGAAAAAATGGTTATATTTAAAGAAAAATCGATAATTTTTGTTATTGAGTTTCCAACGTTTTCAACTTGGAAAAGTACCTAGAAATAATTGTGGCAAATTATATATTACATTTTTGTAAATTCAACTCGTTTTTGTTTAAAAATCTGTAGAAATATGTGAAAGTTTTGTTATGATGATTGCAGAAATCGACAATATTCATTCAACAGGAGGAACACAATGTTCAACTCAAACAAGCAAGATCCATTTTTTAAGGCATTGTTAAACATTTCTAAAAACGTTAAAGAAGGTATTTATTACGCTCATAACGCACGTATTGAAAATATAGATTCACTAAAAGAAATCGCAGACACAATGAAGCGATATGAAACAAGTGGAGATAAATTGATTCACGAGCTTATCGTCATGCTAAATAAATCATTTATGACACCGATCGAGCGTGAGGATATTTTAGCACTTGCTAATAAATTGGATGATGTCATTGATGGTATGGAAGGCTGTATTGCTCATTTTGACATGTATAATTTAACAGAAGTTACAGACCCGATGCGTCAATTCTTAACATATATTGCGAAAAGTACAGACGAAATGGTCCAAGCCATGGAGCTATTAAATAGTAGAAAGCTTGTTGAAATGCGTAAACATGCTATTCAAATTAAGGACTATGAGCGTGAATGTGATGAAATTTTCCGCTCTTCAATGAAGCAATTATTTATTCAAGAAAAAGATCCGATGCGCATCATGGTCTTCAAGAGTATATACGAACAATTTGAAGACACTGCAGACTACTGTCAAACAGTAGCAAATACAATTGAAACAATAATTATGCGTAACGCGTAAGATGGAGAGTACGAAATGGATACGATATTACTGTTAACAATATTAGTCGTTATATTCGCGCTTGTGTTCGATTTTATTAACGGCTTCCATGATACAGCCAACGCGATCGCAACTTCTGTATCAACAAGGGCATTGAAGCCACGTACAGCAATCTATATGGCTGCAATTATGAACTTCATCGGAGCTATAACATTCGTTGGGGTAGCAAAAGCATTAACAAAGGATATTGTTGACCCGTTCAGCTTAAATGCTTTTACTGGAGATACTACAGGTTCTGTCGTTATTTTAGCGGCATTATTATCAGCGATTACATGGAATTTAGTAACATGGTACTTTGGAATTCCATCTAGTTCATCGCATACATTGATCGGTTCTGTGGCAGGTGCTGCAATTGCAGCAGCAGGCTTTAATGTATTGAACTATAGTGGCTTTATAAAAATCCTTCAGGCGCTTATTTTCTCACCACTACTTGCGTTTGCAGCTGGTTTCTTAATGATGTCTTTATTTAAAGTACTATTTAAGGATATGAATTTATATCGAACGAATAAAGGCTTCCGGACAATGCAAATTGGTACAGCAGCTTTACAATCATTTACTCACGGTACAAACGATGCGCAAAAGGCGATGGGGATTATTACGCTCGCGTTAATTGCAGGAGGCCTGCATCACACAGACGATATTCCTTTCTGGGTACGTTTTGCAGCAGCATGTGCGATGGGTCTTGGTACATCGGTAGGTGGTTATAAAATCATCAAAACAGTTGGCGGTAAGATTATGAAAATTCGTCCAGTCAATGGTGTTGCAGCTGACCTTGCTTCTGCATCCATCATTTTCGGTGCGACATTAATTCACTTACCAGTATCTACTACACATGTTATTTCTTCATCTATTATGGGTGTAGGTACAGCACATCGAGTAAGAGGTGTTAAATGGGGAATGGCGCGAAAAATTGTGACAACATGGGTAATCACAATGCCAATTTCCGCAGTCATGGCTGCAGCTATTTACTTTATCTTAAGTTTATTGTTCTAACATAATGAGGGAATGCACAAATTGCGTGCATTCCTTTTTTTTTGATTCGTCGAATAGGTTCGATGGATTGAAGTGGCGAAGTGACGGAAAGTCCAGGTAGAGAGACGGGAAGAAAAGGCGAAGCGACGGAAAGCCAGCCCAGAGCGACGGAAAGAAGAGGCAAAGCGACAGAAGGGCCGACTGGAACGACGGAAAGAAATGCAGGTGACGGAAAGGACTCCCTAGAGCGACGGAAACAAATGTAAGAGACGAATTGCTGATATAAAAACGAGAAGTGACGGATAGCCAGATCTATGGTAATTATAAAGAAAGTATAAAGTTCAGAAAAAATGTCTTTTTACATAGTAAGGTTAGTACAGGAGGAAAACAGATGAAAGAAAAGCTATTACTGATTGAGGATGATACGGCGATTGGACGTATTGTGAAGGATACGCTTGAGCAAGAGGGTTACCAAATTACTTGGGCAACAACAGGACTCGAAGGGCTAGCTGATTTTCAAGCAGATTCTTTTGATTTAGTGTTAGTCGATTGGATGTTACCTGAGATGGATGGTCTTACTGTTTGCCAAAATATTCGTTGGGAAAGTGATGTTCCTATTTTAATGATGAGTGCGCGTAAAGAAGAGGCAGATAAGGTTGAGGGCTTGCAGGGCGCTGATGATTATATTGCGAAACCGTTTAGCTTAGAGGAGTTAAAAGCACGTGTAGCCTCACACTTACGTCGCTGGAAACGTTATACGAAAAAAGAAATAACAGAAGATGTAACATCCTTTGCACACGGCTTAAAAATTGATTGGCAAAAGGAAACAGCGCGTCTTGATGATAAAGAGCTTGCCTTAACACAGAAGGAATTCGCTCTGTTAAAACTACTTGCGAAAAACCCAAACCAAACTTTTTCAAAAGAAGAGTTATATCAGCATATTTGGCAACAGGCGAGCATTTTTGAAACACCTACTGTCACAGTACATATAAAGGCGCTACGAGAAAAGTTAAAGGATCCAGTCAAAACCCCGTATTATATACAAACAGTTTGGGGCAAGGGCTACCGGTTTATTGGTGAACCGCTATGAAAATTAAAACTTGGTTACTCATCACTTTTTTCATTGTGATGGTGTTACCGATAACAGGTGCTTATAGCCTTTATGTGTGGATTAATGCCTATTATCAAGATAAAAACGTTGCTGAGTATTTCGAAAAATTAACAGAGCTCAATCAAGTAAAATCTGTTCTCGAAAATCCTATGTATTATACAAAAAAAGCGGATATAAAAGATGTTGAAACACTAACGAATGATCATCTTGCAATTACACTTTACTTGAAATCAGGCTTAATTTTGTATTCATCAAATCCATTGAAATCAGGGTTTGATACTAAAGATAGTATTTTTAAAGGTTTATATGAGCTAAAGCAAAATTACAATGCCTTCACTTATAAAGAACCTGTTTATCAAGATGGAGAATTGCTTGGGGTTTATGAGATTCAATTAGTTAGGACGGATTGGGTAAAAGGAGTAGAAAGTCGTTCATGGCTTGTAATAGCTAGCTCTATATTGTTATTTCTCCTTATTTATTTTGCAGTTATGATGCTGCTTAACCGTAAATTAAATCGACCGTTACATGAACTGATGCGGCAAATGCGTGCTTTTGCAAAGGGGGAGCATGGGGAATCAAATTTAGTGGCAAGAAAAGATGAAATTGGGGAACTTGCTCAAACCTTTCTCGCCATGCAGGACGAAATTGAAACTGCGCGTACTCACTTAAAAGCTGAACAACAGCAAAAGGAGTTAATGATTGCAAGTATTTCCCATGATTTAAAAACACCTCTTACAGCTATTCAAGCATATGCTGAATCTTTACAAAGCAAGGCGTTATCAGAAGAACAGCAAGTCGAGTATCGACAGATTATTTTAACAAAGTCTGAAACGATGAAGCATATGTTAGAGGATTTACTAATGTACACTTTACTGCAATCGACAAGCTATCATTTAGAACTTGTAGCAGTAGATGGGGCGGAGTTTTTTGAAATGGCGCTGTCTGATTATGAGCAGTTATGCAAGGATCAAGGGTTTATGCTTGAAGTTACTTGTGATATAGAGGGAATGTATGCAGTGCATCCGAAGCAGCTTCAAAGGGTGATCGACAATTTAATGAGTAATGCTTGGCGCTATGGAGAGGTAGGTACAACGATAGGTTTAGCAGCCGTGAATGCTGGAGAGTGTCCGGTATGGAGCTTTGATTTTGTACGGCCAGCTCTAAAAAAGCAAGAGGGTATGTATATAATCTTGCAAAATAGCGGGCAAGGTGTAAAAAAAGAGGATATTGAGAAGTTATTTGAGCCCATGTACCAAGCAGATTCAGCACGAACAAAGGCTGGGGAGCGAGGCACTGGACTAGGGTTAAATATAGCAAAACAAATAATAGAAAAGCATGGTGGGACAGTAGAGCTTGTATCGAAAGAAGGCTATGGAACAGCTGTACTGGGCTGGTTGCCACCAATTAAAGGAGAGAATTGATCATGAATTGGAAAAAATCATTACGAGCAGCGGGTTTAGTTGCCGCATTAACATTTAGCTTAGTGGGTTGTAGCACGGAGGGATCCTATTCACCACAAGAAATTATCGATCAAGCATTACAGGAAACGAAAGAACCACTTACTTATTATGCTGAATACAAGATGGATATGGATGATGTTGGTGGAAAGGCTCAAGTCAAAGAGTGGGTTAAAGATGATAAACGACGTATTGAGATAACAGCTGACAATGGTGAGCATATCATCACAGTCAACAATGGTTCACAGATTATTATGTATGATGTTGTAAAAAACACTGTTCATAAAATGGATATTGGCAAAGATAGTTTAGGTGCATTCCCATCGCCAAGAGATCAGGCAGAATCACTATTTAATTTAGTAAAGGATACACATGATGTGAAAATTTCAGGGGAGGAGAAGATTGCTGGAAGAGATACGTATAAAATCGTGGCGAAAGCGAAAAAAGATGATACATTAATAGGTGATATGGAAGTATGGGTTGATAAAAAAACATGGGTAACGTTAAAAACAGTAACGAATAGTGCTGGAAATAAAATGACGTCAGAGTATACTAAAATGGATGAAAACGCCAAAATCGACGATGCACAATTTACAATAGATGTCCCAAAGGATGCAAAAGTAGAAGAAATTACTGTACCTGAACCTGAGTCAGTAACACTGGAAACAGTGAAAGAACAGCTTGGCGAATTTTTAATGGTGCCAGCAGAGAATGGACTAACTTTGGAGGATATTTCATTAGAGAAAATGCAAGAAGACCATTCAGTGTATACCTTTAATTATTTAAAGGATGATCAGCAAGATATTTTAGTTACAGTTTCAAAAGCTAATAGTAATGATACTAAGGATGAGACTTTCACAGGCATAAAAGAAATGGACATCCGAGGTCAAAAAGGAACTTTTATGGATGAGAAAAAATTCCGTTATATTAGTTGGCAGGAAAATGGCTATCAATATAGCATTATGAATAATAACCCTGAGCGAACAATTGAAGACCTCGCAGCCTATGCAAAACAAATGACCATCGTTAAATGAGGTGAATTGTAATGAAAAGAAATGAATGTATCAAATGTCTTGCATTGTTTTTATTTAGCACAGTTTTTTTATACGGTGTAGGTGAAACATACGGTGTTCCGTGGCTGCAATTTCATTTCTTAGGACAATACAGTGATGAAGGTTTTTATTTCATTTTTAGCTCTTTAATCCCTATACTTGGTGGCATACTAATTGTTGCGCTATATGAAACGAAAATTAAGCGACTCATCTAATATGAGGAAAATCCACTATGAAAAAGAGTGGATTTTCTTTTTTTATCTTGATTTATCTACAAGTACAAATGCTATAATATGTAAAAACTTCTAGGGGGACTGGAATGGAACGAGTGATTGTAGAAACAAACTATTTTACTTTGCATACTTTATGTGATGGCGTATATGCAGCCATTGCTAAACCAGGTCAAGGTGCTTGGGGTAATGCGGGAATCATTGATTTAGGTGACGAACTTCTTGTTTTTGATTCGCTAAGTACGCCTTCAGCAGGGGAAGAGTTAAGACGCCAAACAGAAAGTTTAACGGGTAAGAAAGTAAAGTATGTGATGAACAGTCACTATCACGGGGATCACGTTTTTGGGAATCAAATATTTTCAGATACAACAATTATTTCTACATATGTAACGGAGAAATTGTGCAAAGAAAAGAATAAAATTGAAGACTACGAGAAGGAAAAGCAGGACATGAAACATTACCTGCTTCAGCTAAAAAATCAAATCGATTCAACAGAGGACACCGTTATAAAAGGGAGTTTAATCAACCAATATCAGGAAATGTCGAAGGTATTGGATGATTTATCTCGATTACAGATTGTGTTACCATCCATGTTGTTTGAAGAAAGATTGACCATCACTGGTTCCGATAGAACTGTGGAATTTTACTGTTTAGGCGGGGGACATTCACCGAGTGATACATTGATGTACTTACCTAAAGAAAAAATAGCTTTTATGGGGGATTTAGCGACAGAAGATTTACACGTACCGATCTATAATCCTGAAGAATTTTTGATCATATTAAAGCGAGTTAAACAAATCGATATAAATATAATTGTTCCTGGTCATGGTAATGTTGCAGATTTGACTTTATGCGATACGTTAATTGATTATTTATCTTTCATGATTCAACGCGCAAAAGATGCCCTTCAAAGAAAGTTGTCACTGGAAGATTTTATTTCTGAATTTGATTTACCTAAAAAGTATAGGGAGTGGAAGGGAGTAAACGGTATTAAAGCGAACCTTACAACGATATACACATACCTTCAAAAAAGCTAAAAATCCCGTTAATCAATTATGCCTCGGCATAATTGCGTCCGGAATCGGCTTTGTACTGCACAAAGAACTCCTTTCCGATTCCGTGACACCCGCTGATAGAAATTAAAAGTGGATTTTTTAGCGTTGATGAAATACGGACAATAAAATCTGATTAATAATGATTAGTATGGCAAATGTAGTAGCTAATTGTGTTTTTCCTGCAGCATACAGAGCTATGACTGCTAGAGAGAATATCACGAACTCAAACATAAAATGCCAAATCCCATTCAATGGAAATGTTGCTTTGGGTGAACCAAACATACTCCAAAGAACTACGAACAAAGCGGGTGCTCCAATTCCAAGTAAAAGCTTAAAGAACATGCCTTTCCCAGTTTGTATACCCCAATATCCAAAAGCCATTAACACGCAAATTTCTAATAGAAAGCGAAGAACTATATTCAACACCATATGATCCCTCCGAAAAGTCGGTTTTTGAAATGATCTAAAATGCTGCTTACTGATAGAGTCGCAACTTCTAACTTAAGCTATTTGTTGTAAATGAGTGTTTGTAAAGGCTTCATCATATTTTAAACCATAGCCTAGTGCACGATCTAAAAATATATGAGCTAGCCAAATGATAGAGGCCATTAATAGCGGTGATGATACAGTGACAAAGCCTAAAATCAAGAGAATGGCTGGCAGGACTAAACTATGGCCAATATTGTAAAATAACGCGCCAACTTTAGTGTTTACTATGTAGCCTAACATCGTTATATCAGGTAGTAATAAAAGTAGTACAAAATATAGCAACGAAAATTCAAAATGCTGGTAGAAAAATACAGTTACTAAAAATGCTATTAAATATTCCAATGAGATAATTTTACGTAGTCTCATGATGAACACTTCCTTCTTGTAATTTATTATACATATCCTCGATAAGTGAGCCGATGACTAACTTATTTTCAGCGTATTTTCCTTCAGCCAATAATGTTTGAGTGAGCTGTAAGGATTGTAGTGCTTGCTGATAAAAAAATAACTGCTGCTCAATATGGGCGATCTTTGCTGAGAATAGCTGTACTGTTTCTTGATTGCAAGAATCTGAAATCGGCTTTTGCTCTAGTGTAAGGAGCTGTTTGATTTCTTGTAATGTAAAGCCAACCTGTCTTAATACTAAAATGAACTTTATTGTATGTTCACAAGTGACATCATACACGCGATAGCCATTGTCCTGTTTATTTGGGTGTAGCAATCCTTCTTTTTCATAGTAACGCACGGTATCAGTAGATAAATTATACTTAGCTGCAAACTGTTTTATATGCATGTGAGCACCTCCTGAATTTATCCTAACATTGGAGTATGCTCCAAGGTCAATACGATAATTAAAATTTTTAACTTCTTTCAGCCTATTCCGGGCGCAATTATGCCGAGGCATAATTGATAATTAAGTGAAACGGTCATTTGTTGGCAGTCGTTTATAGTGTACAGGGGGAGGTGGACGGCATATTTGAAAAAATGATGGATGAACATGCAGAGCATTTATTGCGTCTCGCCTATTTTTATGTGAAAAATAGACACGCGGCAGAGGATATCGTGCAGGAGGTTTTTATAAAATTTTCTCAGCATGATTATGAGGAACGTGGACAGCTACGTGCTTATTTATCTAGGTTAACGATTAATAAAAGCAAGGATTATTTAAAAAGCTGGCATTATAAAAAATTAATTTTACAAGAAAAAATATTCCCTGAGAAGGCTAACATACAGCGCGATACACTGATTGAAGCGGAGGAAAGATCGCATATTGGGGCAGCTATTTTAAAACTTCCGCTAACATATAGAGAGCCAATCATTCTTTACTATTATGAAGAGATGAAGATTGCCGAAATAGCACAGGTTCTAGGAATTGTAGAAAACACTGTTAAGACAAGGTTAAAAAGGGCAAGAGAAACTTTAAAGTCTCAACTAAAGCAGGAGGAATGGGAGGTGCTTGGACATGAATGAATGGCAAAAAGAGTTGGTGAAAGTGGCAGGGGATATGGTAGAGAGTAAAGAGCGAGTCAAAAATCGTGTCTTACAGCAGAGAGATGTCAAACCTAAAAGGCCCATTCGTTTCGCGCTTTTAACGGCAATTGTGACGGTTTGCTTCGTTGGATTTGTCATGGTACAGCTACTGAATAAGGAAACGAAACAATCTGCAAATATGTTTAACGATACACAGCTTACCCATTTTGAAAATATAATGCGCATCAATTGGGGCAAACAAGACGAGGAATTTTATACAAAAGAGGCAATAGAACGTTACAAGAAGGTAGTTGCCCCTTATTATTATGCGAAATCACTTAGTCTCCAATATTCTGAAGCAGAGCTAAAGGCTGTTAGGAAGGAGCATTATGACGAGCTTGTTATGTTACAACAATCACCGGAATATGCTGAGCTTTTTAAAGAGAAGGGAATCGAGAACTACTTTAAAACGTATGTGGAGCCTTTGTTACCGATGTATACAGCTAAAAAAAAGCTTGATTCCTTTTACCTGGGGAAATACCCGACACTCCCAAACGGTATAGTACAAGAAATAGCCGCTCAAGATGCTATTCGCTATTTTGATCAACATTTTGCAGAGCAGGTAAAAACGTTTCAGGAGCAAAATGAAATCAAGAATTATTCAAGTAATTCACATGGAATTAAGTATGTGGGAACAGTCATAAAAGTAGAATCCAATGCCTTTCTATTTGTTGATGGGGCTATTCCAGAGGACTTAGAAAAACTTTCGCAAGAGCAACTCATAAATAAGTACCCAAAAGCAACTTGGTATCCGGTTTTAGATGATTTTCCAGTAAAGCAAGGAGATTATGTCACTATAGAATCAAATAGGAGTGAGTCCATTGATGAAAATGGAAGTGTCACACACTACGGCGTATTAAACCATGTGGAAATTGTTGAACCAACCGTTACGACTAAGCTCAACATTCAAAATGAACAGGAAGTCATGCAATTCTTTCGACAAACAGAGTGGCAGCCTATTGAAGATATAGGAAGCCCCCCAGATTATTCATTTATGCTAGAGGGAGTTCGTGTAAATGTCTGGGGTAGTTACGGTCAATCACTTTATTTGTATAAAGTGGGTTACGGTACGGTACATCTTAGTCAAGAAAGGTCGGAAGAGTTAAAGAAGCTTTTAGGTATTGAAGAGTCTTTACATTAAGCGGTATGATAATAAAATAGGCAGACCTCACCATTTAGCATTTTCTGAGAGAACGGCGAAACTGTAAAGTCTTCATGGTGAGGCTTATCATGTAAGTATTTTAATATATATATTGATTGGAGTGGCCACTGAGCGCCCCAGGAATCAGCCGTAACGGAAATCAACCCCACCTTATTGTGATGATCCGCATTAACCTATACTCATTCCAACATTCTTCAAGTCTCTTTCGAGAAGAGGCTGTTTTTTTATTTGTCGAGAAATAATAGTTTTTGTACTTTCTTAAATAAAAGAGTCATTTTTACAGAGGGGCTTTCATCTTTTTAGGAGAAATGAATCATTGATTGTTATATCGAGGTTAATTTTACTCATTATTTTGAAAATAAATGAGTCTGAGGAATTGTAATATTATGCACATAAAGATAGTATTAAAGAAATAGGGTTACTTTAAGGAGGGGCGGTATGAACACACAGGAGATTGAAGAATTATGGATTACGCTAAATGAATTGTATGATGCGAATCGCTTTATAGAATATATAGAATTAAGTAGTGCCGCAATTGAAAGTGCAATTGCGCTTGGTATGTATAAAAAGGCAATCCGGTTATTACGATATCGCTGTGCAAGCTATTTTCAAACAGGTGATTTGCAGGTTTCCATCAGTGTGCTTGAGCAATATCGTGAATTAACCTTTCAATATGGCGATGATACCGATTTAATCCATCATTATAATTTAGCGGCCGTTTACTGGGGAACGTTTGGCCATTTAAAGAAATCTGAAGAGTTTATGTTCAAGGCTCTAAAAATTGCTGAGCGTGTTCAACATATAGAAAGTATAGGGAAGATTTATAATAATTTAAGCGACTTAGAAAACTCTTTTGGAAACTATCAAAAAGCGAAGGATTTTGCATTAAAGAGCTTATATTATGCTAACTTTTTTGAGACAAAACATGAAAATCCGTATACAGGGATTATGTATTCAAAAATAAACTTAGCTGTCGCACAAATTTGGTTGGAGGAATTTGATGAAGCGAATGAATTATTGCAGGAACTGCTGGTGATGATTCAGCAACCACCTTATTCCAAGTTACAATTGGAGGTTATGAATGCCTATGCATTGCTTTGTGAAAAAGAGGGACGCATTGGCGAGGCCATCGATTTGTACCAAAAGTCAAAACATTATGCCTTACAAAATAATGATTTATCTATGCTTCAAACGATCTACAATTCTTTGGTAAAGTTAATAGAAGAGCAAGGGAATAAACTAGTATTGTGCTCGATACAAAAGGAATATATTAACATTTTACTAGAAATACAAAGGGAAAATTATACACATGTATTATTTGAGATGGAGTACGATGACCAGAAGAAACAACTTGAAAAAACTTCTTACATTGATCCATTAACGAATATTTATAATCGACGTTATTTTGATGAGAATGCGGAAAAAATGCTGGAGAAAGCTTCAGTAGAAAATCAGCAATTAGCATTAATGATGATTGATTTAGACCATTTTAAAGAAATAAATGATACAAATGGCCATTTATTTGGTGATGATGCTTTAACGATTACTGCAACTACATTAAAGGATTATTTTCAATCATTTGAGTCGATCGTTTCTCGTTTTGGCGGAGATGAGTTTATTATTCTTTGTCAATTACAGGAGGGTGAATCCATTCAAACGATAACGGAAAATCTCTATCAAACATTAAACTCCATGTCCTTAACAATCAATGGTGAGACAGTTCAGTTGGAATTTAGTATTGGCGTAAGTACGAATAAACAAGGACAGATTGCCACTGTCGAGGAGCTTATCCATAATGCAGACACAGCACTATATACGTCAAAGCGCAATGGTCGTAACCAAATTACTGTTTTTAATCAATATAGCGGTGTGGGGAATCGTAACTAAACAAGTCAGATGATGAGTACTGACGGACTATAACTTCTTTCAACACTGTCTTATGTAGCGAAAGCAACGCGTCAGCTACAAGTGTTTTCGGAGCGACAGCAGCAACAGGTTTTTATCTGCGCGAAAGCGAAGCGGCTGTCGCTACGTTAGCACTGCACTTTCGCACAAAAAACATTTGTTGGCTCAAAGCCTATTTCGGACGTCATTTTGCCGGGGCATAATTGATATTGTGAGTGTTAGATCAATCATAAAGGATCTGCTTCATTCCAACGTATAGTCGTTGGAGTTTTGCAGATTCTTTTCTTTTGAAAAATTTTTTGAAAAAGTGAATCGGAAATGAAGCGGCGTCCGTCAGTAGTTTAGAAAGAAGGTGAGGACAACGATGGATATTGAAAAAATTATTGCAGAGCACGGTGACTATTTATTAAAGGTTGCTTATTTATATGTGAAAAATGAAGCAACAGCTGAGGACATTGTGCAGGATGTGTTTATCGCCTTTTATCAAAAGCAAGAGCAATTTCGTCAAGAATCATCATTACGTACATATTTAGTGAAAATGACGGTCAATCGAAGCCATGATTATTTGCGTAGCTGGAAAAGTAAACGACTGACACTCTTTGAAAAAATAACGGGGCGAACGACAGCAGTCACGCCTGAAAAAGAATTACTTGCTAAGTCCACAAAACGTGAGCTAGTAGAAGCTTTGTTTACATTATCCGTAGCCTATAGGGAAGTGCTGATTCTCTATTATTTTGAGGATATGACGACAGTGGAAATTGCACAGCTCATATGTTGTCCAGAAGCAACAATACGTACAAGATTACAACGTGCTAGAAAGCAACTTGCAACAGCAATCGGTGATTATGATTGGGAGGTGTTACGCCATGAATCAATTTAAAGAAGATGTGCTAAAAGAACTTCGAGATGTAAAGCTTACAGATGATAAAAAACAGGAAATTGCCCAGAAAGCACGTAGTAAAACTAAACAAAGAAGAAGTAGTCCGTGGCAATATCGTGTGGTGCTTGCAACGTTTACGTTGTTTGTCATTGGTTTTAGTTATTTATTATCACAGACTAAAAATTCAGGAAGTCACCAGGCAGCTAGCTTACAGCAAGAAGCGGATACATGGAGCCTATGGACAATTTTACAATACGATTTAGTAAAAGGCATATTAATTTTTAGCTTTATGGTGGGGCTTGCTTTTTTTGTTAAATGGGTGTTAATAAAGAAAGGATATGGCCTACCGGTGTGCATTGAGTGTGGGGAAACTTGGTCAGAGAAGCAAGCTCGAAAAATGTACCGGAAAAATGGACAAATCGAATGTCCTTATTGTGGGAAAAAACAATATCGCACAAAAAAATCTATGCAAATGGGTGGGATTTTAGCATTTCCAATTCCTCTTATGGCTTTGATGCAACATTTTATTGATAATATTTCTATAGGGATTATTTTCTTTTTAGCAGGTGTTTTTATTTATTATCGTCTATTAGCACCATATGTATTTGATTTACAAGAAGATGATCCTATCAACGATCCGCTTTGGTAATTTGTAAAGAGAAATTGCTAGCTCTTAACGCAAATGGGAGGCGATTTAGTTCGAAAAAGAGCAGTACATATTCATACGTAGTAACGTCTTTTCGAGCTGCAATTATCTCAAAGAACAGAGGCTCCATGGTTATTCGCTATCGGATTCGAACTATTTTATTAGGTGCTTCTTTAAATGAATAAACGATATGAAAAGCCCCTCCTAATCACTCGGCTATCGAGCGATTAGGAAGGGCTTTGATATTCTTATTTTTGAAATATTTCAATATCCACGTCCGCGAAACGTTTAGCGGTTACTACTCTTGTAAATTAAACTTTCTGCTTGTCAGTCTCCTGGTCCTGCGCCGTTTGCTCTGATTGCGCTGGTTGTTCAGATTGTGTCGGTTGCTCCGATTGTTCTGGCTGTTCAGATTGTGTCGATTGTTCCTCCGACTGCTCTTTCTTCAACCCTGATTTTTTTCGAATAAAGCCCCAAATCGCGCCGACGGCCACCACAATTATGATCCCGAACTTCTTCAATAGAGGGATGAGTATAGCAAGCAAGCCCGCTTTTTTGGCAACCGCTAGACCCGCGCCTCCAAGAATTAATCCTGTCAAGCCGTATTCAGCTACCTTATCGGTTTTTTTGTCAAAATCCTCATAGCGCTGACCTTGCTTTAAGTTAAATTGCTTTAGGATCTTGTTGTTAAACACTATACGATCGGCCTGCAAATTCGCCGGATCTGAGACGAGTATCGCTGAGATATAGCCTTGGCGGGATAGAATTCGCACATTGTAGTTAATAACACCGTTGTTCTGATTATCATGCGCCAATAAAGACCACGACAAACTATGTAATTGGTTGTCGTAGAATGGAGCAACATCCCATTTATCAACGAATAACTGATTTTCAGGGCTTAACTCCTTATTCATTTCTTCCGTACCTTCTTTGTAGCTGTCCAACAAAGCATCAGCATCGATATCTGTTTTCTCGTCGTCTTTTATATGTCCAGATTCTTCATATTCGAAATAAACGGCCCAAGTCTGTTTTTCATCCTTTGGGAAAACCACACCGATTTCTGACCCGCTCGGTTCCATTCCGCCCTGCGTTAGATACTTTTTCGTATCTTCGGCATTAAGAAAAATAAAATCACTGCCTAACTCCAGTTCCGCTAAATTGGTCCCTACGTCAACTTTCTGTCCACTACCTTCTACCCAATTCAACTCCTCTTCGGCGAATGCGGGAACCGCACACACCATCATAATTAAAGTCATAACAGTTACTGATTTTAATAGTTTTGCAATCAACGATTTCAAAATAACTTCCTCCCAAAAATCACATGTTCTTACGCTGCGGACGACTTGTCCTTCTTTCCTTTAAATAAATGCATGCATACTAGGACAGCGCCTATACCTGCAAGAGCAATTTCGACAAAGGTTTCGCCTCCGCCAAAAATGTCGCCAAAAACGGTAAATAATTTGAATTGTAGACCGAATTGCGGCAGTATAAATGCACCTAACCCTAAAATTAAAAATATGATACCAGTACGAAACATAACTTACCTCCTTATAATGGAAAAATACTTAAGTAGGTTACCATATAACCCAAATTGTTACAATGCATATTCTTCCAACTGAAAATATGATGGTACAATTTCTGCCGCTTGCCAGCTTAAATACCCATTCCTGGTTTTCGAGATACGGGTCTTTTTTCGAACAGTTTTTAATCCAAATGGACTAATTATAGTCAAAAAACTAACATTAATTGTAGATTGTTAATGAACCGTGCGTTCAATATGGATATGCGACTGATCATATTTACGCATTTTTCGATAACCTTTTTATGGAATTAGGTTGGGTTATATTAGGTTGGTGTGGTTTTCTCGGTTTATCAAATAACTCCTGATTTGTTTGAATTACAAGCGGACGATCCCATGAATACACCACTTTGGTAATGGCCTTTATGATAAGAAATTGCTAGTTCACTATAGTAATTTTTTAAAATAGATTGACAACAGTTTTCATTTGCTTTATCTTTGTGTTAACTTATTTTCATTTATAGTTAACGTACAAGGGGAGGCAATTTAGTTTGAAAAAAAGTAGTACATATCATTATGTGTTAGCGGCATTTGGTGCAGCGATTATTTCTATTCTTGCACAATTAACGATTCCGCTACCACTTATTCCAATAACAGGACAAACATTAGCAGTAGGCTTAGTCGTAACGATTTTAGGAACAAGACTTGGAACGTTGTCAGTATTGATTTATATTTTGCTTGGAGCGGCAGGTCTTCCAGTATTTAGTGGTATGTCAGGGGGATTTGGGATTTTAGTTGGTCCTACAGGAGGCTATATTGTCGGATTCCTTGTCTCAGCAATCATTATGGGCTTCTATTTAGATAAATTCGGTATTACAATTGTCCAAGCTATCATCGCGAACATAATTGGGATGGTTGTGACATTGGCATTTGGAACGACTTGGTTAAAAATCGTTGGAGATTTAACTTGGACAGCAGCATTTATGGGTGGTGCGGCACCGTTTATCATTGTAGGTATTGTGAAAGCGGTTTTGGCAGGATGGTTTGGCGTAATTGTTCGTCGTCGCCTAGAGCGAGCACACTTAATTGAAGCGATTGCATAGGAGGAATTGTTTTGGCAACGTTATGGACAGGTGGAAAAATTTACACGATGGCACAAGTTGGCGAAACAGTTGAAGCAGTCCTTGTTAAAGAAGGAAAAATTGTGGCGACAGGCTCAGTAAGTAGCTTGTCGCCACATGCTACTTCTATTCGGTATTTACAAGGAAATGTGATGTATCCAGGCTTTGTCGATAGTCATTTACATATTATTGGCTACGGGGAGAAATTAAAGCATATTGATGTATCGAACGTTAGAAGTAAGGACGAGCTACTAGCCATTATTCGTGAAAGGATGCTGGAAGTTCCCGCAAATCAATGGGTAATCGCGATAGGGCTTAATGAGACACAATTTGAAGTGCCAATTTTCCCAACATTAGCGGAGCTTGATGCTCTAGGAGAAGCTCATTTAATAATTAAACGCAGTTGTCATCATTTAATTTTAGCTAATTCCAAAGCATTGGCATTTGCAGGAATTACAAAAGACACACCATCACCAGAGGGTGGCGTCATTGAGAAGGTGGATGGACAGCTAACAGGCGTCTTAAAAGATGCAGCATTGTATATGATTGTAAACCATATGCCCCATATTACGCCCGAGTATATCGAGGATGCTCTTGAGAAGTCGATAAAATCTTTGCAATCATATGGCTTAGTGGGTGGTCATTCTGAGGATTTAAGCTATTACGGGCCTCCACATCAACCAATAAATGCTTTTCGCAAGATTGTCGAGGCAGAGCAATCGTTTAAGGTCCATTTATTACAACACCACACAGTATTTAAAGAAGTTGCCAAGATGGAAGAACCATCTTCTCCGTATTTAGAGTTTGGTGCAATGAAGATTTTTATAGATGGTGCATTTGGAGGACGTACTGCAGCCTTACGGGAACCATACTGTGATGAGCCAGGCAATTGCGGTATGCTTGTCCATTCATCAGAACAATTAGAGCAATATGTTCAACTTGCACGTCAGCATGGGCAAACAGTGGCAGTGCATGCCATTGGAGATTTAGCCATTGAAACAATTTTAAACGTATTTGCTACTTATCCGCCCCGTGAAGGTCAATTAGATCGTGTTATTCATTGTAGCTTGGTGGATGAAGAAATTTTAGAAAAGCTTGCTGCGTTGCCTGTCGCAGTGGATATGCAGCCGCAATTTGTGCAGGGCGAGTATGCAGCAGAACTAGCTAGGCTAGGGGAGGTACGAGCAAAAGGATTGCATCCGTTAAAATCACTACTTGATCGCGGATTAGTCGTTGCGGGTGGCAGTGATGCTCCGATTGAAGTGCCAAACCCCTTATATGGTATATACGCTGCAGTAACAAGACGGAATTTTGGAGAATCCCATAACGGTTACGTCCCAGAGGAGAAAATATCACGTTTTGAGGCAGTACGACTCTATACTGTAGGAGCTGCACAAATAATCGCTCAAGACCACATTCGAGGTAAGATTGAAAAGGGCTACACAGCAGACTTCACTATTTTAGAAGAGGATCTTTTTACGATAGAAATCGAAAATATTCCACAAGTAAAAGTCGCATATACGGTTGTGGATGGCCGTATCGTTTATGAAAAACGCTGTAAAGAATAAACTTTACAGCGTTTTTTCATTTAACAAAAAGAAAGAGATTGGCTGTAATGACGCCCTTCACGTTAATGTTTTCTTATTTGGAGCTACTTTCTTTCTGATAAACGTTCCACTCGATTCTCTAGCGTTTTCACCCGTGTTGTTAAGTCATCTACTTTTTGCTGAAGTGTTTCTTCAGGAGGCAGAGGAACTGTCGATTTCATTTTTTTAATCATATGTATCATCACGAAAAAAATGCCGAAGAAAATTATAAGAATGACGGTTGTACTAATGATATCTCCAAAGTTAAACATTGTATGTCTCATAATTATTTGCCCCCTTAAAATGTATCGGTTTTATTATTTACCGAGTTACCTACAAAAAAGTTTCAAGAAAATATTTTTAGACACCATAAATACAGAAATCTTATTATTTTTCCTCGCATATTATATGGGACAAATTGTATTTCAAGAGCTAAAAGTATTTGAAATAAGTGGCTTTACATATCCTATAGGGAAAAGCTTATAAAAATCGCAAAGATGCTTAAGATAGGGGATACGATAGGTATGACTGGGGTGAGTAAATGCACAAAACGGGACAAGTAATGCGACAAGCCATCTACAATATTTATATGTATCGCTTTGATTATATACAGGTTTTCGCACTGATTAGATTATTTCAGTTTTTATTAATTGTTCCTGTAACAGCTATCGTATTTAAGCTAATGCTACGAGTTACTGGGTACACACATATTACTGAACAAAATATTCAAAGTTTTATGGGGCATCCCTTTGTCATCTCAATGATCATTCTTTTAATAATGCTCATTTTGCTATTTATTTATTATGAAATGGGCTTTCTTTTTTTAATGGCCTTTCATCAACAAAGAGGTTCTCGCTATCGATTTCTACACATATGGCAGCAGCTTAATCGGAAGGTTATTTCATTTTTTAGTATTCAAGTTATTTTTTTATTTATATATATTGCACTTTTGTGGCCATTAGCTTCATTTATATTTCCACTATCGTTAACTCAAATAATGTCCATTCCTCATTTTTTGACAGATGAAATAATGAGCAGTCGTTCTGGTCGTTTACTTTATGCTGCTGTTGTAATTGTTTTAATAATAGTGGGGATACGAAGCATTTTGGCATTGCCGATTTTTACAATCCAGCCAAAAATATCAATAATTCGTTCATTGATACAGAGCTGGCGTTTTTCAAAGCGGGGCTTGTTTGAACTCATTGGAATATTAGCAATGCTTGTTTCGGTTCTTTTACTTGTAATGCTTGGAATTACGCTTATAAGCACCTTGCCATTATATATTTTGGAGCGTTTGATACCGAGTACAGCACATGTCACAGCGGGGATTACTCTCGCTTTTTTAGAAATGGTTTTTGTAGTGTTATTTAGTTTACTACAAGCAATGTTTTCACAAGTAATGGTGGCTTTTCTGTATAATTTGCCTGTTTTAAGGAAGTCTTGGTTTAAACCGAAATTTAAGAAAAGGCGCTATAAGCCGTTAACTTTCATCATTGTGGTTGTTTTCATCGTATTAAGTGTGATGAATGTTATTTCATTAGAGAAAAGTGTCTATGCACCAGATACAAAAATTATTGCACATCGTGGCTACACGAAAGGGAATGTGGAAAATACAATTAGCGGCCTTGTCAGTGCAGCAAGTTCGGGTGCAGATTTAATCGAGATCGATATTCAACAAACCGTTGATGGACAATTCGTCGTATTTCATGATCAAACATTAAGAAGACTTACAGGTAAAAATGGTGTGATCGCCAATATGACGCTCGGTGAATTAAAGACGTTAACAATTCATGCTAATGGCTTTAACGACAAAATTTCATCATTAGATGATTTTATTGAAATAGCAAAGGCACTAAATGTTTCCTTACTGATTGAATTAAAAGTTCATGGTAAAGAAAAGGAAGATGTATTGCCCAAGTTAGTAAAAAAACTAAAGGCTTACAAGGTTCTCGATAGGTATTATGTGCAATCATCAGATCCACAGATGATGTCACAGTTAAAAAAATTGGCGCCGAACTTACGTGTTGGGATTGTCTATGCATTAAATATCGGGCCGATGGATGAAACAGTTGATTTTATTTCACTTGAGGAAGCATGGGTAACAGACCAACTAATCTCAGAGATGAAGCAGCAAAAAATTGATTTGTTCGTATGGACATTGAATAATAATCAGTCATTACATGATTTTATTAGGAAAAATGTCAATGGAGTCATTACCGATCTCCCCGATATAGCTTTGGATATACGAACGAAACAAAATGAGCGTGAATACTTTTTACAACGTATACTAAACCTATTTCAATTCATGTTTTAAATTTATATGGAGTACATGTAACACCTGATTAAATGAAATACCCGCGGAAGATTGGTGAATACCCGCGCGAAGCATGGAAATACCCGCGGAAGGTGAGTGAATACCCGCGCGAAGCATGGAAATACCCGCGGAAGATGAGTGAATACCCGCGCGAAGCATGGAAATACCCGCGGAAGGTGATCGAATACCCGCGCGAGGCATGAAATTACCCGCGGAAGGTGAGTGAATACCCGCGCGAAGCATGGAAATACCCGCGGAAGGTGATCGAATACCCGCGCGAGGCATGGAAATACCCGCGGAAGGTGAGTGAATACCCGCGCGAAGCATGGAAATACCCGCGGAAGATTGGTGAATACCCGCGCGAAGCATGGAAATACCCGCGGAAGGTGAGTGAATACCCGCGCGAAGCATGCAAATACCCGCGGAAGATAAGCGATTACCCGCGAACCGACACAAACAGTATAAGTGAAAGCCGCGATTCTTCATCGTAAAAGAATCGCGGCTTTTTTAGGGGAATGCGAAAAAAACTTGGCAATATTGTAACCTTTTTCTTTTATAACCGACTACTACTATGAATTCGGGATATGAAGGAGATGCTTTTTTATGAAAATGACGAAAGTCGTACCATTTGCCATGTCAGCATTATTAATCGGGGGCGCTATAGTAGCTCCAACCGCATCAGCAAACGAAGGTGAAGCAGTTGTGACGAACGCTACTGATAATAAGGAGCAAAATCCACAAGTTCAACCTACTTTTATAAAAATAGCTGGAATAATTGAGAATGTTGAAAAACGTGAGGATGCAACCTATTACACTGTAAAAGAGAACGAAAATACAAATGTTTTTGTCGTAAATGACGAGACATTAGTTTTCGATAATACTGGAAAAGAAGTTAAACTACAAAAGGGTGATCAAATAACAGCTTACACGTATGCAAATAAGCCAATGCTTATGATCTATCCACCACAATATAACCCTGAAGTAATTATTGTTGAAACAAAAGAAATGGGAATTGTTGAAGTAGACTTTTTCAATAAAGAATTAGTGAACACTGATAACACGTTAAAACTAAATGTTGGCAAAGAGACGGAATTACTTAGCCTATCTGGTAAAAAAGTGAAAGCTAAGGATTTAGCAGAGCAACATTTACTAGTGTTCTACACAATTACAACAATGAGCATTCCAGCACAAACACCACCTTCAAAAGTTGTCGTTTTAGATACGATTGCACAAGAGCCTGGTCATGTAGACCCGTCTAAAGCTGCTGTACAAGAAATTATTAACAATGACTTTTATGAGGTTGAAGGTACTAAAATGGTACCATTACGTTTAATTGCCGAAGAGTTAGGCTTTAAAGTAGAATCAACAGGAAAAGGCGCAATTATTTCTAAAGGCGCATTATCTTATACAATTACTCGTGGTCAAAAAGAATATGGCTATAATAAAGCACTTCGTTATTTTAAAGTAGCACCAGCTTTATTAGAACCAACAAAAACATATGTACCAGTTGAATTTGTTGAAGAATTAATGAAATAAAATGTTGTTTATCCCCTTCATGGCATCGTGCTGTGGAGGGGGTTTTTCTTTAATTAGTAGATGTATTAGAAGCGAAAATGAAACGCTAACTACATAAAAATGAGCATTGTAGTTGGTTATTTTATTGTGTGTTGATTTCCGTTTCGACTGAACGGCCCCAAGAAAGCGCTCTTCGGAACGGAAATCAACCACACGCTATGGTGATGCGCTATTCTTCTCATAATTCTCTTTAAATAGAAAATGAATTTTTGTACAATAAGATAATTAAAGTCAGATTAGGAGAACTATATGAAGCAGGCATTAATTATCGTGGATATGCAGGAAGCATTCTTTTTAGATAGTGAAAACTACTTATTTGATTATGAAAAAGTGTTAGATAATATTAATATGTTAATAACCTGGGCCCGGAATAGTAAAGTTCCTATTATTTTCATCCAACATACGGATTCAAATAAGGATGACGATTTTGCGTTTGGTAAGCCAGGCTGGGAACTATATCACGGGCTTCTGCGACAACCCGAGGATAAAGTGATTCAAAAAACAACGTGGGATGCATTCTATCAAACGGAATTAGCACAATACTTACAAGAACAACAAATTGAGCAGCTTATTTTCGCTGGTGCTCAGACAGAATTTTGCCTTGATACGACCATTCGAAATGCTTACAGCCATGGATACCATCATAATATTTTAGTTGAAGGTGCACATACCACACTACATAGTCACGTATTAACCGCACAGCAAATTATAAAGCACCACGAGTCCGTTTGGCACAATCGATTCGTGAACATTCAGCCATGTACTTTTTTCAAATGAAGTAAAGAGAAATGAAGTAAAGAGGGGTTTCAATAATGCTCATAAACAGCCAAGAATTTATTGTCAATGAACTTCAGTATGCAATTAGATCCGCCGATATCGAAGATGCCCAAGCATTATCAGATTTAAGGTTACAACTTGATGGAGAAACGGAAAACTTCGATAGGGAACAAGGGGAAGGTTTTATCGATGCGAAAGGATTTGAAGCGATTATTAAGGAAGACACAGAAAGTCCAAGAAATTTGTGTTTAGTGGCAGTGGTTGATAATCGCATTGTCGGATTTTCTAGATGTGCGGGCTCGCCATTTAAAAGAATTGCTCATAAAGTAGAATTTGGTGTAGGTGTTTTAAAGGAATTTTGGCGCTATGGGATAGGAAAAAATTTCATGAATGCTTCGATAGAGTGGGCTGACGCTAATGACATTAAAAAAATGGCCTTGACTGTTGTAGAGACAAATGACAAAGCGGTTTTGCTCTATAAAAAGCTTGGCTTTGAAGTTGAAGGCGTCTTAAAAAATGATAAACTCCTTTCAGATGGAAACTATTATAATACGATTGTCATGGGAAGAATTAAGGCATAATTTTAAAATAAACTCAGCTAAGCAAATAGGTGCTTAGCTGTTTTTTTTACAACAAAAACAACTTGCTTCTCAAATTGGCTACGAGAAATGACCTGGACATACGTTCCTTTGCAAACACGTAATGCATATTTGAATTTAACGAAATTACATAGAGTTTGTGATACGTATATTGAGAATCGCTATGGCAAGATGGAAGGCGGTCTAAATGGTGGTCTCCTATCTGATCGCTTCCAAATAGATTGGTGGATTACTAGTGATTATGTAAAACAGCTCAATTAGTATTTTTTGCGAGAATAAATGACACTTAAAGTAGAAAATACTGTATATTTTTAGCTAAAAATGACTTATCTATAAAAATGCCGTTATTTACAATCACTTCACTGAATTTTCTGATTATAATTAAAGAGAACAAATTATAAGGGGTTGATAGAATGTCAGTAAAGGTTAATCCAAACATTGAGCTAAGCCACCCATTATCACCATTATCTGAAGTAGAAATTGAAAAAGCTGTTCAATTAGTCAAGGAACAGCAACAGTTGTCTGAACATGTACGATTTATGTCGGTGATGTTACATGAACCTAAAAAATCAGAAGTACTAAATTACAAACCAGGTAATACTGTAGACCGCCAAGTATTTTTAGTGATTTTAGATGATAAAGAATTGAAAACCTTTGAAGCAGTTGTAAATTTAACTTCAGAAAAAGTTGATTCCTACGAATATATTCCTGGCGTACAACCAAATGTAGCCTTAGAGGAATTTGAGCAATGTGAAGAATTAGTAAAGAGCCACCCTGATTTTGTAGCAGCTTTACAGAAACGTGGCATTGATAATCCTGATTTAATCATGGTGGATCCTTGGTCAGCAGGGAATTTTGGCGTTCAGGAACATGAAGATAAACGCTTACTTCGTGCGATTTGTTGGCAAAAACATTCACTAGAAGATAACGGATATGCTTACCCTTTAACTGGTATTGTAACGTATGTAGACCTAAACAAAATGGAAGTTTACAAAGTAGAAGATCACGGGGCACGTCCAATTCCAACAACATCAGGTAATTACCATCCTGAAGTTGATGAATCAATTGTATTTAGAAATGACTTAAAACCATTGGAAATCATTCAACCTGAAGGTCCAAGCTTTACAATTGAAGGTAATTTGATCAAATGGCAAAAGTGGAGTTTCCGCTATGGATTTACACCACGTGAGGGCCTTGTATTATACACAATTAATTACCATGACAAAGGCAAGGATCGTCCAGTTCTTTATCGTGCAGCATTATCAGAAATGGTTGTCCCTTATGGTGAACCAACATTTTCGCATAACACACAAAATGCCTTTGATGCTGGTGAATATGGAATGGGTCAATTAGCCAATTCGTTAGAACTAGGTTGCGACTGCTTAGGCGAAATTCAATACTTTGATGGTGTTGTAGCTGATGTTAAAGGAAATGCGCGTACGATCAAAAATGCGATTTGCTTACACGAAGAAGATTACGGGATTGGTTGGAAACATACAGATTGGCGTACAGGCCATGTAGAAGTACGGCGCTCACGTCGACTAGTGATTTCATTCTTCTGTACAGTTGGAAATTATGATTACGGCTTCTATTGGAGTTTCTACCAAGACGGTACGATTGAAGCTGAAGTCAAACTAACAGGTATTTTAAGCACTGGTACATGTGAAGATGGCATCCAAACAAAATATGGATCTGAGATTTCTCCAGGATTAAACGCATCACATCATCAACACTTCTTTAATTTCCGACTTGATACGATGTTAGATGGTGAAAATAACTCAGTAGTTGAAACAGAAACAGTATCAGAAACATTGGGAGAACACAATCCGAATAGCAATGGTTTCTATCCTGTTTCACGTATCTTTAAAACGGAGAAGGAAGCGTTACGTAATTTAGATTTAAAAACTCAGCGTACTTGGAAAATTATCAATAAAAACTCACTTAACCGAGTGAATCAACCTGTTGGATATAAAATTTTGCCTGGCGAAAATTGCTTCCCATTTGCTCATGAAGAAGCAAGCGTTATGAAACGTGCTGGTTTCCTTAAACATCATTTACACGTTACGCAATTTGATGAAAATGAAAAATATGCAACAGGTATGTATCCAAATCAACATGCTGGAGGAGACGGACTTCCAAAATACGTTGAGAATAACCGTTCAATTGATGATGAAGATATCGTCGTTTGGTACACAATGGGCCATCATCATATTCCGCGCCCTGAAGATTGGCCTGTAATGCCAACTGCATATATTAATTTCCAATTAAAACCAGTTGGATTCTTTGATCGAAACCCAGCATTAGACGTTCCTAGACCGGACAAGAAGTGTCACACAACTTCGTCTTGTCATATACAATGAAACTCTTAAAGGAGTGATTATATGCTACCATTCCTAAGCATGTTGGTGATTGTTACTTTTACGGTAATCACTAACCGTTTATTAAAACAGCGTTTTGCTAATCATGGCATGGCCAAGTGCTGTATAATGCTGATTTCTATGACAATGAGTACTGCTGTTGGGATGAATATGGCTACCTGGCTTCCCGATATGGTACTAGGTGCAATAGCATCTATTATTATTTCTATTGCATTAGGCTATTTACTGTCAATAGGCTTACCAATGTACCTATTCATGGAAAGTGTAGGATCTAGTTTTATGGGAGCAATGATGGGCGCAATGCTAACATTAATGACCACCCAATATTTAACGTTAAGCATTATCTTTTTTACAATGATGTTTATTGTAAGTGCTATCATTTCTATCGGTGTATGGAATCGTGAGATGTTTCCTATCTTTATAAAAGCCATTCCAAAGCATATTTACATTGTGGCTGGTTTAATAATTTGTGTACTAGTATTAAGTAGTTTTGAGATTCAAAATGAGGTACCTGTCAAAGAAGAACAACAGCATCATAATCATCATTAAAGGGGTCGATAATTATGGTAAAGGTAAATGTTAAACCGAATATTGAAGAATTTGGAATTCAATTTAAAAAGAAATATGACAATTTTATTGGTGGTGAATGGGTAGCACCTGTAAATGGAGAGTATTTCGATAATATTACGCCTATCACGAAAGAAGTATTTACACGTGTAGCTCGTTCAACAAAAGAAGATGTAGAGCTAGCATTAGATGCCGCTCATGAAGCCCAAAAAACTTGGGGGAAAACACCCGTAGCAGAACGGGCACGTATCTTACAAGCCATTGCTGATCGTATGGAAGAAAACCTTGAAAAAATTGCAAGGGTAGAAACTTGGGATAATGGGAAAGCGATTCGTGAAACTATGTATGCTGATATTCCATTGGCAATTGATAATTTCCGCTATTTTGCAAGTGCCATTCGCGCACAACAAGGGCAAATGACACCTTTTGATGAGGATACAGTAGCTTATCATTACCAAGAACCTATTGGTGTAGTTGGCCAAATCATTCCATGGAACTTTCCTATTTTAATGGCAGCTTGGAAATTGGCGCCAGCACTTGCTGCGGGAAATAGTGTTGTATTAAAATTAGCAGAACAAACGCCGGTATCATTCTTATTCGTAGTTGAACTTATTCAAGACCTATTACCAAAAGGTGTATTAAACGTCATTAATGGTTTTGGTATAGAGGCAGGGAAAGAGTTAGCTTCCAGCCCTCGTATTGCCAAAGTGGCCTTTACGGGTTCTACAGATGTCGGCAAACTGATTATGAAATATGCATCTGAGAATCTAATTCCTGTTACACTAGAGTTAGGTGGCAAATCTCCTAATATCTTCTTTGAAGATGTCATGGATGCTGATGACGGATATCTAGATAAGGCGATTGAAGGATTAGTTATGTTTGCTTTAAATCAAGGTGAAGTTTGCACTTGTCCATCTAGAGCCTTGATCCATGAGTCTATTTATGATCGTTTCATGGAAAAAGCCATTGAACGAGTAAAGCAAATTAAAGTTGGTGATCCATTCGAACTTGAAACAATGATGGGTGCACAGGCTTCAGAAGAACAACATAAAAAAATTCTTTCTTATTTTGAAATTGCCAAACAAGATGGCGCAGAATGTTTAATCGGTGGCGCCGAAAATCACCTTGATAATTTAGATGGTTATTTTATTAAACCAACTATTTTTAAAGGCAATAACAAAATGCGTATTTTCCAAGAAGAAATTTTCGGTCCTGTATTGGCAGTGACTACGTTTAAAACCTTCGAGGAAGCGATTGAAATTGCAAATGATACGATGTATGGATTAGGGGCAGCTGTATGGTCACGTAATACAAACGTTACCTATAAAGCGAGTCGAGAGATCCAAGCAGGACGTGTTTGGATAAATACGTATCACCAATACCCTGCTGGTGCAGCATTTGGCGGCTACAAAAAGTCAGGCGTCGGTCGAGAAAATCATTTAAAAGCTTTAGAATCGTATCAATCAACTAAATGTGTCTTAGCTAGTTACAATGAACAGGCGCAAGGATTCTTTTAATTTTACCTAAGAGTGAAGTGAGGGGGCGGCTTATTGAGTAGCTATTATCCAATCCAACCTGAATTGGTCCAAAAAACGTATTCTTATAGAGAACTGACTCCAAACAGCAAGTTAAACCAGGATATACTATTTTATTATGAGTTTGAACCAATAGGCATTAATAGTGATATTCATGTCATTCCTGATGCTTGCCAAGATTTAATGTTTTACATGGGCAAAGATCAAAAGGTTGTCTTAGGGAATACCCCGACTACACGTGAAATTTATTCATTTACCCCAAAAGGTAAATATTTTGGTGTTCGTCTAAATCCAAAACAAACAGTTATTCAATACAATTGCGCATTAAAACAAATTGTTCAACAACAGTTTGTTAATGTTGAATTAGGCTGCACACTAGACTCTAAATTTATACAAGCTGTTTTTGAAGCAGGAGATTTCGAACAAAGAGTGCAGATTTGTAATGAGTATTTTTGCTCTCAAAAAAAGGAAAAAAGCTTGGGTGATGAAATATTCGCTACTTGTTTTGATTCTATTATTGAAAATTATGGGCTGTTCTTACCAGATGTAATTCAGCATAAAACAGGTTATTCTGAGCGATATATCCGAGAACTTTTCTACAAAAAAACAGGTTTTGGACCAAAAAAACTAAGTAAATTCATACGTATTCAACTCTTACTTCAACATTTTTCTTTTGAAGAGACACCTGTAAACATTGACCAATATGGTTACTATGATCCTTCACATTATTACAAAGAATTTAAAAGCTTACTTGTAATTACACCTGCTGAATATATAAAAGAATTTTTAGGTTGGAAAAATATAAAACGAAAGTTTCTATCTTATTAGCCCCTCAAAGCTTTCACTCTTTCTTATAAAAAACATACTAATGTGAACTGCCCTGTAAAAGTTAGACATCAATCTAACTTTTACGGGGGGTTTTTTATGACAAAAGTAAATGCTGAACAACGATTTCAAGCAGTTCAGCGATACTTAAATGGTTCTATGTTCTATGTTCTGTGGCTGTTGGATTATTAGCTCCAACCCTCCATATTTGGCGATGAACAAAACAAAAAACATTACATAAAATAGAAACATGGAATATTTATCTTCATTCAGTCAAACACCTACTGAATGAAGATAAAGCCTCCGGCGGATGTCATGGATTTTGAAAGGAATGAATTGTGCTGGCACAATTCAAAATCCGGACTCAATTACGCCAAGGCGAAATTGATAAAAAAAGGATGATGTATTATTTCTATAGTAAGAACTGGTACCCTTCCTAACGGAGAAATACATGACGGCAGGGAAGATGTTGATGTTGTTTGGGACATTGATCGTTGGGAAAATGACGGCGGTAGAAGTATTGGCACGAGGCGGGGGTTTTGATAAACCGCCCTATATTAAATTTTGATGGAGAGGGAGGCAAGCTTGTCTCCCTTTAAATATTTATAAGGACAAGTTTCGAATGAAAATATTTCTTTTGCCTTCCGCAATCTTCTGTGGAGGGCTTTTTTCAGCTTGATTAAGCCTAATCCATATTTCTACTTTTTCAATTTAGTTCACCTTTAGCTTTATAAAATTAATAAACTTGTAAGGAATGAGTAAGAAAAAAGAGAATATCGATTCTTACAATTAAAGTACGAAATGAAAGGGACTGATCTAAATGATACTAATTAGAGGAACCGATCTAAAGGCTAAAAATTTTACTGATGAAGAAATTCCATTGCTTAAACAAAAGTTACGTGAAAGTTGTGCTCAGAGTTGGAAAATGAAAGGGTACAAATTAACTAGCATCGATACACTTACGAATGAAGTTGGCATATCAACTGAATTTTTTTACAGGCTATATAAATCAAAAGAAGAACTCTTTCTAGAAGTACTGTCAATGATTCAAAATCAATTGAAAGAACAATGGCACTCTATGATAAAGACTAACTCAGGTGTAGAAGGGTTTAAAAGAGCTATGAACGGGCTTTTTGAAGAGTATGTAAAGCATCCTACATTATATAATTTCAATAATCCAGATTACCATTTGTTTTTAAAAAAGCTACCTAAAGAAAAAATTGAAAGTCTAAGAGAAAATGATAAGAAATTTTTTTGAGGATGCTTTAGAGCGTTCAAATCTAGATGTGAGAATTTCCAAGGAAAGAGCATATGGAATCTTTTGTACACTTTTATATACCGCAGCGATGAAAACAGATTTAGTTTATAACAAATGCGAAATATTCAATTTTCTACTCGAAAGTTCAATAGATAAAATTTTTGCAAATTCGTCTTCTTTAGCAAACAAAAATACTAATATTGACCATTGTGTTAACTAGCAGAAACAAACATTAAAATTGGGGGTATTTGCTTTGAAAAATTTAATATTAGATATCTTGCAACAAAATAATAATTTAGGAATATTCAGCTACATATCAATTGGACTAGCAATTGTGGTATTTATTATTGGCTTGTTTTGTATTTTAACAAAGAAAAAATATGGCGTATATGTATTGGCCTCCAGCTTCTTGCTATTAATTAATCCAGTTATTGATTATTTATTAAATCAATTCTAACGGAGGTAATTTAAATGATTAAACAATTAGATACTGCTTTGATTAAGGTAAATAAGATGGGTGGGGTAAATGTGAAAACGTCGAAAGTAACAACATCAAAACTTAAATATAGTAGGTTTTTTACAACTGTCGTAGGAGTTGGAGGATTAACATTGGGAATTATTGGTCCCTCGAAATCGTTGTTAGTTCTCGGGACAATAGGTATTTTAAGTTCTATTGCAACAACCAATGAAATAAGAAAATATTAGAATGACTGAATTAACCTGGTCAGGGGATAAAAGATGTATGAAGCGGCTTGAGTGCTGAATTTTAAGTGCTCAGGTCGTTTAATCGTTTCTGGTAGCGATACTAATGGATATAGCATCAATCGCATAAAATGATTTCTTGATGTTTTTTGAGAATAAATATTTAATTATATGAATAGAAAATTGAAACTTTTTCCACTTTTTTACGTATTAAATAAGAGAAATAGTAGGAGGTGAAATTTTGGAAGAAAAAGTACAGGGAAAACAAAAGAATGAGTTAGTTGAATGGATAAAGGCGATTGCATTCGCTTTATTGGTGTCGTTTGTCATCAAACAGTTTTTATTTACGCCAGTACTCGTAAAAGGTGCTTCTATGATGCCGACACTTGAAGACCACGACCGTGTTATTATTAACAGAATCGGTCCGAAATTTAAGTCTATTGATCGATTTGACGTTGTTGTTGTTGAAAATGTTCTTCTTAACAAAAATGAAGAAGAAAATATTATTAAACGTATCATTGGTCTACCAGGAGATAAAATCGAGTATAAGGATGATCAATTATACATAAACGGAGAGAAGTTCAGTGAACCTTATTTAGAACAATTCAAGAAGGAATTAAAAGATACTGGATCACTCACTTATGATTTTACGCTAGATCAACTCTTAGGTGAAACTACGGTACCTGAAGGACATTATTTTGTATTAGGTGATAATCGTCGTGTAAGTAATGATAGTAGAAATCCTGTGGTAGGTTTCATCCCTAAAGAAAAAATAATGGGTACAACAAGTATCGTCTGTTGGCCGCCTAAGCATATTGACCTTAACTTTAACTAGAATTGAACAAGACTTATCCAAAGTCTAAAAACATGATAAAGATAATAAACATGACCACTCCACAATGAGTGGTTTTTTTGTATTGTCATTTGTTAAATTAACATCTGTGGAAAGCAGACACACAAAGGGTATCATTGGGCCAGTTTCAAATTTTATGCAATAGGATGTTTAAATGACTTGAAAGTGACCTTACGTCATCTTTTATACTGTTAGTAGAGCTTTTACTTTAACACTCATTTAAAAGGAGAATCCTATTATGAAGAAAGACGATATTATTATTTATGCTTGCGTTATTATTGGAGCAGGAGTCGGTTTATTGATTGATAATGCTTTTCCGGGGGTACTAATCGGCTTAGGAATTGGTTACTTGTTAAAAACCATGTTTTTTAATAAAACAAATGAATAAGAAAGTAGGGGTATTAACTTGTTTCATATTAACGAATTTAAAAAACTGAGTGGTGTATCAGTTAGAACCTTTAGATATTATGACAAAATTGGACTTCTGAAACCTGTCTCAAAAACTGAAGGAGGTCATCGGTTATACTCATACACTGAGTTAAAGAAACTTCAGCAAATACAATTCTTTAAAACTATAGGATTTCAATTAAGTGAGATTAAAATGATGTTAGAGTCCGAAGAATGGGATTGGTCCAATAGTTTAATTAAACAACTATCTTATGTGATAAGTGAACAGGACCGTCTTTCAAAGATAGAAATTAGTTTAAGGGAACTAATAAACGGTATAGCGATTGATGGTGAAGAATTTAGGATTAAAAAAATTATGGATTTATATAATAATGAGGATTCTAAAGAAGTGTTAAAAAATAATCGAGATACATTAAATTTTAAAAACACGGAAGTACTAGGAAAACTTCCGAAAATGGGTAGTAGTGATCCAGACTCTTTAGAGTGGATTGCTTTAGTAGGGCAATTAAAAAAACATATGCACCTTGGTTATAGTCATACACGAATACAAAATATCATTAAGAGAATGGATGTAAAAAAAGGTGAAGACTTTAATGACGAAGATGCTTTTTTAGATAAACTTTGGGACATTAGAATTTCACCTGAGGAATCCGAAAAATATAATTTATATCCATTGGATAAGGAAATCCTTAACTTTATGGAAAAGGCATATATATATTATCTCGGACATAAATCATAGTTATTTGAAATGTGGAGGGAAAGATGGGAACAGATATATTAATTTATTTGGGTGGCTTAGCTCTTTTAGATACAATAAGCCCTACGATTATTGGTGTTACTCTATTTCTCGTTTTAACAGACAATAGAAATTTAACATCAAGATTATTAGCATATCTTCTTACGGTTGGGCTACTCTATTTTTCATTAGGTATCGTCATGATGTTAGGCTTAAATTTTATTATAGAAGCATTCTCTAACATTTTTCAAAATAAAATAGTTAGCTGGGTCATCTTTATAGTAGGGGTGATATTATTTACTGCTAGTTTTTTTATCCCTGCTAATAAAAAAAGTAATATCCCAAAGCCTAAAACTCAAAGCATATTCTCAATTATTATTATTGGTATTACAACATTTATCATTGAGGCAGGCATGGCTTTACCGTATTTTGCCGCTATTGGCTTATTAACGACAATAAATATGCCTTTTCATCAGTGGCTTCCAATTATAGCAGCATACAATATTATTATGGTTCTACCAGCGCTGTTTATATTTTTAGGATATAAATTGTTTGGAAAGTGGATAAACCCTACCTTAGTGAATCTTCGGAATAAAATAACAAGCAGTTCAAGTTCTGCCTTATCCTGGATGATGTGTATAGTAGGGGTGATATTAATTTTTTACACTATTGATTATTTGTGAATGTAACGGATAATTCTTTTTTTTACAGCGTCTATCATTTTGTTGATTTTAATAAAGGGAGGTATTCGCCATGAGTTATAAATGGTTAGAATGGGCTAAGAAGATACAATCAATTTCCCAGGCAGGATTAACTTTTTCAAAAGATGTTTACGATATTGAACGTTAAGAAGAATTAAGAAATTTAAGTGCTCAGATAATGAGAGAATACACTGGGTTAGAAATGAAAAAAATCAAGGATTTATTTACGAATGAAACGGGTTATCAAACACCTAAAATAGATGTTCGAGGAGTAGTATTTCAAAACAATCAAATACTAATGGTAGAAGAAAAAATTGATGATAAATGGTCTTTGCCAGGTGGTTTTTGTGATATAGGTTTATCGCCTAGTGAAAACATAGTGAAAGAAATTAAAGAGGAAGCTGGATACGATGTAGTTCCTACGAAATTGCTTGCTTTATTGGATATGAATAAGCATCCTCATCCACCTCAACCATATCATTATTATAAATTATTTGTTCAATGTGAGATTATTGGCGGGCAAGCAAGAAATGGTTTGGAAACAAAAGGAGTAAAATTTTATAATGAAGATCATTTACCGAAGCTTTCTTTAGGGAGAAATACAGATACTCAAATCAAAATGCTTTTTGAATTTTTGAGGGACCCTACTAAAGATACAATATTTGATTAATAATGATAAGTTAATGAAAGCGTTGAACTAACTATGATAAACAATCGGTACTATTTCTATAAAATGATAAAAGTCCAATTTCTTAATAATAATGTTTAAGAAATTGGACTTTTATATTTATAGTGTAAAACAACTATAAGAAACTTAATCATTTAATCCTTTGCCATCGAGAATGTGCTGTGTGTATTTTTCAATTCTTGACACGCGAGTTTTGGATTGTTTAGGCTGAGAAAAATTTAAAATATATGCTCTTTGTCGCCCTGGCGTTAATCCTTCAAAAGCCGTTTTTAAGGCAGGCATTTCATTAAATTTATTGTGAAGTTCTTCAGGAATGATGTATTCCTTATGCTCTTTCATTGGCACTTCTATACCTGCTTTTTCAACTTCAATGGCTTCATGAATATAATCTTTTATGATGGTTTCCATTCCAACTATTTCTTGAGCGCTAGTGAAACGAATTTGGCGCGCGGCCTGTACATTTTCCGTTTGCTGAATTAAAATCCCATGGGTATCCTTTAACAAGGCACCTTTGTGAAACAGAAGCGCACAATAATCTTTAAATCCATGGATTAACACGACATTTTTGTTTCCAAGCGTGTAACAAGGATGCATCCATTTAAATTCTTCAGTCAGCTCACAGTCAAGAACGATATTTCTCAACACCGAATATTCTTCCTGCCACTTTTTAGTTTTATTTAAAAATTCATCAACCTTCGGATTCATACTACTATTTGTCATCAAGGAACACCCCTCTACAATTATCTAATCGATTTATAATAAAACATTAATTAGTGTCATGTCTAGCTAAAAATAGGGAACTAATTTCGCTCATTACGGAAAACACTTCAGTGGAACGAGTGCTTCTTTTTTAGATACAAATAATGGGCAAATGTTGAAGTATTGTGCTTTTGCCATTTGATTGCCGTCAATTTGAGAAAAGCTCCCAGGAACAGATATTAATATCGCTGAGACGAAAAGAAGCGAAAAAGACGTGCGTTTTGAGCTAACAAAAAATATGGAAGGGAAAAACTATCCGTTAATAACTTTGAAATTTAGATGACAAATACGAATCGACATTTGTTTTGTGAATTTATTAAAGTCAGTTGGAGATAAGTGATAAATTAAGATTTTATAAAGCTCTCTTAATAAATATTTGTTAAGGGTCTATTTTATTTGGTTTGTTAACATGCAAATAGGGGGGCTCTATGGCTTGGAGCAAATTTTTTCCGAGAGGGCATAAGGCACAGAATCTTGAAAGAGGAAAATTTAAAAGGATCACCCGGAGGATAGTGACCCTTAGTAAAGATTTGAAGGTGTAAGGTTAAATTAGTATTTCCTTACAACAGTTATGAGCATATAGGAGGTATTGGGTATTAATAACCTTTATTCATGAAAGTAGCGCCGACAATAATCAGAAGAATGAATAGAACAACAATTAGCGCAAATGCTGAACCAGTTCCACTTCCGTAATATTCAGACATAATATAGCCTCCTCTCTATAAATTATTATATGTACAGTTGTCAAACGGAACTGAGATATTTGTCTTAGGGATGCTTAGTAAAAGATTTAAAAATACACTGTTTAGGTACTAACTAAAGTCATACTCGCTATGAGTCGTGGCTTTTTATTATCCTTAATAGGAGGTTAACCAAATGGATGCTGACGGTGCCTATGAGGAAATATTTAGCAGTTTGTGAAGATTAGCCATGTTCTTATAAATGTGGCAGTTTTTTTGTGGAAGGGAAAATAAAAAGGACTGGAGAATTAACCCCAATCCTACACATTAAACACCAAATTATATAGCCCCAATCTTGCCCCCGAAATGTGCGCTTAGGTCACTTTACATTTGGTAAAATAATTGAATATCTATAAACGTTGATATATAAAGAGTTAGATGAGTTTTTGTTATATATTAGCCCCACTTTTAGCCCCATTTTCTTTTAAGCTTTGACTAAATACTGATATAGTGTGTTCCTCCAACTCCTGAAGAACATGACCATAAACAGTATGAATCATTTCAGGCGTATTTCCTAAACGATCAGCAATTGCTTTAACAGGGATACCGTTATTCATCAAAATTGTGGCATGTGTGTGCCGTAATCCATGTATTGTAGTCGCTGGAAGTCCAGCTGCCTTTACTGCACGATTAAATTTTGCGTTTAACCCTGTGGGAATGAAAGGTTCACCATTATAAGGAGATATGAAAACAAAAGAGTCATCTTTCGAAATATTATCATTTAATCTACGGCCATATGATAGCAACAAAGCTTTGACAGCCGTTCTATAACTCTTTAACTGCTGCAAGACAATATCATCAACTTTTATGGTACGCTCACTGTTTTGTGTCTTTGTGGTTCCAATACCGTTATTTCCTCTGTGACGCTCAATAGTGATTGTTCGATTATCAAAGTCCATATTACGCCATTGAAGCCCCAAAGCTTCACCTTTTCGCATGCCAGTATAGGCAATTGTTAAAAATAAAGTATAGTAGGCTATATTTTCGTTACGCTTAATATGATCTAGCAATATATTTAGTTGCAATGGTGTAAGGTAATTCTTTTCAGCTTCTCTATTTCTTATAGAGGGTAGGGCAACACCATGTAGTTTGTTACGTAATAAAATTTCATCTGCTACAGCTGCATTAATGGCAGTCCTAAAAGTCTTATGCAAGGAATGAATTGAATAAGGCTTTAATTTTGTTTCTAAGGCATTTATAAATACTTTTTGATAAATATTTTTATCTAGTTTTTGTATCTTATATGACCCTAGATAGGGTTTTAAATAAAGCTTTATAAAAATCTCACGTTGTTCAATTGTAGCAGGTTTCCATTTTCCTTTATTCATTTCAAACCACATATCTAGCCATTGTCCGACAGTTAGGTTATCATTTTCTATATGTTTAGTTTCACCACGCAGCGTTGCAGCCTTAACTTCCAGTAGGGCTTTCAATGCTGCTTTTTCTGTTTTAAAGCCACTTTTCTTCTTTTCTTTCCGCTTTCCAGTAGCATCATAATACTTATGTCGAAACATCCATAGCTTTTCTTCATTTGCATTGAAATAGTGATATATTTCAGGTTCTTTAACTGATTTATATAGTTTCACCTTGTCCATTCCTTTCATGCTTGGCGGCGTGTGTACAGGAATAGGTGAGTATAAATAATCAATCTTTATCAGATTCGGTTTTATCTAATGTCAAGTGTTCATTAATAAGTTCAAAATTTCCGTCTAATGCTTGAAGAATCGTTTCTTTTTGTTTAATGGTTAATTCTACCCCATTCATGTAAGTAGGGCTCTCTGATAAAAGCATAACTTTTAATTTATCTAATTTTTCTTCTTCAGATTCAGGTTCTGAAATGGGTTCTTCAATAATGTGTTTGTTGTTTAGACTTAGTTTATTTAATTGGTCGATATATCTTTTCTTATTATCTTCGACAGAATGAATTTGTGAAAGAATCCCTGTTTTACTGTTACTTGTTGTTTCTTCCTCGTTTAATCTAGTTTTCATTGTATTTAACACATTATTCATTAGCTTAATTGGATCAGGTTTGTTCGGTGTATTTAAAAATTCAATTAGGTCAGTGTTTGGAGTTTTTAATTCGAAAGTTGAGAAAGACCAAGGCGGTACATCTAAAGCATAGGATAATAAATATATTTCATATACTGATGGCTCATTATACTCACCATTTTCTATTTGATATAACTTTTCTTTATTAATGAATATGGGTTCACCATATTCGTAATTTATGGTTTCTTTCTCCAACTCTTCTAACGTCCAACCTTTTTCTTCTCTGAATTCTCGCACACTTTGACCAAACGTTTTTATATAACCAGCTTTGGCCATTAGCTCATTAAAAGGTGTTTTTAATGTAGTGGAAATTTTTTGTAGAACTTCTTGAGTCGGTACTTTTAAATCATTTTCAATTTTTGAAACATAACCTTGAGTTAGATCGGTTCTTTCAGCTAATTCGTTCATTGTTAAACTTGCTTCTTTTCTAGCAGTTCTAATGGTTTTGCCCAAACTCAACATTTTTACACCTCCGTTTATTTAATACTAATATACATTAATATTCCCAAAATGAATATAATCTATTGCATTATTTTATAATTTATAATAATATTCATATCAGGAATATTCCTAGTATGAATATTTTGATTGGAGAGGTGTTTAAAATGGATAAGCTCGTTTTATCAGTTCCAGAGATTGCGAAACTACTCGACTTAAGTACTGCAACGGTTTATTTAATGGTACGAAATAATCAAATACCGTATAAGAAATTGCGTGGAAAGATTGTTTTTCATCGCGAAACAATTGAACAATGGTTAGCTGCACCAACAGCTTAATGGAGGGGTGGTAATTATGATCCCGGCAAACATCGAGGTGAATATTGATAAACAAGCCATCCGACAGTACATAGAGAAGAGGCTTGATGAGGAAGTGAGGGAAGTATTGTGGCTGATAGATCTAAACAAGATGGCAGAGCTAATGAGTATGTCACCTAGATTTTTAGAAAGCGAAATTGTATGTGATGTACGTATGCGAGCCATTGAGGTTAAGAAAAATCGTAAACGCTGGTGGCCAGCGAGACAGGCTTTTGAAGTAATTAGTGAAATTACAAGTGAATGGTGAAAATACACAGCATGGGCGGCGTGTGTATAGGGGGAATTAACAACGGCAGAAAAGAAAGTAGGTGAGTAGATGGCAATATTGGAGAAAGAAAAAATTCTTTTAGTCGCTGCTGAAAACATTCCAGAAGAACTCAAACAATTTAAAAATTGGATACTGTGGAAGGCCGAATGGGATGAGAAGCAAAGTGTATTTACAAAGGTTCCTTATCGTAGTAATGGGATACAAAAAGCGAGTAGCACTAACTCTCGAACCTGGAATACTTTCGATAAGATATATGAAGCTTATGAAGATGGAGTAGGGGAAGGTATAGGGTTTGTTTTATCTGAAACGGATCCATACGTGTGCATTGATATAGATAATATTGAAAGCATAGATACATTACCAGAGTTAGCACATGAAATTATTAATTTATCGTATGCAGAGATATCACCAAGTGGAAAAGGAATACATGTATGGATTAAAAATTTTCAGCTTTATAGTGATAAATTTAAGAATAAGAATACAAAGCTTGGTTATGAGATTTATAGTAGCAAGCGATTTATTACTTTCACTGGAGAGGCGTTAAATGATTTATCGATAAATGAAGGAAAGGATATTGAATCGTTTATTGAAAAGGTATTTAAACGTGAAGAATCAAAAGCTCCACTTCCACAACAAACTGAGGGACGTGGTAAAGCTGTACTCTCCGAATCTGAAATTATACAAATTGCTGGGAAAAGTAAAAACGGTGATCGATTTAAAGCTTTCCTTTATGGGGGGTGGGAGCAAGTCTATAGTTCTCAATCCGAAGCAGATATGGCATTTGTAAATGACTTGGCATTTTGGGCTAATTGTGATTATCAAATGATGGACAGTATCTTTAGGAAATCCTCCTTAATGCGTGATAAGTGGGATCGTAAACAAAATAGAACCACTTATGGTGATGAACAAATTAATAAGGCGATTCGAGAGTGTAAGAATACTTTTATTCCAGATCAAAAAATTGATTTGATTCCATATGGGTACCAAATTAAATATGGTGCGCTTTATCAAATTTCCGAAAAGGTATTTCGTGATGGATCAGTAGAGCAAAAGGAAAATTTAATTTGTAGTCAATCTCCTTTGATAGTGAGATCATTTGAAAATGTTGAGACGGATGATTTGTATTATGAACTAAATTGGAAAGACGAACATCGACTGAGAAAAGCTATTGTTCTCGCTTCTCAAATTGGTTCCAGGAAAGAGTTAGTTATGTTATCCAATAGATCCCTAGCTGTCACAGAAAATAATGCGAAAAATATGATTGATTACTTTTACAGTTACTTATTGCATAACAAATCTAAAGTAACACGAGAACATTTGGTTAGTCGAATTGGCCATATTAAAGGTTATTTCGTTCATCCGATGCTGTCAAAAGAAGTAATGATTAAGCCAAATGATTTAGGAGAAAAGCAGCTACTAGATGCCTTTCAAACGTCTGGAACAGTTGAAGATTGGATTGAACATGTTTTAAATCCTATTATAAAGCATCTCAGAGCATTGTTAATGGTACTAGCTAGTTTTGCATCTGTTCTATTAAAAGATTTGAAGCTGCAGCCTTTTGTAATTGATTTTGCTGGTGAAACATCGAACGGTAAAACTACTATTCTACGAGCCTGTGCAAGTGTTTGGGGTACGGACACATTAATGAGTGAATGGAACATAACAAAGGTAGCAGCAGAGCGTAAAACCACTTTTTTGAATAGTTTTCCTTTGATACTGGATGATTCACGAAAAGCAAATGAAAAAACATTAGGTGATTTCATTTATAACTTTAGTGGTGGGCGTTCAAAAGGGCGTGGATCCACAACAGGGAGTCAGCAAGAGTTTACTTGGAATAACATCTTAATTTCAACTGGTGAGGCAAGCCTTACAGCTTATGCGGAGCAAAAAGGTGGAGTGGCTGCACGTATTATCTCCATTGAGGGGATTCCATTTGAAAATGTGAAGGCTAGTTTCTTCACTAGCTTACATAACGGAATCGACTCTTATTATGGAGAAGTTGGCAAGCAGTTTGTAGCAAAATGGCAACAACATAAAAAAACTCTAATTCCTGAGTTTATGGGGTATGTAAAAGTGTGCCAGGAAAAAGCTGAGAGCAATCCAGTTATTGTTCGCGTTGCTCGAAACTTTGCAGTCTTAATTTTTACAGCCAAGCTACTGAATATTTTCTTCAAAACAGATATTGATTTGATACAGCTATACAGATTATTTGATGAATTGGTTTCCGAAAACAAAGCCTTGGACAAGCCTAAGCAACTACTTGAAATGATGCTACAGGACTTACAAGCTGATCGTAAATCTATTTTTTACGAATATGAACCTAGTGTTGAAATAAAGGCATTATTCAAGAATAACACATTGTGGATAACACCCAAGTTTCTCAAAGATTTTCTTGGTATAGAAGAAAAAACTATTCGCGCAGTATGGTTAAAACGTGGATATACTCAGAAATTTGAACATAGAGGAAAGGAAGTAGATTATAAAGCCATTACTCATAAAAAAATCCCGTTTAGAGCTATTGCATTAGATAATTCAATAATAGCAGAATTGGGATTTGATTTTTCCGAACGTCGGTGATAATTACACAAATTACACAGTTTATGTTGTAGATGTTTTTTGTGTAATTCTTTTAAAATGTTTAAGCAGTAGGAGTAAACAATATGAATTACACAAATTACACAAATTACACAAATATATATATTACACATGAAGTAGTTATTTTTAACAAGAGTTAATTTTATATTATGACCTATTATAAAAAAATGTGTAATTTTGTAATTTACCTAATGAAACGTAGATATAAGGGCGTTTGTAGTATGACAAACGTGTGTAATTGTGTGTCATTTAATTACACAACTTTCGTAATTTGATATTTAAGAATGTGTTGTTACAAATTTTAGGTAGGTGAATTATGACGATCAAACAAAAACTATTAAATTATATCGAAACACACTCTGGTACATCGTTTGTGGAAATAGAACGACTATTTGAAGAAAATCATTTTCATTATGAAGGAGATCAATCATTACAAGGTGATACAAATCTCATTCTATGGCTAGATTGGAATGATGAGGCTGTAGCCCTAATTAATGAGTTATTGGAAGAAGGTTCTATCATCTGTAAAACTATTCATCTGATTGCTTACATAGCAGATGGTGGTTCTATACCATTACCAATTGCGAAAGAAACGAGAGCTTATCATTCTCCTAGATGGTTACCAGTAGCATTTTATTATAGGGAGGCAAAAGGATGACAGAGTTTAAAGAAGTTAAATGCAAAGCATGTAAAAGACTATTCCTAAAAACTACACGGGTATATAGGTTAGCAGATGCCGACTATGATACAGAGATTAAATGCACACGCTGTAAAGCAATCAATCATTACAAAGTTAAATAACATTAGAGACTCATGAAGTCCAGTAGCTGCACAGCGAGGTGTATGTTATTAGGCTTTTCTTTATTAGGGGGTGTGGTAGTTGAGTTCAATTAGAAGTCCGGCCAGCATATGGGTCCTTCTGAGGCTTTATTTACGTGCGGGGCTTGCGAGCCCCAAAAGTGGTCTATTTTTATTCAAAAATTTTTACTTTCGCTTTCGCTTTGAGTAGTAACAATCCTAGTATTAATCAGATTTTCATACTCAGAAAGCGAAAGTAAGGAAAGTATACAAAGCGAAAGTAAGAAAGGGATTGAGAACAAATGAATATTAACATACGTGGTCCAATCATTTCAGATAGCGAGCAGCAGATTTATGATTATTTCAATATTCCTGCGACTAGTCCAGGTATTATCAATAAACAATTAGAATCTGCTAAAAAAACAAAGTCAACAAAAGTGAACGTTTTAATAAATAGTGGAGGAGGCTCTGTTTTCAGTGCTTCTGAAATTTATACAGCTTTAAAATCATTTCCTGGAGAAGTAATCGTTCAAATTGTGGGTGTGGCTGCATCGGCAGCAAGTGTAATTGCGATGGCCGGTAGCCATGTTGAAATGTCCCCAACGGCTCAATTAATGATTCATAATGCAAGTGTTTCTGTACATGGTGATTATCGTGAAATGGATCATACAAGTGAATTTCTTAAAAATATTAACAAGTCTATTATGAATGCTTATACAGCCAAAACGGGTTTGAGTGAAGCAAAATTAAAAGCCATGATGGACAAAGAAACCTGGATGAATGCACAGAAAGCTAAAGAGTTAGGTTTTATCGACACAATCATGTTTGAACAGGAAATAGGTGCTGTTGCCAGTTTTGATATTCCACTGTTAACAAATGGTGTTTTACCACAGGCTGTTATTGATAAAATGCGCCAGAAGTTAGCGCAAAAGAGTAATCAGGTAGGAACAAATAATAAAGCCATTCCGCCACAAAATAGAGACATGCAATTATTAAAAGCACATGGCAAGATGGCAGAAAATAATCATACAGAACAAATGTTAGTTCAAGCATTTAAAGCTTCATCTGAGGAAAAGGCTCAACAACAACTAGTTGAAAATAATAGTGTACCTGGAATGTCATTTACTGAATTACAAGAAGCAGCCGCATTAGCGGATATTTTAAAAAATGGAGTTGAATAAAGATGAAATTTGGAAAAACGCTAGAACAAGTTATTACGACAAATTTGAAAAATGGCATGTTGGATATACACCCTTTAAAAGTAAGTATTGAAAATATCGTAGCTTCCCACATTCAAAGCGCAGAGGAGTCACAACGAAAGGCCTTGAATGCTCAAAATGAAGCAGAACAAGCACTTTCTAATTTCTTTCAAGAAGAGCAACTAATCAAAGAGCAAGCGCAGCGTAGCATCCAACAAAAAAAGCAAGAAATATTTGAATTGAAGCGTCAGCAAGAAATCAAAGCACGGGAATTAGCAAAGGCTGAATTATCGGGCGATCTTAACAAAGTACAACAATTGAAGTCCGCAGTTAAAGAATTAACCGAACAATTGGCTAATGAGCAAGTTTTATTACAAGGATATGATATTTCTCAAGAAGGATATTTATCATATGACCAACGTCAGCAATTGAAACAATTAATCATAGCTTATGAGAGTTATTATCCCACAACATATTCAGATTTAAGGAATCTTAAAGGGTCATTGGATAAACTGATTGACTTTTTACAAGATCAATCAGAGCAGTTACGGGTCCAACAATTCAAGCACACTATCCGTGCGAAAACAGCACAAGAAACTGAACAAATTTGTTCACCAGAAGATCTGTTAAAAGAAGACGTTTTTCACTACTGTAAAAAAGCTCAGAATAATGTCAATCTAACAGAAATGTATATGAAATGGTTAGAGGTACGTGCAGACATATCTTTTAATGAATTTACGAGTCAACAAATTGAAGTGAAAAAAGAGAGTATTCGTAAATTTCATGAGGAAGAGGCCCAACGAGAGTATGACCGTAAACAATCCATGTACGAAAGTAATACAAGAGCTATGGAAAGTGCTGAACAAAGAAGAAATCAAAAGATGTAAAAACTCTTTCCAAGTATGTGATTGCTGGTTGGATTAGAAGATAAATATGTGAAGTTTTACATTGGCCACTCTTTATGAGTGGTCTTTTACAAATGATTAAGTGTGCCAAGGTTTGTAGATGACGTTTATATAGGGGTTTTTGGTGCTCAGAAAGCCCGTACAGCGTTTTTAATGAATCGGGATGAGAGATGTGAAAAAGGTTGAAATCGAGCTCAAAACAGGTGAAATAAATGTAGATATTCAAGTACCCGCCTCAATCGTTAGTTTTAAATACAACATTTATGTAGGTACTACACAACTTGATAGAGTAACTACATAAGAAAGGGGTCGTATATATGTTTTGTGTCATTCAGAAAATACAAAAGAAGAAGCAGGATCCCTATGGCACACACAAGGAACTGCAAGTGACAATTAATAATTGGAGCATAGGAAATGATAGACCTTCTGTACATTATGGCTACATGTATAGTGATGAGCGTTTTGAAAGACCCATACTAGATGCCTATAAGATTAGTATTCACCACTCTTATAGAGAACAGGGCAAAGTGAAAAAGAAACAATGGGTAATCTGCACAATGGGCTATTACGATTTCGTAGACTCCTGGTACGGTGATCATTATTCTGACCGTACATTAAAGGAAAAACTAAATGAAATGGGTATTGAAGAAAATACGTTTCACGAGCTTGTCCATACTAAACTAGAGCCATTAATAAAGCGAATTGAGCAGGAGTTCCAGCAGACGGAAGAATATAGAGTTAAGAAGGAACAAGAAGCGATACTTGCAGCACACAGAACGGCAGAAGCGGCATTTAACAAGGAATATGGTCAGGACGAATATGAGTACTGCTACGACGTATTTGGAACATTGCGTAATCCAACTTACTTAGAGGAGCTAAAGGTTAAGAAAAAGGTGCAAGAAGAATATACAAGGCGTAGTTACGAGGAAAGTTTTAAGCGTAACTACAGTAATTATTCGGGTAATGGCAGTAGTAGTTACTATACCACTTCACACTGTAACTACACAGATGATGAAAAGAAAGTGCTACATGAAATCTACAGAATGGCATCAAAGAAGTTCCATCCAGATGTGTCTGGGGATGATGGAAGTAAGATGAAGTTTTTGACTAAATTAAAAGAGCAATGGGATTTGTGAACCTTACAAGTTTGCTCATTTTATTGCATCACTCTTAACATTCTTTGCAATGTATAAGTCTTATATGTATATCTTTTTTGAAAGTCACATCTAATTAGGTGCGGCTTTTTGTTATACCTAAAGCAAAACAATCATTATGTATTTCTTTATTTAAAGTTTGACAACACTCGTTTGAAGTGCCGTCATCTTCTTAATTATTTAATTACAAGAAGAGGATTTTTACTAAAAGCAAAAGAATTATTAGCTGGTTGAAGGTAGGTTTTATTATAAATATAAATTTCATTTTACTCACCTCTTTTTTATTCAGTTAAAAACTATTCTGTGCTGAAATAGTGAGTTATATTCCAACTATAAACTTTTTGAGAGATGAGCAATAAATGACCAGGCGCTCGTTAAATTTGAGTACCTGGTCATTTTGTGATTATTCACCTTGTATTTCCTTTTCTCTAGCATCTATTAGCTGTTTTAATTCAGCTAGATCATCTAAATCACAGTATTTATTAATGTACGTTTTAGCTGCGCTTTTTGCCGATTGTTTACGTGTCTTTTCTCTGTTTTTTTCTCGGTACGCTTGTGTAGCACGTTTCTGTGCTTCAGATGTTTTTTGCTCAGTCAACGTTTATCCTCTCCTTTTCTTGAAATAAACTACGATATTTAATATTGCTAATAAAAAGCAGATTGAGTAAATGACAATCATTGAATAATCGAAGAACTTTGGTTCTTTCCAGTTCACCATATCTGTTAATACATACAAGGCAAATGCCAATGCCACAACATATCCTATATTTTTCATAATGAGATGGATGTGATAAGATTATAGGGAAGGAGGGCTTAACCTCCTTCGGTGTAGTTATTTGCGACGTTTCTTCTTGCCCGGAGAGCGTCGCTTTTCTTTTTTCTTACTTTTCATATCGCTTATGTTTTTCGCTGAACTTGTAAGTAAGTTTGCGATTGTTGCGATAGCTACTAGGTAGCTAGAATCTTATCCTTCACCTCCTTTCTATACTTGATTTGTACATCATTTGATATATAAATCAAGTGATTTACAAAAGTTTTTTTATTTATTTTGCTAGATGATTATCGTAGTATTCACCAAGCTTTTCAGCTACGCCCAATCCCATGCGACTAATGTCACTTACACCATCTACATAGCGTTTGATTGCCCCTTGTGTAAGCCCACACTCTTTAAAAATTCGATACGATGTATGTTCGCCCTCACCATTTTTAGCAGCCTGTGCAGCTTTAACAACTGCCTCTACTTTTTCTGTAAGTTTCATGCCTAACACTCCTTTTTTAAGACTATTATAAATCATGTGAAATATAAATCAAATGATTTCTATACCGAAGAAAAAAGCCACTCATTTGAGTGACCAAAAACATAATAAAAACAAACAACTTTGTTAGTTATCTGTTCCACGTTCCGTATCGGACTGTTTAGCTTGTTCAATAATCCTCAAAGGCTGCTTTAATTTCCTCAATCGTATAACCAGCTTCCAGTAATTCTTGGGTTGTTTGTTCTAATCTGTTCATTTTGAAATCCTCATTTATATTTTATCTATCGCCAACATTAATAATATTGAAATTTGCTTGAAATATCAAAAGAGCCGTATTTATAGGGGCGTATAGTAAAGCTGTAGAGCGTTTAAGTAATAAGCTTACTAAATCATCCTCTGTGGAGGGCCAACAGCATAGAGAACGTCCTGTGCCTTTCTATAATTGGTTAGAGAAAAGGGATAGCCTTCCACAATCAAGATAACAAAATAAGTAATTTGATATATTCACAGTAAGGTATCTTTGTACAGATAATATTCCTTTTTAAGGTTATATATGGTAGTTTTGGTATATTGGTATATGTAGAATTTTAAAAAGGAGAGTTAGAAATGTTACATAGTACAAAGTTAATTAATAAAATCTTAATCATTCTAATGGCACTGTTACTTTTATTTAGTACGAACTATGGTGCTTTTAAAACTTCAGAAGCTTATGCTAATACCTGGACTACGAATTATGAAGAATGGGCTTCTGCAACATATGCCACTGTAGTTACAGGTACACTTGCCCTTGCCACTGGTGCTATGCATGCAGAGCAGTATTTAAAAGACAATGTGGACGCTATGTATCAGACAGCTAAAGAATCTTGGACAAAAATGGCGCCTGATATGAAACAAAATTTTTTATCCAGTCTTGATCAAATGGCTGACGGTATTGTTACTGTAGGAGATTGGATAACAGGTGCGTTGGATGCGCTTAAACCAACGTTTGGTGATAATACAGGCACAAGTGTAGGTGGTGTAAAATATACATCTTTATCTAGCGGTGGTCATGCGATGTTGTCTATTGAAAATGTTAGTTCTGATAGTCTGTTGTTAACATATACAGATTCTAATAATGCAAAAAGTCGCGCGTATAGCTCTTTTGAAGTTTTATTGAAGTCAGGGACATTTGGTGATAAAAATGACTATGCAAAAATTTATGTTAATGGTTCTGGCAAAGCATCTATAAATTTAGGTGAATTATCACTTGCTGAATATAATGTTTTGGCGCAAGCAGCAAGTAATGTTAAAACTCCTGCAGGTATGATTTCGTTTGGTGCTACCATTGGTGCACGTATTTCATTGGAATATCAAGACGGAACTGTTGTTAGTCCTGATGCAAGTACTTATAGTCGTTTGGACGAATGGATAAGAGAGCGTGCTATCCCTAATGGTCAACTTGGTGTTTATAATCCAGGTGCACAAGCATATACACAAGATGGCTATAGACTTGGCTTATCAACTGATGGACAAACCTTATTACAATTGCCAGATGGTATACCGTGGGAAGGTGTAGCCGATTGGAAACAACCACTTTTAAATACTGTAGATGGTACTACGGCTGTTTTAGATACAGCGGTAGGTTCTTGGATAGATGTTGCTACAGGTGTAAAAATACGTGATGCTACAGTACCTGAAATTGCATCTGGAACTGGTGTTGATGAATCAATCGCTGAATATGTTTTTATTAGAGCCAAAGATGAGGAAAAGGCTAGAGAAGCGGAGGATACAGAGACAGGTGAAAATCTATCAAGAGCACAAAAAAGAAATTTAGAGACTTTGGATAATATTGTGGAAGGCCATCTAAAAGATAGTGATTTTACTGGTACGCTTCGAGATCTGCAAGGTAATCCAGTACCTAAACCAGGCGGTGGATATTGGAACCATTTGAAGGAAATGAAGGATTCTTATAAAGGTTTAAATAAAATCAAAAAGGGATTAGAAGGTTCACTAAAGAATCCCAATTTAGATGAAACTGAACGTAAGATATTGCAAGAGGCTTTAGATAAAGTAAATAGATATATTAAAAAAATTGAAGATTTATTTTCCGGATATGGAGGAATGAAAAAAATGTCAATAAGCAAGAAAATTGGTGAAATTTATAATCTACCTGCACCACATAAAAATGATGAACATAGCTTGGAACAATGGTATATGGAACTTTATAATAAACAGATTGATGATATATCAACTATGGATGTTATTAGAATGTTAGAACAGAACATTTTGGAGGGGTTGGCATTCAATAAGGCCATTGAATACTTACGTGAGGATCCGTTAGCAGGGAGCAAATTTGATGGTCAATTAATGGAGACGCTATTATCAACTGATTTGAATAAACTTAATGATTCTATTGGAGATATTAAAGAATTGGTTTCTGAAGTATCTTTAAAATTGAACGAATTGGATTGGGTAAGTATTGAAGATAAAGAGGAATATGCTGAATTATTGAAAGAATTTCAAGGTAAATTAACTGAAAATATATAAGTAAAGGATTAGTAAATAATATAGAAAAAGATCCTCCGTGATGATGGGTGGTCCTTATTATGGTATTAATGTCCCACTGCAATGTCCTATCGTTAAAATACTGAAAACCATTGTGGGAGTAAGCATGAACCTATAAAATTTGAATCTTAATCATTTATTCTTTTAATCTTTTAAAACATGCTCTTAATAATTAATATATATAATCAAGCAGCTGCAGAAATGTGGTTGCTTTTTATTATGGTCAAAAGAAAAACACTTTCAGCTGCACGATGAGCCGGAAGTGTTTTTTGATTTATAATTGTGAGATATGTTTAATTGGCTGGATTCCCAGTTCCACTATTTCAATAATTTGTGTCGAGATAATGAAAACTCGTATATGTTGTTTAAGTGTTGGGTGAACAAAACTTTTATAGTCATTTAAGCATTTGTAATCTGAATTGTACGGTATCGTAATAAAAAACTTAATTACATAATTACCTGATTTTTCGTCAGATTTCAAAATGTTAACTTTAAGATTTTCTTGATCAATATGAAGTTTATTTAATTCATTGTCATCAAAAATTTTCACATGAGCCGTTCCGACTACCCCAATCATAATACCCCTCCAAATTTGATTATTTAATCTTCTATTTTGGCTTTATTATGCTGGATAATATCTTCTATTTCACAATTTAAATAGTTACATAATTTATCTAACACAGCCATCGAAACATTTTCACCTTTTGCGAGTTTTGCCATTGTGGCAGAAGATAGTTGCAACTCCTTTTTTAATTCTTCTCGTGTAACTTCACGGTCAATCATCGTTTTAAATAACTGCTTATATTCAAATGACATAATCTTCTCCTTCCTCCATTTCCTTAATTATACCATTCAAGTTTAGTATTCTAAACTTTTTATTTAATATTATTGACAATTAATTTAGGAAAGAATATTATGTGTTTAGAAAGGCGAATATATAGTTTAGATTAGTGAATGAATTTTTACGAAACAGACCATCGAAGGTTAGTCGGTAAATGGACCAGAAATAGCTGACATGCTGCAGGAAAGAGAGGTGAAACACTATGACATACTTTGGTTTTGTAATTTCAAGAGAAGATGAAGCTAATTTTCCTCGTTTCTCAAATGTGACTGAGGCGCGCGCTTATTTTCAAAAGCGCTATGGTGACTGTTACAACCTAGGAAGTAGAGAAAGACAGTTCGATGGCAACTGGGGTGGTTACATTTATTTCGATGATGTTGATGGACAACCGATTCAAATCGGTGAAGATGGATCCGTACATGTAGTTTATTAATTTATTTGGAAATGGAAAGTGAGGTGAAAACGATGGCATTCGAATACTTAGCACAATATACAACATTTGAATCAGTAGCAGATATGGACACAGCTGTTGAGGAACACATGGCTGTTCATTACTATGATTTGACTGAATCAGAACGTGCCATCGTTTTCAAGCTTGCTAGTCACAGCTTAGAGTATCCAGGAGCATGTCATTTAAAAGCTTCCACAATTGCTGCAGCATTGGAGATCAGCACAAAGACAGTTTTTCGAGCTACTTCAAAACTGGAATCGCTAGGGATAATCAAGAAACATGAAACTACTAAGGTGAAGGGAGGTCGTGGTGCAAACATATATATAATTTTGCCGAACCAATCTGAAACATGTGGTAGCTCTGACAAGCCTTCTGAACAAGAAGTGATACAAAGTGATGCAGTTTCATTACAAGCCGTTTACAGCAGTGCACATGCTGAAATAGAGGGAAGCAAAGAATACATGAATGAGTACCAGCAAATGCTTCATGATTTTATGCATTCATTACCTCTTCCGGATAGCTTTAAGGATGAGCTACATAAAGTAGTACTAGCGTCTAATGTAAGTAACATTCAAGAATTTATTATGGCCAAGAACATCATTTTTAAAATGGCCAACGATATTAAAGAAGGAGTGCTGAAGGTTACTAAAACAATACGTGCCATTTTCGTAGGGGCTCATAAGAAGGCATTACAACGTAGATATAAGCATCCCATAACAAATAAACTATCTGAGAAGAAAAAACCTGTAAATGAGCGTCCAGTGCCTTTCTACAATTGGCTATCAGAACGTATTGGACCAACAGAAGTATTTAATAAGAAAGGAAGTGAATGCAAATGAAAGTAACGGTTAAAGAATGGCGCGTAATGTCTGATCGTAACAAACAATTACTTTTGAATGCAGTCGCAACTAAATAAAACATAGATGAAAAGGGGAATAAGAACATGCAGCAACATACACAACACATATTAGAAACAGTCGCACATGAAAATAGTAGCAACGTATATAACTTATCTGCACAAATGATTCAATTAAAAACTGTACAGAATGAAGTAGCTCGTTTACTAAATAAACTTGATGATATTACACATAAAGGCTGGCATGAGAATCGTGGTATGGCATGTCTGTCTATTTTAGAAATTCAAGATACAGTACGTTTAATTGATATGGCATTCTTTCCGTTATTCAAGGATATGTCAGAAGAAGTTGATACTCTTAACATTCATGCACAAGAATTGTATGAGATAGTGATTAAAAGTGAATCAGAGCAATCGATTGATGCAGCTACTAAGCTTGATATAAACAGTGTAGAAGGTTGGAACTACTTTACTATGGAAAACAATATAAAAACATTCACTAAAGAATTTGGTAGGGAACCAGAAAGCTTTGAGGAAGTGTTAACGTATATAACTGAAACAGTAGCGAAAGTTGTGGATAAAAGCGAAGAAAATAAAAAAGCCTCACTTGCTGTAACAGCAGCAACTGAGGAATGAATAAATTGACCACGACTATTTTAGAAGAACATGAAGTTTAAACATTTAATTTGAATATATTTTTTCTTTTACTCTTTCGATTGAACGTTTTGAAACGTTAAAATTCCAATTTATTTCTTTTTCGTCTTTTACATTGTATTCAGCGGCTAACATAGCACCTTTAAATTGACCATTTGTAATATAAAAGCCTTCTGGTGAGTTTTCAAAAAGGTGTTTCAGGTTGTATGAGCTGTTAGAAAGATTAAAACGATCCATACGTTCAAAGTTTTTAAAAATCCAATCTTGAATAATAACTTTTTGTTCATCTGTAAGTTCTTGATACTGATTTGGATTGTTGTTACCAGAATTATTGTTTATCAAATCTATCACCTACCTTTCTAACCAAATTGTAACAGAAAGCTAATAGGGGGGAGGAAATTAATTGAAATAGTAGTTATTCAAAATAGACAAGCAGTAACTACAACTTGCAAGTTGAAGACATTCGGAAGGAGCATAGTATTGTAGTAGTGTTTTTCCATTTGATTTAAGGTTAATATAAGAACAGACTCAAGTTACAGCAATTTTATACAAAAACAAGATCGTGGAACCTTTCGTTATCCAATCTTGTACAACGTGGCAGGTAACACTAAGTGAGTTAATTGGTTCCATTCACGTATTTTAAGGAAAGTGAGGTGATTACCATTGAAAACCATACCATCTATTGAAACACAACAACGTATGCATGCTTTCTTCATGAGAACATCAGCACCACGCATCTATAAAGAACGGTTGGAAGAAGAACAAAAACGTAATGAACTTGAATCTCAACAAAATGCGAATAAAGATAAGTAATAAAATAAGCACTTGCTACAGCAGATGTTTTTTAGTGTAGATTAGTGAATATGATGAAACATAAACTAGTCTTTTCTATTATTCGGTTTAGAAGGAAACGCTTTCCTTTTGGTGAATTGAGTAGATGAAAGGAAGGGATATTTATGGCTTTTTTAACATATGAAAAAGTTAGTTTAGTAAAGCAAGTTATAGAGTTGGCAGAAAATTGTCGATTAATTGGAGAGAAAATGCAGCCTGAAAGTGTGCCTGGTTCTATGGAGAAATTTATGGAATTTCTTGAATCTGAAGACGGCAAAAAAATGGAGTTAGAAGAAAATAAGTTAAAGGATTTTCTGATGAATAGAAGTTACGAAGAAGTGAAATTTATACAAACCGTAATGTATTTAGGCAGAGACCCAGAGGATTACGAAAATACTTTGCCTGAATTATTATATAGCGAGGTTTTTTTAAGTCTGTCGTGGGTTTCTAAAGAAGCAGAAGTGAACCAGATAGTAGGGAAAGCCCCACTAGGAGATTATCTAAAAAGTGGTTTGAAACTATTAAATAGTTAAAGTAATTTAAAAGAAGGCACTCTCATTCGAGGGTGCTTTTATTACATCACGTTCCAGAAACTCACTGTGCCTAGCAGTGCTATTTTTTATGTAAGTAAGCTTTACTTATATTGACCAACAAAAAAAGATTGAAGCAAATAGCCCCAATCTTTCTTACTCACGCATTCCTGTACACACGCTCGCCGTATTTATTAGCCCCAATCTAGCCCCACTTAGCCCCAAAAACATGCTATATTATGCATTAACTTGCTAGGTGCATAAGGGAGGATAATATCTGAAACATTGATATACCAACGTTTTATAACCATCATGTGCCCAACTTACATTTATATTATTTTACATTTGGATAAATCATAGTCGCAGGGTCCACGTATTCATCGAACTGTTCTTCTGTTAGTAACCCTGATGCAATTGCTGCTTCTTTTAAAGTTGTACCTTCTTTATGGGCTTTCTTCGCGATCTTTGCCGCGTTTTCATAACCGATATAAGGGTTTAATGCAGTTACGAGCATTAATGAGTTTTGTAAATTATGATCAAGCACTTCTTTATTTGGCTCAATTCCTACAGCGCAATGATCATTAAATGATTTCATTGTGTCTGCAAGTAGGCGAGTGGATTGTAAGAAGTTGTAAATAATGACAGGCTTGAAGACATTTAGCTCGAAATTACCTTGGGAAGCGGCAAAGGCAATTGTTGCGTCATTGCCAACGACTTGTGTAACGACCATTGTCATCGCTTCACTTTGCGTTGGATTTACTTTACCAGGCATAATAGATGAGCCTGGCTCGTTTTCTGGAATCGTAATTTCACCGATACCTGAACGAGGACCGCTCGCTAACCAACGAACATCATTGGCAATTTTCATTAAGTCAGCTGCAAGAGCCTTTAATGCGCCATGTGCGATAACGGCTTCATCATGACTTGTTAGTGCATGGAACTTGTTTGCGGCTGAAGTAAAATGTTTGTCAGTAAGAACACTAATTTCCGTTGCTACACGCTCACCAAATTCAGGATGTGCGTTTATACCCGTACCAACTGCTGTTCCGCCAATCGCTAGTTCTTTCATATATTCAATATTTTGGACAATCATATGCTCAGATTTAGCAAGCATTGCTACCCAGCCACTAATTTCTTGACCTAAAGTAAGTGGTGTTGCGTCTTGTAAATGAGTACGACCGATTTTAATAATATCTTTGAATTGCTCTGCTTTGTCATCCAGTGTTGCTTTTAGTAAGCGTAGACGAGGAAGTAAATAATCTTCTACTTTTAACACGGCAGCAATATGCAAAGCAGTTGGGAAAGTATCGTTTGAGCTTTGAGATTTGTTGACATCGTCGTTAGGATGAATACGATCAGCTTCACCAGCACTTTGTAAAATTTGGTTTGCTCGGTGCGCAATTACTTCGTTGACGTTCATATTTGATTGTGTGCCACTACCAGTCTGCCAAACTACAAGAGGGAATTGATCGTCCCATTGACCATTTAAAATTTCGTCAGCTGCTTGCACAATCGCATTTGCTTTAATATCTGAAAGTTTATCTAGTTTATTATTGGCGAGCGCAGCACTTTTCTTTAAAATAGCCATTGCTTGAACTAACTCAATTGGCATTTTTTCTGTACCGATTTGGAAATTTTCTTTACTGCGCTGCGTTTGAGCACCCCAAATTTTATCTGCAGGGACTTTAACTTCACCCATTGTGTCTTTTTCAATACGATAATCCATGTAAAACAGCTCCTTTATTTATGTAAATCTCCAATTAATAATCACCAATTTTGCATTGGCATAATTGTGTCCGATTCGGCTTTGTGCTTGCACAAAGAAGTTAAAAAACGGATATTCTTAGTCTGATGTAAGAATATCCGTTTGATACATGCTTGTTTCAAAAAAATAGGGGGGATTCTGAATTAAGCATTTTGGAGTAAAGAAATAATCTATTGATAATGATAATCGTTATCAATTGAAAAGTCAAATACTTTGCTTGTATATATTTATGCTTATGAAGAACAATTTGCAATGAAAGTTTTAGTAGAATTCGATTCCCACTTTTTAAAAGTTAAAACGCTACCATTAAATGATAGCGTCGGCAGATTAAAAGGGAAGAGCTATCTCTTTTTCTTCCCAATTTCTTTTAATGGTTGTTTTTTAGGTATTTTTTCAAAAATGATACTAACTTGATAGTTGTAGTCGTCTATTTGAGTAATCTGAACAACTTTTGCTTTACGTCCTTTAATTTTTATGATCTCTTCGACAGTTGGAAGACTAACTAGTAGCTGACTTAAAACGGACGTTTTGTTTTCATAAAAGTGAGTTACAAACATATTTTTTCTCCTTATAACTTTTTTTATTAAACCTAGAAAAAAGCTTGAGTTTCTTACCTTCCTTGAATGTTCGTTTGTATTGTAAAAGAGACAGAGATTTTTATTAGAAGGGGGAAGGTTTTACTCAATGTATGATATGAACCTATCGTATAGAACATTTGTTATACTGCGGCGGATCCTATTTTGGAAGCATTTTAGTGGCTTGACGAAAAAATGAAAATCGATTATGATGTAACGAAATAAATTAACAATGATTGGAAGTAGTAATGAGTGTAGTTTGCTTTAGAGAGATGATGGCTGGTGGAAATCATCGCAAACCATTTATGAACTCGTCCAGGAGTTTTTATGCTGAAGAAAGTAAGCATAAACGGCTGCTACCGTTATAGTAAAGTGAGCTTTTTAGCTAATCAGAGTGGTACCGCGGATAACTTCGTCTCTATGTTTTTTGGAGACGAGGTTTTTTTATTTTGGGAAATGGAACAGGAGAAATGGGAAACGCTTCACTAGAAATGGCTTCTTGAAAGCCCAACTACATCGACAAAACGTTAAAACATAAAGATGGGTGTCGAAAAAAGGGGGACAATGGGATGGAAATAACAAAAAAACAGGCAACGACAGTGGGGTTAATGGCACTAGTTTTATCAGCACTTCTAACATCGATGAGCCAGGTTTTCTATGCGAAGCAGGTGCAGGAAGTACCAACATTTTTATTTACTGGTATTAGTTTTTTTATAACAGCTATATATTTCTCTTTCTTTGCACGCAAACAGAAACAAGCTAATCGGTGGAAGGGAAATATAAATGATGTAGTGAAGTTAAATGTCGCATCCGTGTTAGCATTTATGGGGTTTTATTTCGCTTTAAAATATGTAGAGTCAGCGATTGTAAGTGCACTTGAGATGGGCATTGGACCACTTTTTGTATTGGTGTTAGCCGTTTTCGCCAAGGAATCAATTCCGAAAGCACAATGGGTAATTGCCATAGGGACATTTATCGCTTGTACTATATTAATAGTAGCAGTTGTTAGTGGGAAATCAGCTGTTCAAATGGACATAACATGGCCCGTGATCTTAGCATTAATAGCAAGTGTTGGCTGTGGGGCTGGAGCTGTCCTATGTACGATATATTCGAAGAGATTAAGTGAGGCAGGTTGGACGACTTCAATGATTTTAGCGAATCGTTATTACGGCATAATTTTATTATCTTTTTTCGCGACTTTCGACATATTTTTTAAATATTTCTCGGGAAATATTTCATGGATAATCGCAGTAACAGCAGTGGGTGTCATGCTTCCAATGTATTTATTGCAGATAGGTATTCAGTATTGTTCGACCTTAATCATAATGATGAGTTTATGCTTTGTTCCAATATTCACTTTTTTCTTTCAGATGTTTGATACAAGGCTATCCTGGTCACCCGTATCCCTTCTAGGAATAAGTCTTTTGTTTATTTTAGGCGTGTGTAGCTTGTATTTAGAGAAAAGGGCGGTTTCAGAGTAGCGTAAACGCGGTATAATAGTAGTAAGGGAGGAAACAAAATGTATTTAAAATCATGTAAGGTATTACAGAGAGATATTGTAGATAAAGACCAGTATCCTTTTAATATACCAAGTTTGCAGGATTTACAGGAGCTAGAGTTTCCTACGAATGTGACTTTCTTTGTTGGGGAAAATGGTTCTGGAAAATCAACACTGCTGGAGGCAATTGCGGATCGCTGTGATTTTAATACAGCGGGTGGCGGTCGTCAAAATTTATATGAAGTACATAAGGCGGAATCTTCACTGGGGGAATATATCCGTTTGTCATGGATGCCGAAAGTGACGAATGGTTTTTTCCTACGATCAGAAACATTTTATCAATTTGCAAGTCATATTGATTTGTTAGAAGATACAAGAAAATATACCGCTTTTGGTGGTAAGTCTCTACATCATCAATCACATGGTGAGTCCTTTTTATCGCTATTTATGCATCGCTTTAAAGGTAAGGCCATTTATTTATTGGATGAGCCTGAAGCCGCGTTGTCACCAACGAGACAGCTAAGCTTACTCAAAATTATTAAAGATTTAGAGCATGAGGCACAATTTATTATTGCCACACATTCACCTATTTTGCTTGGCTATCCAAATGCGACAATCTATAGTTTTGATAATGGGGACATTGAGTCTGTTCGCTATGAAGATACCATTCATTACATCGTCACGAAGCGCTTTTTAAATGCACCGGAATCCATTTTTTCAGAGTTATTTGATGAGGAGAGAGAATCATGAATCAACGTAAAGGCTTAGTCATGCGAGAAATACGATTAGATGAAATGGCACAGTCAATCGATTTGCTTAATTATGTTTTTCAAATGTCCATGTCCATTCATAAGGATCGTCGCTTTGTAAATGCCAAAAGTAAGCAATTTAATGAGGGGCATGCCATTGGTTGGTTCGATGGTTCGCATCTTGTATCTCAAATTTTAAGCCTACCTTTTGAGGTAAATGTTCATGGTAGGATCTATGAAATGGGAGGCATTACTGCGGTCGGAACGTACCCTGAATATTCTAGGCATGGTTTGATGGAGAGCCTTATTATTGAGAGCCTAGAGCGGATGCGAAACGAGGGATTATGCATATCCTATTTATTTCCATATTCTATCCCTTATTACCGAAAAAAGGGCTGGGAAATTATGAGTGATATTGTGGAGTTTCAGGTCAAGGATACGCAGCTTCCTCATTATGAAGGGTTAAACGGTAAAATACGCCGTGTTGATCCGAAACATGAAGATGTTGTGACCATTTATGCGCGCTATGCTAAGAAGACGCATGGTGTTATGGTCCGTAATAGTATTGCTTGGAATGAAAAGTTTCAGGAAGATTTTTGGGAAGAAAAATTTATTGATAGTGATGTGAACCTTCAGGCAGCGGTGTATTACGATGAGGATGATCTTCCACAGGGTTATATGTTTTACCGCATTATGGAGGAAAATTATTACATCGACGAAATTGTCTATTTGCAGGAAGAGGCGCGTAAAGGCCTATGGAATTTTGTCTCAGCACATAGCTCGATGATTTATAATGTCTATGGTAAAACAACTGGCAATGAAGCCGTTGCCTTTTTACTAGAAGATAGTGAGATTATTCAAAAGGTATCCCCTTATTTTATGGCACGAATTGTAGACGTAAAAGAATTTCTGCTACGCTATCCATTCACGGGAAATGATTTTCAGCTTCGACTTGCTGTTAGTGATCGCATTGTGGCATGGAATAATGGCACATTTGTCATCACAAAGCAAAATGGAAAAGTTGCAGTCGAAATGGTGAGTGATACACATTCAGAAAATGCTATTCAGCTAACGGTCCAAACGCTTGCCACAATGTTACTAGGATATAAACGACCGAGCTATTTAGAAAAAATTGAGCGTTTACAAGGCAATGCCATTGAAATTGCATTACTAGAGACGGTACTACCAATTGGCATTCCAACGTTTATTGATTATTTTTAAAAAAAGTATGGGAATTTGTGCAGAGACAGCCTGTGCAGATTCCTTTTTTTATAGGTCCAGGGGGAAATTGATCGGGTCAGTGAAAGAACTGATCGGGGTCAATGGAAAAGTTATCGGGTTAGCGAAAGAACTAATCTATAGTATAAATAATCCCCCACTTCCTAATTAAGGAAACTTCTATTTTGCTAATATCGTTTCTTATATAAACAGATTGGGGGATACAGATGAACGAATCCGAGAAGCTACAATGCAAGAAGGTATACAAACAAACTCTTCTAGTGCTACTTATTTGGATTTTGATTTTTGCTGGTATTTTAGGTTATGGTATTTATTGGTTATTTTTCGATTGGTCTAGATTTAAACAAGATTTGATTGCTGAATCTACATCACCACAAGGTACCTATACGGTGAAAGCTTATGTTTCAGATGCTGGGGCGACGACCTCTTATGCGGTATTGGGAGAATTGATTTTCAATCATGAGAGGAGAAAATCTCAGAAAATATATTGGCAATATCGGGAACATGAAGCGTACATTAACTGGAGCGATGATGATACAGTCAGTATTAACGGTGTTACATTGAATGTGCCTGATGAAACATATGATTATCGAGAAAATGAGTAGCCATAACCATTACAGTTATGGCTTATTTTTTGTGATCCAAGCTTTTTTTAGCAGTCGCACACCTAGGATGATTTCCTCCATTTTTAACTTACTAAAGCCTAATTGAATAATTGGCACTGAACTTGGCTGTTGTAGAAAATAGGGGCTCGTAGGGTAAACTTTTACTCCGTGTTGTTGTCCATTTTGAATGAGCTGTTCTTCTGAAAATTGTGTATGCACTTTAACCAATATATAAAGCCCAGATTGCTCTCCAAGAATTGTAATTTTTTCTCCGAATTGCTTGTTAAGTTCCCCTACAAGTGTATTTATTTTATGTTTATAGGTGATACGCATTCTTTTAATATGACGTGTCCATTCGCCTTGTTCCATGAATTTCGCCATTGTTAATTGATGTAAGGACGAGGCGTTATGTTCGAAATGGGCAAAGCGTTTTTTATAGGGCTGAACAAGTGCTTTTGGTAGCACCATATAACTTAAACGAATCGCTGGTAAAAATGATTTTGAAAATGTCCCCATGTAAATAACGTGTGACTTGTCGATTGAGGCGAGAGCAGGAAATGGCTGTTGCGTATAACGAAATTCACCATCATAATCATCCTCAAGTATATATCCATCAACATTTTTGGCCCACTGAATTAAAGCTTGTCGTTGCTGAATGCTCATGGAAACACCATATGGAAAATGGTGAGAAGGGGTGACATAGAGTAGGCGCGAATGAAACTGCGTTAAATGCTCAAGCTGCGCACCGTTTTCCAACACAGGTAATGTCTCTATATGAAAGTCATGAAGCTTGAACGCTTCCCGTGCACCGTTGTAGCCAGGGTCTTCTAAAATAACACTTTGGAAATCCTGCTTTAATAGAAACCCTAGATAAATTAACATTTGTTGCGTGCTGCTACCAATAATGATGTCCTCTTCATTTACATGAACCCCACGAGCTTGAAGTAAATAATGTACAAGTTGTTCCTTTAAAAGGGGCTCACCGAAAGGATCGCCATATTGATAGCACTCGTTTAAAGGTAAAACTTGATTAGCTATTTGACGCCATATTTTTAAAGGGAAATGCTGTTGATCGACAGCGCCAGCACGAAAGTCAATGATAATATCTTCACGGTTATTTTTCCTGTTTTGAGTAAGGCTTGTTCGTTCCTCCTCCTGTAGAAACACTTGTTCAAATTCATTGACGAAATAACCCTTTCGGCCTTCACCACGTATGAATCCTTCCGCTACAAGCTGCTCATAGGCAGTTAATGTTGTATTCCGACTGACATGTAAAGTATCGGCTAGCCGTCGAATAGAAGGAAGAGAATCATTCGTTTTCAATCTCCCTTGTTCGATTAACCATTTGACTTGCTGATAAATTTGTTTATATTTTGCCTCTGCATCTGTGAATAAGAAAATAAAATCCTTCATAAAGTCCCTCCTTGACATGTTAAAATATTTAGAACTGTTTCTTTTTAAATGTCAGTTTGTTATTTATCATCATACTAGAATGACCTATAAAAAAGAAATGGGGAGATAAGTGCATGGAGATTCGTAAAGTAACTTTAGCAACAGTTGGGGAAGTGGTGCCATTATTTAATGCCTATCGAGAATTTTACGGTCAACAATCTGACTTAGAACAGGCTGAACAGTTTCTATTGGAGCGTTTAAATAAGGAGGAATCGGTCATTTTTCTAGCTTATTTAGATGAGCGGCCAGTTGGTTTTGTTCAGCTCTATCCTACTTTTTCATCTGTTGCAATGAAAAAGGCGTTTATTTTAAACGATCTATTTGTGGCAGAGCATGCTAGGAAACATGGGGTAGCACAGGCCCTAATGGAACAGTGCTATTCGTATTGTTTACAGAAAGATGCGCGTTATATAACTTTAGAAACAGCGACAGATAACGTTCGTGCTCAAAAACTATATGAGAAGCTCGGAATGAAAATAGATGATGGAGTATTTCATTATATTAAATATTGGTAAAAGGAGGTTTGAATAATGACTGTAACCATCAAACAATTAACAACGGAGCAGGAGTGGGTGGATGCATATGCCGTAATGGTGCAACTTCGTACGGAATTAACAGTAGAAAAGTATCTCCTATTGTTAAAGGAGATGACTCAAGATGGCTATATGTTATTTGCTTTATACGAAAACATGAAAATGGTGGCAGTCGCCGGGTTAAGTTGGAGAGTCAACTTTTACAGTGAACGCCATATTTTTGTTTATGATTTAGTAACGGATGAGCAGTATCGTTCAAGAGGCTATGGTGAGAAACTATTGCATTATCTGCATCAATGGGGCAAAGAAAATGGGGCGCACTATATTGCTTTAGAGTCTGGTATCCAAAGGATTAGTGCACATCGCTTTTATGAAGATCGACTAGGGTATGAGAAATGGTGTTATTCATTCCGAAAAGCATTGTGATCCAGAAGGAATATGATTTTTTAAACCTCACATACTAATGGAAACATGAAGGAGGTTTATATGAAAGTAACGTTCAAAAAGCTTTTCCTAACTAGCATATTTATGATGAGCTTTACACCAATTGGTTATGCAAAAAATGTAATTCAACCACATGCAAATGGTGAGGAAGGACAGGTTGTTTACCATGTAAAGTACAATTATGATGCTATTTGTAAAGTTCTTGGGATTACGCAAGAAGTGTATGATCAATATTGGAAAGAGGGACTTTCGATTATCGATATGGCAAAAAGGGAAGGTATTGACCAACGTGAAATAATAAATTATTTTGTGACATTTCACTATCAAGAAATGCAAAAGTGGCGAAAGAAGGGTGCGATGAACGAAAATCATTATTTTGATTTAGTTTATGAATTAAAAGATGAAATTACAGACTTTATTGAGCGAAATCCGAATAAAAAATGAAAGCGACTAGTGTTTTTCTAGTCGTATTTTTTATGGGTAAATACTGATTAACATTCAATTTTTAGTTATAAAGGATAATTATTTAATGATTATCATTAAATAAAATTGAATTTAACTCTGCTATTTACTATGCTTAACATGAAGGAGGACAGGAATATTGACCATTGACGAATTTCGAACGTCAAGCGGTGGAAAAGTGGTTGTTACCGGCAAATCTCGAACAACAAGTGGCGATAAAGTAGATCTACCGGCGATTTCCGAGAAGAACTTTTTCACCATCGCTAGTCATTCTTCATGTAAAACATTTGAACAGGGGGAACAATTATGATTTTGCAAAGTGTAATAAATGCAGTTTTTCAGGTCATTGTATTGTCTGTTATACCGTTCATTTGGTGGTTTTTCTCAGCAAAAAAGGAACAATCATTTTTAGCATGGCTCGGCCTTCGAAAGCCTGTCATTGAAAACAAAGGTAATTATTTTGTATGGTTTTTAGTCATTTTTGTTTTATTATTCGGACCACTTTTTACAATTAGCTATTTCTACCTAGACAGTTCAATCTTAGCGTCAAATCGTTTTACAGGGCTTGGTCTTTCAGCGCTCATTCCTGCACTTTTCTATGCAATTGTACAAACAGGATTATCAGAGGAGTTGTTCTTCCGAGGCTTTTTACTGAAAAGATTCATGCATAAGTTTGGTTTTCAAATCGGAAATATCATGCAAAGTTTACTATTTGGTATTTTACATGGATGGATGTTTTTTTCTTATATTCCTTTAGTGGTTGTAGTGTTAGTTGTTTTAGCAACCGGTTTTGCAGGTTATTTAATGGGATGGATCAATGAACGAAAATCCAATGGCTCCATCATAACAAGCTGGGGCATACATGGCATTGGCAATCTGTTCGCCTCTTTCATGGCCATGTTTAATCTACTCTAAAGACCTAGCTCATTTGCATTTAATCATGTTCGATTGCATAATAAAGCAGAGGAGTGATAGAAATGCAATTCATCGAGCGGGTAGTAAAAGGATGCTTGGTTATCGGTTTTATATTAATGGGAGGGCGGATTATCACCGCGATATGCCGTTATTATAATATAGCATTTACGACTTTTTTCGTTGATTATCATGTCGCCTCACTAGCTATACTATTTATAGGTATTATAGGAACAGAGATACTTACTAGACGAAAAAGGAAGGGACGAGCATAAATGACGGAATGGCCAAAGGGCGTAGCGAAGCCTGCTATACGTGCATTAAATGCGGCAGGGTATACACGATTAGAGCAATTGGAAAAGGTTGATTTATCGACGTTAAAAAAATTACACGGGATGGGACCGAAAGCATTAGCGGCCATTGAAGCAGCACTGAATGAAAGTAGGGGGTACGGTGAATAAACTAACATTATTATTACTGGCAATGGTGGTCTATTATATCCTTGTTGTTCTCGTGATTAGCAAGTTATTTATTATTCCTCTCATGAAGTTTATGGCACTTATATTCTTCCTTGGAGCGGGTTTTATTTTTTCTCGAAAAATGCGAAGGAAATTACAATAGGACGAATTATGAAAATTACAAAACTAGCCATATTTTATTTGGTCATTTTTATGTTGGCGCTATTACTATCACTAGCTGGGGTTCGCCTATCCATTGTACTCGGCATTTTTATCCTTATTGCCATCGCAATGATTTATAGACATATACATATTGTATTCTGGACTAATAATATGAAATTGGTGGATAAGTTAGTAAAAGATCGCAAGAAGCATCCCTTTTTTGCTTATCTTTATGCAGCTGCTTATGGTACAAGAGAGGATTTGATTCATTCTTTAGAAACAGCTATTGAAACATATAAGCAGCCAGCTATAAAGTATAACTATAAATTTATAAAGGCAATAATGGAAGAGAATTTAGAGGAAGCAAAGGATGCGGCTAATAAAATAAATAAAGAGCCATTAACTAGCTACGCAAAATGTTATATCGCTGCACTTGAAGGACGAACAACAGACATGCGAAGCGATCAGCTTACGAAGGCGTGGATGCAGCCAGCAATTGAAGCGGTTTATGCGTCTACCTTGAAGAATGAAGCCGCGTTTGGTCAGTATCAGAAAGAAAGCATTGCCTTTGCGCGCGGCGTACAAAAATATGCGTTAATACATACTTTTGAACATATGAAAACTGATCTGTAAAATATTAGGCTACTCGATGCTGTTTGGCGTCAAGTAGCCTATTTTTTTCTGTAGTTTTGAAATAAAGTAGTATGATTTAAAAAGCCAAATGGATCCATGTAAATAAAAAGAATCCATTTGAAAAATGATCGATCAAAATGGAATCTTATCTGTCGAATTTATAACAATCGCCCCAGAATAAAAATGGCTCTAAGCATTTCGATATTTTGCTAACATAATTTCATCATAATATTTATCTAATTGTGGCAGCCCCAATTCTTCAGCAATCATAAGCTCAGACTGCCTGTCATAATCTACTCTAATAAATTGAATGGCATTGTTTGAATGTGTTCCATCTAGGATCGCATATGAGGCTGAAGTTAAGTCAAGTGAATTTCCGACACTCCCAACGTTACACAGAATACCCTTTTTATATGTATGTAAAAAAGTCGTATGTATATCGCCGTAGAATACAATATCAGGAAGTTTATTGTTATTGATTGAATTTGTTATTTCACTATTCTCAAACATAGATAAACGCTTTTCAATTGGATGATTAACCCTGATACGTTCAAATTCACTTCTTGGAGATGCATGAAAAAACCTTACTAATTGTCCATTTAATTCAAGATCAATGTTAAATGGTAATGAACCAAGATACTCATAATCTTTTTCTGTTAATCTATCTTTGTACCACTGTATAAAATCATTATCAGTAGGGGATTGAATAAATACATCCCAGTTGCCTCGAACTACTCGTTCGCAGTTCTTTCGGATGAGTTCTATACATTCAGATCCTCGTGGCCCTTTGCCGATTAAATCACCTAAACAAAAAATTCTTTCAATTTTTCTCAATCGAATGTCTTTTAACACTGCTTCTAATGCCGTTTTATTCCCATGTATATCTGAAATAATTGCAATTTTTGTCACAAAGCTTCCCCCCTCATAAATTCCATCTATTCTTTATAGTTGTTTCTATTCGACAGACTGCATTTTAATCCTTTAAAAAATAAATGAATCGAAAAAAAGATGTACACATTCTGAAAAGCGTCTTTCATAATAAAAGGAGCACAGAAACCCCTTTAGACAAAACATATCTAAAGGGGCAAAATAATTTTTATAAACAGTACAACTTTTTTAAATCTACATTCTCTGTTATTTATCATACATTAGTACAGCGTAGGGTATGCTCTATTCCTTTTTATTCAATAAAATGCCACGCACGATCCCCATTGTAAATATTGTACTTATTACAAATAGAAATACATAAGCATGCCACTGCTGTAAAATACGTTCATGGCCTAAAGCAACTGTTAAATCATTGAATAATGAATATGTAAAGTATAAGAGTATACTATTTTTGATGAGACAAAAGGTAATGATTCCATTTTGTCGCTGGATATGAGATAAGCTAGGCTTATTTTTGCGTAGGATAGGATAAGCTGCTTTCATCTCTAAGTAGTGTAAAAGTAAAAATAGCATTAAGGCAATGAAAGGTAAATAAAAGATGGTGATTTTCGGACCAAATTGCGCATGTTCACTCTTAAAGCTTTGCAAAACGGGGATAGAAGCGGGGAGCTTACTGTATTGAATGAGCGTTGCCGTAATGCCAGCTAAAAAAATAGTCGCGACAATAAGCGTTAGCGATTTACAAAAGCGTGGTGTAGGTGTTTTTTGTTGTTCAAGCATTCGTTCACCTCATAGTTCAACTTTAAAAAATTGCAGTCTGTTATACTGTATCATAAGAATACCATCATGTGTGTCATAGAAAGAAGGGTTAGATGGAATACTTGTTGTTTTTACTAATTGGAATCATTGGCAATGTCATTGGCACGTTAGTTGGAGGTGGCGGGTTAATAACATTACCGACTATGATGTTAGTAGGAGTTCCTGTCCATTCAGCGATCGGTGCGAATAAGGTTTCTAATATGGTCAGTGCTTTTTCAAGCTTCTATACAATTTATAAAAGAAAAGAAATAGTATGGTCAGAAATGCGTTCAGTATTACTTGTTTCTTTAGTAGGTGGTACACTCGGAGGTTTGTTTGCATCATTTATGAGCAGTCAAACATTAACGTTAATCGCCATCATTTTATTAGGCTTTGCCCTTGTTATGTCCTTTTTAGGTGGGGCTGAATTTGGAGAAAAAGAAAGCTTTACAATGAATCGTAAAAACGGTCCAATCCTTTTAGGGGTTGGTTTTTATGATGGGATGTTCGGTCCTGGTAGCAGTACACTTGCACTTTATACATATGCACATGAGAAAATCTCTTATATGAAAGCAGTAGGTTTGTCGCGTGTAGGTGTTTTTGCGATGTGCTCAGGAGCTTCTATTACGTATATTGCCACAGGTAAAATTGATTGGCCGTTGACAATCGTATTAATGGTTGGTTCTGTAATCGGTGCACAAATAGGCATTATCCTTGCCAGAAAGGTTAATGCAAATCAAGTAAAGCTATTGTTGCGTATTGTAACAATTGTGTTGATCGTACAGCTTGGTTATGATTTTATCTTCATTCAGTAGAAGACATCACCTATGAAGGTGATGAGATAAATGGAGATATAATATCTTTTCAGTGGGTATCCAAACATCTACTGAAATAGAGGAACTCAGTCAAAGAACGCCACGTCCTGTGGCAATGACTGAGTGACCAACCTCATGTTGGCCCAAAGCCTCCGGCGGATGTCACGGATTTTGAATTGTGCGAGCACAATTCAAAATCCAGACGCAATTACGCCAAGGCGAAATTGATAAAACAGATATAAGGAGGCGGTATACATGTTTGAAATCACACCTTATCCATCTTTTTCGTGGTCGCTGTCACGTCATAAAACGTTAACAAGCTGTGCGCGAAAATATGGCTATGAATATTATTTTTCTCATAATGGCTGGCTAAGTTACAATGTGGAGCCATATCATCAACATGTCTATCGCTTAAAAAAGCTTCAATCGATGCCGATTTTATTTGGGCAAATCGTCCATCATTTAATAGAGCAATCGATCAATGATTATTTACAAACCCGCGAGACTCCGACTGTAGCTGAATTAGTCAATCGTGCACGTGGCCAGCTTAATGCCGCTTTTATCGATTCTACACGTCATGTAGATTTATGGAGACATAAGCCTAATAAATTTCATATGATGCAAGAAATTTATTACGAAGGAAAGTTAAATCCTGAACTCGTACAGGACTATAAGGAGCGCATGACGGCTGTGTTTGATAACTTTCTTAACAGTGAAACGTTCCAGCAAATTACTGCACAAAAAGGCTCGCTACGAATCGGTGAGCCTGAACAATTTCGTTCTATGAAAATCGAGGGGGTACAAGTTTTTGTCGTAATGGATTTTCATTATTTTGATGAGATGACAGACAAGTGGATTATTATCGACTGGAAAACAGGTGGAGAGTCCGATGATGATCGCCAACAGTTAGCACTCTATGCTTACTATATTCAGCAAAAATATCGCGTATCTCTTGATCAGATTGATGTTTATAATGAATATTTATTGACGGGTAAACGAAAAAAATACACCTTTACAGCATTTGATATGGACAATATTTTACATACGTTTCAGCGAAGTGTGCTGGAAATGAAAAAATATCAGGCGGATATTTTCTCGAATGAACCTGTAGACTTTGAGGGATTTGAGAAAACCCTTGAAAAATGGCACTGTAAAGGGTGCAATTTTAAAGAATTATGTGTGCACAATTGAATTTGAAAATGGAGCGAGTGACCAACTAAAAAAGTCATCAAACTCGAAAGAATCAAAGAAAAACGAAGCGCCGTTAATTTTCGGTGCTTTTTTAATTATGTATAACGGGTTATAGGAAATATGCAACAAATCTAATAATATTATCGTTATTGTAACTAATCATACATAGAAATCAGAGTTCAATACTCTCATTTAGTTAAGGAGTGTGAAATGGATATTAAGTCATTTTTTCAATATTTATCTTATGTAGTTTATTTTTTAATAGTGTTTATCTTAACCTACTATATGCAATGGATAACTGTACTTTTTGTGGGCAGTATACGTTTTACAGCTGCAGATAGTTATCCAGGAGATTTAAGTCGTTTTTCTTTAATCACAATGAGTTTCGTGTTTTCTATCATGCATTTTGTTGTATTAACAATATATTTACTTCTTCATAATATACTGGTGTCTTTATTTAAAATTAGGTTTCAATATAAGATTGCTTTGGTGTTCAATACGGTTGTTGCAGTCAGTTTAATTATTTACTTTATAAAAGTATTTTTATATTGAGCCCTTAAATACTGAGTAATGTGCAGTAAGCGCTATTTAACAAAGCAGAGGCAAAGAATACTGTAAAAGTAATAAAATTTGTTCTGGAGAAAAATTCTACTAACCCAATGGAAAACCTTCAATAATATACATTGGCTTTTGGAGAGGTATGTCTGTTAATTGGGAAGAAGAATGAGCGTGTATTTTAAAGTATTGTGTGAGCAGAATTGAATCTGAAAATGGAGCGAGTGAGCCAAAAGTGAAAGCTTACTTATAAAATGCCATACCTAACTAGGTGTGGCTTTTTATTATGCTCATATTTCTGGTCATTACAATCCATTATATAGGTAGATGGGAGGTGTTAACTTATGGAGTATGAATATAAAGTGAAGTATTATTTTAACGAGGGTCATGAAGAAGAATATAAAATCAAGAATAATATTGAACAAGAAACATTTGTAGAAGAAATTTCTAACGGGTTCAATGAGAAGCCTTGGTATTCATTTACTGAAACAGAACATTATAAAACGATTTTAATTAGTACTATAGATGTTTACAAAGTAGTAGTAGAAAAAAATGTTTTAGAATTTGATTAATCAAATGTAATTAGTCACATCTTCTATCAAGGTGTGGCTTTTTATTATGCATTGAAAAAATAGATAAATTTTAAGGGCGCGTTATAAAGACAGGATTAATTTACAAAAATTTTTAGAATCAATTCTGCCATTAAAGCGCATGAAATAAAACAGTATCAAACATTTTTTAATAGACAAATGTTTGATACATGATAGCAATTAGAGAGGCGATGTCATCATCGATTGCTTCAATGTGGATACGATTCGTTAAATTTGTATTTGTACTATTTAAATTTCTAATTACAGCAATTTTTTCACCATTTAACGTTAAGGTTCCTGAATAAGTGTAGTCTTTCTCAAATTGATACACGTCCCCGTTGAGCATAAAAGATTGCACCTTTTCAATTAATTGCACACGATTTTGTGTTATTGAAACCTTATCCATTGTACTGCAGCTATAAAGTGTATAACGAACACCTGTAAATACACAATCAATTTTGTATATTGGATGATTATTCATTGAAAAAGCATTATAGCAGTAGGGCATTCCATATCGTAGAAGCATATGAGACAGTTGTGTTAGGATACGATGGCGATTTTTTTTGAGGATACTTATAACTTGGTAGTCCTTATTATAAATAGGAATACTTGTGTAATAAGAATCTAATTCTGGGATGCTATATGAATAAATCTGCAACGATGTCTCTCCTCAATGATCTCTCTTAATTAATTCAATCAATATCCATTAAATCGTACCGTTAGTTGAATAACAACTATTTTTTAGCATTTAGGGTAAATGGAAATATTTATCCAAATAAGTAGGGTTTGAGGTATTAACAGTGCTAGTTTGTTAAATTAAGGATTTTTTGAGGAACATAAAATGCTAGTGTAGGAGTGGTTTTATTGAATGATAATAAGATGGGGATAGTGTTCTCGTTTATATTCGGTAGTTTAGCCATTTTAATTGTAGTGTTTCTATTGTCTTTTGCGTTTTTTGGCAAAGAAATACTAGACGCGTTGTTTGGGAATGGGAATTTCTAGTCTGTATCTGTAAGCTGGCATCGTAGTAATAAAAAATATAAAGTGAAGCCCAAGTACTCAATTGATTTTGTGCCTAGGCATCACTTTGTTTAAGAGAAAGACCGGAACGGTATGAAGAAGAAAACGAATAAAGGCTTCTTCTTCATTGTTTAGAGAGACGTAATTACTCCAAAGAGAAATGAATCACTCTATTCCCACCAATGCTTCAGTTCTGTGAAGCCTACATCCCATAGCTTTATATTACCAGTGATCATAATGGTCATTTTTTTGGCTTCGTAATATAACGGAATTTCTAATGGCATTTCAATTGTTTCGGATTCTTCTTTCAAATTCACTTCATTTTTTTGGAATATTACATTTCCGTCCGTAATTATGGTCACTTCACCTTTGAATTCCTCTTGATCTGGAATGCCAATGTTTAGAAAAAATGTTAGCTCCTCTTTATCTTCAATAGTATTAGTATAGATTTTGGTAGTATTTCCTTTATTACTATATAAATTGAATTGGGGTTCAATCTTATTACCACCTACAGTGAAGGTCGGTACATCGTTCGTTAGTGGTTTAGCTTCTGTTATTTCTTCAATAGTATGCAAGGGTTGTGCAGGACTTACTCGTTTATCTAAAACTTCAGAGACAATCATCACGCAAACTAACAGTATAATGGCAGACAAGGACGAAGCGATGAGTTTTTTTAAAGTCAAGTTTGAAGTGAATCCAACTTTGTAAACAACATATCCTATTGTTGCACCTATAGTATTTGAAATAATATCATTCACATCAAAAGTCCCAAGATGTACTAAAGATTGGATCGTTTCCAATCCAAGAATCACGATCATGAACCATCCTATAAATTTTTTATAATCAAATTGATTAAGTAAGGGCAGTAGGATACCAAAGGGGATAAAAGCTGCTATATTTCCAAAATCGTACAACCAAGAAAACGTAAATCTAGGGAAATTCAAAGGAACACCTGATGGGATGAGCAAAAATTCGTAGCCGTAGCTTTTGTAATCTTCGTAACGGTCTAGACGATTAAAGCCAAAGAACATGAAGTATAAGATCAGACCAGTGTATAGAATAGTAATCATTATAATTAAATTTCGTTTTTTCATATTTTTTATCTCCTTTTCATACCGATACCTCTAGTCATTTACGAACTACTTTGTGTACTTTACTTTTTCGAAAATTTCCTCTAACAGGAATCATAGTGTGGAAACATTTAAGAATCCTTCATAGAGTACTAGGGGTACTAATTAATCACTTACACGATTTTCCTGACTTATTTTATTGTGATGATTTCCAAACAGTCACAATTTTTTGCGGTCTACACATATAAGACTGCCTATATTTCACTTAGCATTCCTAGAGAATCCTTTGGCTTTATCATTATTGTAAGTGGAAATAATTAATAATTATTGAGGGTATTTATGAAGATTTCTTAAGAACTTAAACTTTCTTTTTTTGCTGTGGAGTAATGACAGTGGATTGCCTAGTAGGGAGAAGTATTGTGATGCAACAATGTATGAGGATCAGCAAGCTAGTCATTTTTCATTAAATTTTCTTGCTAATAGCATATGTGGAATGATGAAAGAGCAACCGATTATCGGTAAAAATGATGTATGTATTTATGTTAGAGAAGTAACACAAAGGCATATCAAAGTCATAAAAATTGTTGGTGATTCATTACAAACATTCTATTCTACACAACAACATGTTGGATGGAATAGTAAAGGAAAGGGTTGTCCAGTGGTGCAGGATAGTTCAATAAGAAAATAGACAATAATAGTTTAGTGTTTTTTTGTTAAGTTGGAACATTTGTTTAATATTGGTATTTAATCCTTGATTTTAAGTGTTTTTATAAATAGTATTTAAAAGAGGGAGGGATATTACTTGGCTAATAAACAACATCATATTCCATTTTTGAAACGACCTTGGGTATCTTCTAATGGTGTATTTGTATTGTCACAACTAATCTTTATTACATTAGAAGCAACAGGGTGGATTCCTAATTATCGAGATTTTAGTGGAACGTTATTTGGAAGAATTACTGAATCTTCATTTTTCAGAGAGTGGTTTACCTTTTATGATATACAACATTTCAATTTACTTACTTTCTTTTTTGGCATTACATTACTCGTGCCTGGAATAATAGGTGCGATAAAAAACGTTTTTTCACCAAGTCTACAAAAGTAAAGATTTTAAAAGGTGCTGCTCTATAGTCAAAAAAGCTATAGCGACAGCACCTAGTTATTTATTAGTGGAAATATTTGTCGACACGCTGAAGTACTTCGTCAGCAGAAAGACCATCAGCGTCAATAACAGGTCCTGCCATGACAGGATCGCTAATTCCCATGATATCTCTATCTTGCCCAGTGATTACACAAGCATCACATTTTTTTGCATCTTCTTCAGTACGAAGCTGAATAACTTCATAACCTTTTGCTTTTAAAGCGTCTTCAACGTTTGTTAATGTTTGTTCCACACCAATTATTCTAGTCATTATTCTTCCACCTCCTATATGTAATGTGTCATATAGGATTGCTAATTATTCATTACATTCATTTTTTTGTAATACATAATAAAAAAAAGGCGTCTAAGTTGACTCTAAATTAATGAATAAAATTTAATGTTAGGAGGCATCTTTTAAATGGGAAGTCTAAAGATAAAAATATTTAGTCTTTTATTTATAATTGCATTTGTATGGATTGTTATGGTAAGTATTGCTGGACCACCCAAGCCTGTTGTATTGTCAGAAGGTAAAAAAGTATCAATTGTACAAGGTACTTATTGTTGGTGAAATTTTATAAATAATAAATGTGTTGATAAAATTCCCCCACCGGAAATTATTGCTAATAAAGAAATTGTTCCGTTTTCTGTTTCACCTCAAAGTGAAATTAACATTAATTTTAAGAAAGCACCTATTGAGGGAATAGAAGTAGATAAATGGTTAAGCAGCGATGAAATTGAGGTAGTAAAAGTACAAGATAATGTTTTCTCTGTACCGAAAGAAAAGGGGACTTATATTTATAGTGTTTTCGGAAGATGGGCTAAAGGAAGTTCTTCTTATATTTTTGCTATAGAAGTAAAATGAATACGATAAAAAGTGGCTTATTTAAAAAGGCTGTTTTCGAAAAGATTGTTGCTATTCAACTAACGGCGCAGTTTAGTTAAACAAGATGATAAAATAATGTTATTACAAGCAAACAATCGAGGTAAATTATGAAATTAACATTGGCTACAAACGAAGAAATCAATATCCTACATTCAAAATATAAAAGATTTAACACTCACCTTCTTGAAAAGCCAAGTGAGTTATACAATCATATCGGTATTATGGACGTATTCAATCGTGTTCTTACTGAAGAAGAGGCATCTGAGTTATTGGGAGAAAATCATAATTTAAAGTATGGTGCAAATTTCTTGGATACTTTTACGCAACTTTTTCATCTAAAAGAGAGTGAAGTGTATGTACACATTTATAAAAAAGGATTGAGTAAAGAAGCATTCAAATATAAATTAAGTTGCTTAAATCGGTCGGAGGCGAATCTCTTTCGAAAATTGTTTTCCCACAGTAAGGGTATTTATAAAATAGGAGATGTGGAAGCCCTTGTCTTTTTAACGAAACTCTCAGTAACTGAACTATATTTCGCAGATTTTTTCTTTCCTTCTCTGGATTCAGTGATAATAGGGAATTATGATTTGTCGTTCCCTATTTATTCTAAGACGATAATCGGTTTTAATAAATGCAAAGAAATTATTGAAGAAAACGGCTTATTTATACGACAATAGGAAATGAACAATGATAGAAGTATGGATTTCTTGTTTCACTAACGGGGTGCTTTTCTTGAAGATCATTGAGTTGCATAAGCAGCTCTTTTTTCTTTATTGAACTAACGGTGCAGTTTAGTTGAATAGTGTTATTTAACTTGTTGTTCAACAATCGGGCCATATTGTTGAACAACAAGTTAAAAGAAAATTGTTCTGAGTGAAGAGATTGTATAGGTTTACACTTAAACTAATGGGCAGTATATTAAAAGAAGTCTATTTGGCATAGAAAGGAGGAAAAACTGAGTTGAATTGGGGATTTTTTAAAAAGAAACAAGCATATTATCCTGCTGACAGATATTCAAAAGATTATATAGAAGAAATGTTACAGGTTACTGGCAAATATGAAGTATCACGAATACCTGCAATTTTTGAGTTATTATTAACCAGTTCTAATGAATTGAAAGTTAGAGCAGCAAAAGTTCTTCATGACTATGTTCAATCATTAAACATTCTTGAATTATCAAAGCTTGATAATTTGTTTAGAGAGCGGTCTTCATTGGATTGGTCATATGATTGGAAAACTGAATCTCCAGAGAATTTATTAACAACCGATATGACTGAAGAAGTGAGATTAATGATTCTAGGTTTATGTAGCTTTCATCCAAGCGGATACTTTAGAGAAAAAGCACTTCATTTTTTAGATCAGCATGATTCAGGTAAAGAATTGTCCTATTTGCTTATAAGATGTAACGATTGGGTTACAGAGGTAAGGGATACGGCTAAAAAATATGTTGAGCGTCGTTTAAAACATTCATATGTAAATAATATTGTAAATAACCTTCCATTAATATTTAAGTTAAAGAATACAAATAGAAATGATAACAGAAATTTTTTTGAACAGGTGGTTCATATTTTATCTCAAAAGGAGTCATTTCCCTTTTTAGACAAAGGTACTAAATCTCATTTTGGTAAGATAAGATATTTCTGTTATCGAGTCATTATATCTTCAAAAATGTATAATAAAGAATTACTTTTAAAATATCTAAAACTAGAAAAAGAACCTCATCCACGTCTCTTGCTGTTTAATGAATTAATAAGTGATATTAGTGTTGATGAATTTAAGTTATATTACCCAACTTTAAAGAAGGACAAATTTCCAATGATACGGGCTAAAGTATTAGAGAAATATTTCTCTTTCTTTCCAGATGAGAGCATCAAAGAACTAGAAAATGCACTATTAGATAAGAGTGGTACGATTAGGTCAATAGCAAGATTCATATTAAGTAAACAAAATAAATACGACTTCCCCTCTTATTACATACGAATGTTAAAGTCTTATCAATTGGTTCGGGGAGCTTTATTAGGATTAGGAGAAGTAGGTAAGAAAAATCATGTAGAGTTAATAATTCCATACTTAGATGATAGTAATGTTTCAATAGTTAAGGCTGCTATCCGTGCAATATCATTATTAGATGGAGAAAATCATAAGGCAGAATTTGTTGGATTGCTTGATCATAAAGGTGAAGGAATATCTAAAGCTGCAAGAAGGTCATTATCGACAGTTTATTATAAGGATATCAAGGAACAATTATATAGTTTGTATACAGAGACGAATTACAAACATACAAAATATAATATTGCTCTTTTGCTAAGTTCACTTTCAAAATGGGATGCAATAATCTATATTATAGAGTTTTATGTGAATGAGGAAGAAAGTGAAATCTCAAGATTGGGGAAAACCAATTTTATTAATTGGATAGTAAATTTTAATCGTACTTTTGATTTACCAACTAAGAACCAAATTGTTTCAATTAGGAACACATTATCAAAGTATGGTAGTGAATTAGAAAAAAGCGACGTAAGAGAAATTGAATTTTGTATAAAAGGTTTTCAATGATAAACTTAATTAATTTTATAATAGTTCTATTTCCTAATGTATCCAGAACTAATTATTGTGAAGTGTTTGTAATGAATTTCACTTTTTCTAACGGGGAGTGTAAGGTGTAAGTTTAACAAGCTAAGGTAGGAATCATTATCATGATCTTCAACAATCGGGCGGATTGTTGAAGAAGCGTCGCTGTTCTTGTTAAACTCCCATGAAAGAACTTAATCCTCTTTCATTTTCTGTGGTGAAGTGCTGATTTTTGCACTTCATGGATGGCTAACGGGGTGCTTTAGTTGAATAAGATAGATAAACCAGAAGCAACAATCTTTGAGAAAACAGCCTTTAAAAAAGACACATTGAAGTTTATTTCCAATGTGTCTTTTACATAATATAAATACGTAACTAAATGATCGATTGCATAAATTGAATAATTTGATCCTCTTGAATGGAATCAACAGCAACTTTATTTCGACTCTTTTTTTGACATTTTGTACATTGATGGATAAGTTGAAAGCCTTTTTTTCCAGTATAATCGACTCCAATTGGTCTCATCAAACCTTTACAAGTACTTGTTCTGTCTCCTGGAACATTATCCATATGTTTCGAAAATAAACAATTTGGACAATGATTTCTGAAACTGCCGTTGCTTAATGGTTCAACCATCGTACTACAATTTTCGCATTGAAATGCTGTATTCTCATTTTTTCTACTCAATTGCTCTTCCTCCAAAATGTTATTTCAACATTGGAGGAAGGGTTCCGTTTTCTTTTTCTGCAAAAGCAGTACCAGGCTTTTATAGGGAATGGACGAATTCACCGTCTTGCTTTTCAAAACGATTACTTCTAGTTCCTGCTTCACAAAGACTTTTTTCATCCTTTGATCCGGACCACGATTGATTTTATGCTTTTGTGTCAACCACTGTAAGACGGACCGCTCCATCTTCCACTAGTAGGTGTTCTCCTATAATCACTGACTTCGGCATTCGTCCCCTAACGAGCGATTGTTTTGAATAGATAAAGCGTCAATTTATCACCCCTTATTATATGGCAGTTATTTTAATCATTTAAAGGATACCAAATATATTAAAATGTTTAAATAGTCTGTATTTGGCGAACGAAGCAAACTCTAAAAAGGGGACTCCCACCAATCATCTCTAAATGATTGTTGAGACGCCCCGATTCTTTTACTTATTGTGGAAGGTAATCTTGGCCATTAATTGTTAATTTAGAAGCAGAGATTAGAATATCTCTATTTGCTTCAAAATATGGCTCTAAAATATTGTAAAACGTTTCCCATTTTTCTTCCATCTTTGCTGAATCTTCTTTTCTATCTAGCTTTAAGATTTCTTCATAAAGTTGTTTTAATTGTTTGCTATCCGCTTTATTAACTTTGAATTCAAAGTTAGACATGTATTCTTCAAACGTTGGAGGTATTATGAATTGACTAAGGGTATCATGGAATTCACTCCATATTTCACCAAATAACTCATAATTATCTTCTCTTTGTGCTTTTCGTGCTTCTTCATAAATATTTTTAAGTTTTGCTAAAGTTTCAGCAGGGATATCTAATAAGTCTAAGCGTTCGATATATTCTTTAAATGTTGGAGTTGGATAAAGCTCATCAAGATATGGTTGGAGTATTTTATTAAATCCTTTCATTTTTTCCTTAGCCTTTTCCTCTTGACCATCTTTTTCAAGCTTTACCCATTCTTCATAAATAGCTTTAAGCTCTTTTTTATCATTTTCTGCAATAACTATATTGTTTTCACTAAATCCGTAGTCTTCTAGAAACTCTTCAAAAGATTGGGGCTGCCAACTAGCTAAATAATATGGTTTCGTGATTTTATTCATTTCTTCAAATTTCTTTTCAGCCTCGTCCATCTTTTTATTTGTTATCGCATTTGAAGCTTCTTTTTCTAGCTTCTTCACTTCACTAAACATTTTTTCTAATTTTGTTAACTCTTCATTTGGTACACCTTTAGGTAAGTACTTTTTATAAACCTCGAAAGTGTAAAAGTCTGAATAATCCTCAACTACTCCGCCTTCAACTGTGATTTCCTGTCCTTCTACTAAGTTCATTTGTTCTAGTTGCTCGTCAGTAAATTTAAAGAAACTGATATAGTAGTTTTTACCATCTCTACCTTTTAGCTCAACCCCGAATCCATTAAGGTTTGTAATCGTTCCTGTAATTTGTTGTTCGATTTGAACAGTAACACCATTTGTTGGTTCTACTGTAGTAGCTCCTGCTTGAAGGGGTGTCAGAACGGCCATTCCTATTGTTAGTGCTGAAGCAATCATCCAAGTTTTTTTAATCGGTTTTTTCATGAACATATCTCCCTTTTTTTACTCTGGAACTTTTAGTTTCCAATATTTAGACGAATTACCAAATAAAAAGGTTCTTCTTTTTTTGAAAAAGTTAAAAAATTTCCAATATTCCATGCTAAGTTTTTAAATGTGTTAACAATAAAGCTTGAGCAGTAGCAATAATTACAAGATATATATTGTTGGAAAAAATATTACAAAGATGATGAGATTGAACCAATAAAAATTGAAGGTAGTGTTTCTCCGCACCAAAGAGAAGGGGGGATATTTCTCGTAGTTCTGGAAAGGGGGTTAAAGGAAGTTTTTCTTATACCTTTGTTATAGAAGTTAACTGATTATACTGCGGTATAGACTTTGAATACATCCCCAAAAATTTTTGTGGAATCAACAAAAAAGGGGAATCCCAACAGTCATTTTAATGATTGTTGAGACACCCGATTCTTCTACTTATTGTGGTAGGTATTCTTGGCCGTTAATTGATAGTTTAGAAGCAGAGATTAGAACTTCTTTATTCGCTTTAAAATAGGGCTCTAAAATAGTGTGGAATGCTTCCCATTTCTCGTAAATTTTTTCTTGTTCTTCTTTTTTATCAAGCTTTAAGATTTCTTCATAAAGCTGTTTTAATTGCTTGCTATCTGCTTCACTAACTTCGAATTCAAAGTCAGCCATGTATTCTTCAAATGTTCGAGACTTTATATACTGATCAATGATGTCATAAAATTCCCCGTATAGTTTATTTAATAAGTCAGTATTGTCATCTTTTTCTGCTTTTCGAATATCCTCATAAATAGTTTTTAGTTTTGCTAAAGTTTCAGCGGGGATATCTACTAACTCGAAGCCTTCCATATATTCTTCAAATGTTAGAGGTGGATAAAGTTCATCAAAATATGGTTTGAGGATTTCATGAAATTTCTCCATTTTTTCGTTAGCCTTTTCCTCTTGGCCATCTTTTTCAAGCTTTACCCATTCTTCATAAATAGCTTTAAACTGTTTTTTATCATTTTCTGTAATAATTATATTTTTTTCGCTAAATCCGTAATCTTCTATATATTCTTCAAATGATTGAGGTTGCCAATTAGCTAATATGTATGGTTTTTCAATTTTATACATATCATCATAGATTTTGTTAATTTCCTCAAATTTCTTGTCAAACTCTGCGTCTGTCATTTCATTTGACAATTCTTTTCTCAACTTCGCCACTTCATTAAACATTTTTTCTAATTTTGTTAGTTCGTCATTTGGTACTTCTTTAGGCAAGTACTTTTTATACACTTCGAAAGTGTAGAAGTCAGAATAATCCTCTACTACACCGCCTTCAACTGTGATTTCCTGTCCTTCTACTAAGTTCATTTGCTCTAGTTGTTCTTCAGAAAATTTATAGAAATTGATGTAGTAGTTTTTACCGTCTCTACCTTTTAAGTTAATCCCGTCTCCGTCGATGCTTTTAATCGTTCCTGTAATTTGTTGTTCGATTTGAACAGTAACATCAGTTGTTGGTTCTACTGAAGTAGCTCCTGCTTGTAGCGGTGTTAGAACAGCCATTCCTATTGTTAGTGCTGAAGCAATCATCCAAGATTTTTTAATCGGTGTTTTCATGATCATTTCTCCCTTTTTTTACTCTGGAACTTATAGTTTCCAATATTTAGACGAATTACCAAGTGGGAAGGTTCGTCATTTTTAAAAAAGTTAAAAACTTTAAAACATTCCATCTAAGTGCTTAAATAGTTGTATAACAATAAATTTGAGCGGCAGTCTAGCTTTAGGAAAGAAACTAATTCTATATGGCGAAATTTAGGTATCTATAGAACTTGTATTCCAATTTGATAGGTGGTGCGAACTTGGGAATCGCTGAAGTATTAACAATTGTCTTTGTAGTATTAAAACTATCAGGTGTTATTGCATGGTCTTGGTGGTTAGTTCTTTTGCCAGTGATCATATCGTTTAGCATTTACGCATTCATTTTGGTGATGAAGTTAGTAATGGTACTAATAGCTGTAGTGGCAGTGAAAAAACGTAGTTGAGAATTTAAAAAAGGGGATGGATACAAATGATTGAAGCTGTGATTTTTGATTTAGATGGAACATTGTTAGATCGTGATAGTTCTGTTCGCTCATTTATAGATCAGCAATACGAGCGGTTAAAGCCACATCTATCACATATTTTAAAAGAGACTTATGTTCATCGCTTTATTGAGCTCGATAATCATGGATATGTATGGAAGATAAAGTCTATCAGCAATTAATCAAAGAGTTTTCTATTGAGTTGTCACTAGAAGCACTGTTAGATGATTACTTACAGGAATTTAAAAATCATTGTGTTCCATTTGAAAATTTGCATAGCATGTTGCACAATTTGAAAAAGCATGGCTTAAAACTAGGTATGATAACGAATGGATATGGACAATTTCAACTAGATAATATACGAGCGTTAGGAATTGAAAATACTTTTGACGTGATTCTTATCTCTGAATGGGAGGGCATCAAAAAGCCAAATGCAGAAATATTTGACCGAGCATTATCTAAACTAGGGATATCCGCTAATGAAAGTCTGTACGTTGGAGACCATCCTTTAAATGATGTAGAAGCTGCTAAAAAAGTAGGAATGATGGCTATTTGGAAACGAAATGATGCATGGAAAAATGTTGAAGCGGATTACACCATTGATAATTTAAGAGAAATTCAAGATATTTTAAAGGTTTTGCAAAGGACTTGAAAAAACTAATAATTTATTTACCTTCTGATTTAAGAGTTATTATAGACAATAGGGAAGGCCAGTGATTTATTAGTGTTAAATACTGGCCTTTTTTGTCATTAACTTATTTAACTACAAGGAATTTTATGAGGAAAGAAAACCTCCACTAATTAAAGCTAAGTTACATTTTTCATTGCCTCACTATTATGCTTATATTTAAAAATTATCGCGAAAGCTAGTGCAAGAACGAGAGTATACGCTCCAAAAACCAACCAAATGTTTTGCCAGTTTCTTACGCCATCTACAGTGAAATAATCCACTACATTACCACTTATAATAGCCCCTGCATAAGCGCCAACCCCATTTACCATTGTGCTAAATAAGCCTTGAGCGCTTGCACGAATTCGATGATCGACTTCTTTTTCTACAAAAATGGCTCCCGAAATATTAAAGAAATCAAAGGCACAACCGTAAACAATCATAGATAGTATTAACAAGAGGAATCCGACTCCGGCTGGATTTCCGAATCCGAAGAATACAAACCGTAAAGTCCATGCCAGCATGCTGATTAGAATGACTTTCTTTATTCCATATCTACGTAAGAAAAATGGAATAGTTAGAATAAAGAAGACTTCTGACATTTGCGACACGGATAATAAAATCGCTGGATATTTAACGGCAATGCTATCTTTATAGTCAGGGTTCAACGCAAAGTCATGTAAAAATGGATTGCCGAATGTATTCGTAATTTGTAATGCAGCACCTAAAAGCATTGCAAAAAGGAAAAATAAAGCCATCTTCTTTTGTTTAAAAAGGACAAAAGCATCTAATCCTAACAGACTTATCAAAGACTTGTCCTTTTTCATATTTGATGTTGGGCAGTTAGGAAGTGTAAATGAATACAGAGCAAGCAACACCGAAGCACCCCCAGCAATGTATAACTGAATGTTGCTCAATTCGATTTTCGCAAGACTAATAATCCACATGGCAAGAATAAAACCAATTGTTCCGAAAACACGAATAGGCGGGAAGTCCTTCACTATATCGAGCCCTTTGCTTTCTAAGGAAACATAAGAAATCGTATTAGATAAAGCAAGTGTAGGCATATAAACTAGTGAATTAAAAAACATGACCCAAAACATAATAGAAGGATCTGAAATTTGAGCAGCAGTAAATAATGCAATCGCGCCAAGGAAATGTAAAATACCATATAAAATATTGGCTTTTACCCAACGATCGGCGATAATACCAATTAGACTCGGCATAAGGATTGCAGCAAGACCTTTTGAGCTATAAACAACGCCAACTTGCGCGCCAGTAAACTCCAACGTATTGATCATGTAAGAGCCGAGTGTAACAAGCCAAGAACCCCAAATAAAAAACTGAAGAAAAATCATTATTCTAAGACGTGATTTAATTCCCATTTTTTTACCCTCCTGATTAAGGTGATGAAGCCCATTAATGTTTTAAATGCGATTGGAAACTGTGCTTTCGTTAAAACTTCTTATCATTTAGATGAAAAGGGCTCATCACCATATTGTGGGATTGTTTTCTGTTCCGGCTGGGCGTCCTATGAGCCACTTCAATTGCGAACTAGGATCTGTGACGCTGTGCTCTCAAATGAATTAACCAGCTTTCACTGCAATCAACTTTTATTCATGACATACGTTTTAATCTTTGGTGATGAACCATAAATAAAGGATTTACATTCTTGCAACTGTTTCTTTTACTAGTTTGATAAATTTGTCTCTAACTAAAGCCGCGACTTCAATGACCTCATCATGACTTAATGGTTGATCTAAAATGCCACAGGCCATATTAGTTAAACAGGAAATGCCAAGCACTTTCATGTTTCCGTGAATTGCTACAATTGCTTCCGGCACCGTCGACATCCCGACAGCATCTGCCCCTAGAGTACGAATCATGCGAATTTCAGCTGGAGTTTCGTATGCTGGTCCACTCCACCAAGCATAAACACCTTCTTGTAAATGAATGTTTTGTTCTTTAGCTACCGTAGAAGCAATATTACGTAAATCAAGATTGTATACTTGAGAAACATCAGGGAAACGAGTGCCCAATTCATCATTATTTGGTCCAATTAATGGATTTGTTCCAACTAAATTAATATGATCAGTAATTAACATTAAATCACCTGGGGAAAAGCTTGTATTAATGGCACCACAGGCATTCGTAATAATAAGATTTTCTACTCCTAGCGCTTTCATTACACGTACTGGAAAAGTGACTTCATCTAAAGTGAAACCTTCATAGTAATGGAAACGACCTTTCATAGCCACGACTGTCTTTCCCATTAATTCTCCGATTATTAATTCGTTCGCATGACCGACTGCTCCCGATTTTGCAAAGTGAGGAATGTCACTATAAGGGATTTTGAAAGGGTTTACAATTTCATCTGCAAGAGCTCCTAACCCCGAACCTAAAATCAAACCGATTGTTGGACGGTGGTCAGTTTTACTCATGATAAAATCTATAGTTTCCGCAATATTCTGTGAATTGTGCATTTAATATTCCTCCTTAAATATTCTTTTCAATAAATTGTTTTTCCATTTCAAATAACAATCTATTAAAAACAGTGTAATCGATAATATAGTTAATGTAAATAACTTAAAATCATTTTGAAAAAAAGTGTGCACTAAATGATTGGTGAACAAAAGGTTAATCATAAATATGTATAACCCTTTTTGTATATAATGAAAAAAGATTGGATTATCCAACTTCTTCTTTCATAAGAAATCGTATAAAATAAGGGTAATCTATTAATTCATTTTTTGGAGGAGTATATGTTAAAGCAATTTGAGGGTTTAACATCACCGAAAACAAAAAGTCTAAAACTTTTATATAGCTTAGTTCGTAAATTAGGGCCAGTTAGGATCAATACACTTACCGAACTAACTGGATACAAACACGTAACGTGTGCACGATTATTAGATGAGCTTGTGCAGGAGGGGCTTATATACGATAGTGGCACTGGAGAGTCTAGTGGTGGGCGTAAACCATTAATGTACGTCATCAATCCTGATAAGTATTGTTTGATAGGAGTAGAAATAACCAGTTTATACACTACAGTGTTACTACTAGATTTAAAATTAAATATTATAGATGTTGCAAAATTAAAGATGGAAGTACAGTGTACGGGGGAGTACACGTTGAATTTTGTCACGAGATGCGTTAATGAGTTATTGGCTAAACATAACACCCAAAAAGATAAACTTCTAGGAATTGGGGTTGGGGTCATTGATTCAATTGACGAAGAGAGTGGAGCCATCATCAATTCTCATTTGTTCCCAGCAGGAGGGTGGGATCATCTAAATATTGTTGACTTTTTACAACAACAAAATGATACCCATGTATTTTTAGATAATGGAACAAATTTAGCAGCATTAGCTGAATACCGTAATCACTATTGGAATAAAACAGATAATTTAATTTTTGTCTCAAGTGATATGGGGATTCGCTGTGGTACTATTTTACAAGGTAGATTGGTAAGTAATAAAAACGAAATGGCGGATGCTTTTGGGCATGTTATTGTGGATGTACACGGGAGACTTTGTTCGTGTGGAGCATACGGCTGTCTACAAGCATATAGCAGCTTGCCAGCCATTCGTAATGAAGTAGTACATCGTTTGAAGCGTGGTAATTTTTCATCTCTTCAAGAAAAGGTTAATGATGTAGAAGATATCGATTTTCACCATGTATTAAATGCTTTAGAGCAGGAAGATCCACTTTGTTTAGAGGTAGTGAAGGATGCGGCTTACTATTTTGGCATCGGCCTCAGCAATTTAATTTTCCTTATGCGTCCAGATATTGTCATCTGTGGAGGAACCTTAGTACCAAAACCGCTGTTCTACGAAGTAGCTTCTGAAACAGCACAAAATCGACTAATGCACTATCCTACTAGCAATGTCCAGATAATGAAATCAACTACAGCATACAATATCGTTGCTCAAGGCGCCGGCTGTATGGTATTAGATTATTTCACTGAAGAGCTTCTGCCATGAATAATGGCGATGCTAATTACCTTTTATGATTCACATAAATTGAAAGAAAACTGACCGTATAGCGAAATGGTCAGCTTTTCTTTCTATATTTTAATTGGTTTTACTTCTATTTGATCAACAATGAATTCGTTCTTAGCACTATCAAATTTGTATGTGATATAGAAATCAGCTACAAATGTTTGAGACACTCTCCCATCAAGTTTTGGGAATGCACTTGCAGCAAGGTGTAATTCCATACAATATCCTATAATTCAATGAATTAAGAAGACTTTATCTCATTTATTTGTTTGATAAGTTTTAACGGCAGGAGGAACATAGGAAGCACATTTATCTAACAGTGCCGTAACGTCTTCATCTACAAGTAGTGCATTTCGATATTGGGCTTGTAAAAATTGTTCATTTTGCATATGGTCAAATAACCCAATGAGTAAATCATAATAATGATTGATATTTAATATACCACAAGGCTTTTGCAGAAGGCCGATTTGATTCCAAGTGAATACTTCGAATAATTCTTCTAACGTACCAGGTCCCCCGGGTAAAGCAATAAAGCCATCAGCTAGCTCCATCATTTTGCTTTTGCGTTCATGCATAGAATTAACGACAATTAGCTCAGTTAAATGCTTATGAGAAATTTCACGTTCCTCTAATAACGTCGGGATAACCCCAATGACCTTGCCACCTTCACGAAGAACCGTGTCTGCTACTGTTCCCATCACACCGACACTCGCTCCGCCATAAATTAAGGTAATATTACGTTTTGCTAATTCTTTTCCTAGAAGAATAGCTCCTTCTTTATATGCCTCAGAAGCACCGATGCTTGATCCGCAAAATACTGCAATACTATCCATAATGGTTCCTCCACATCTAATAAGTTTTTTCCGCAATAACGGTTAGTGAACATTAATAAGAAGCGAGGGATAAAAAAACCTCACCGATTCACGTTTCACTTTTATAGTATAATTTAATTTTAAGAGGAAAGAAATGGAGGAAGAAGAAATGGAATTAAATGAGTTTCAAAAATGGGTCAAGGATTATTATGATACACGTGGTTGGTCTGATTTAAGTATTTTTACGCGTATTGGCTTTCTAGCTGAAGAAACTGGAGAAGTAGCAAGAGCTATACGAGCTTTGGAAATCGGTAGGGATCGACCAGATGAAAAGATTCAATCCTATGATGAAAATAAGCAAGAATTAGTAGAGGAGCTTGGAGATGTGTTAGGGAATATTATAGCTATTGCAAATAAATATGATATCTCACTTGAAGAAATTTTTTCAGCTCATCAGGAAAAGCTAATGGAGCGTTATAAAGCATAGAGATACATATGGAAAGGGGATTCATATGGATTATCAAGTAGAGATTTTATTGGAAAAACACGATGACTTTACTACGTTTCTAAATACAAAGATTAGAGAGTACAACGATGAACATTCACCGTACCATAAAGAAAGTAGACAAAAGGGTACTATTCGTCCGTTAAATTTAATCGTAACCGATCCTCAACAGCAATGGATTGGTGGCATCACAGCTGAAGTGTATTGGGGATGGGTGGAAATCAATAAGTTTTGGTTTAGTCAAGAATTCCGTGGAAAAGGCATTGGGGGACAGTTATTGGAAAAAGCTGAAGAAACAGCCAAACAAATGGGGGCTATGAAGGCATTGTTAACTACATATGACTTTCAAGCACGTACGTTTTATGAAAGATGGGGCTATCAAGTTGTTGGCGAAATAAAAGATTATCCCCCGGGCAGTAGCTATTTTACAATGGTAAAACAGCTCGTTTAAGTTTAGAAAGGCTGTCTGATTAGCTCTTTCCTACAGCCTTCTGTTATATCCGTACATATCCACGAACCCCCAAAATTAACTGAACAACTAACAATTCAATAACTTTCTCCGAGTTCCTGCAACTACCTCGACTTGCCACACATGCTCTTCTAAATTAGAGCACTGTTCAAAAAAATATATAGCTGAAAGATGTCTAAAAAAACTCTCCAATGTCAAACTTATAATAAAGGGGAGATTTAGTGTGTACTCGATATCAAACTTTAAATTACTTGTGGATAAGCAAGCTGAAATTGATACCATTCATCAAAATTGTGATAATTTAATGCAGACAACTGTAACACCTAAAATGGATGCAGAAGTCAATACATTGTTAGATGCCATTAATAAAAAATTAACTGAACAAGGCTTTACCATTACAGTAACATCTACTGGACTAATCGCAAATTATAATGAAGCAGTTATTAATGTTGACAAGCATTCGAAAGATTTGGAGGAGTGCTTTTTCATTAATTTAAATAGTTATGCGGAGGATCAAGTTTCCATTGTTTTAGACGTTTCCGATACAATGATGCCAAAGATCTCTAATAACCTAGATGGCTATTCTGAGATTATCGAGCAAATGACTGATACATTAAAGTACGCAAAAAGTCTCGAAAAAGCTTGTACTTCACCAACGTTTATTTATAAAACTCAAAGCAATATTATTTTTCATTCGGCTGAAGAAGTAGTCAATCATTATTTTCAGTAAATAAGAAGCCACCCTAATAGATATATAGGGTGGCCAGTTAAGGAAGTGCTATTGATTTAGTTATTCCCGCTACAATAGTTTAATCAATAAATTTTTCTTCCGAATATGAACAGTATCATCGTTAAGATGAAGAAATATAGTGGCATCATCATCAATGAACCATTATGCAGGAAACTCATACCTGACGTTATGAAGCTTACGAGTAAGTAATAGCCTAAGCTGAAAATCGCGCCAGCTGTCCCGATTACGTCTTGAAAGTTGACAAGCGCAAGGCTTAAGCAATTAGGTAGAGCCATTCCTGATCCTAATAACGTAATAAAAAGGGTCGCTAAAATGCCCATTAGTAAGACGATAGTAGGCAATGGTAAAATACTAACGATTAGTAGTAATAAAGCACCAACCGTCATGACAAAACAACCGAGATGAATAACTTTTTCCGGCTGATATTTGCTGATCAATCTTTTGGAAATCATTGCACCAATAATAGAGGCAAGAGCCACGATTATGCCAAGGAATCCATAAAGTCCTGGAGATAAATTAAAGTGGTCGATAAAGATAAAAGGAGCTTCAGCATAGTAACTGAATAACACACCATTTATCCCGCCAATTAGCAATCCAAAGACAAGAACTCTTGGAGATGAAATCATTCGCTTTACAACTGGGAAAATAGCTATTCTTTTTCTCGTTGATTTATCTGTTGTTTCAGGAAGTCTGAAATAAGCGTAGATAAACAACAAAATACTCATCGCAACGAGCACAAAGAAAACAGCTCTAAAACCAAGTGCTTGATCGACCCAGCCACCAATCAGCGGCCCTACTGCAGGAGTAAACGCAATCACTGCAGAAATTTGCGCAAACATCGCATGTCTTTTACTACCAGATACACTTTCTCGCAAAATGGTTTGCGTTATAATGGAGCCAGTCGCTGCCCCAAAAGCTTGTATAAATCTACTAATTAATAGAAAAGTGATAGTTTCTGCGTAAAAACACATGAAACTTCCAATACCATAGAAAATTAAACCGCCCAGCATAGCTGGTCTTCGTCCAATAAAATCAGAAAGCCATCCCCAACAAAAGACCCCCATAGCAAACCCTATAAAATAAATACTTAAGGTTAACTGTACAGAGCGATTAGAAGCATTTAATGCATCCGATATATCAGGTAGAGATGGTGTATAGATTGTCTCGCTAATCTGTGGAAAAGCTACAAGAACAATCATTAATAATAAAGATGGTGCTACATATTTTTTCAACTTATTGCCCTCCTACAAGCAAAATCTACTTCTTTAGAAAAGAGTAGACGTAGCTAGGGAAACGGCGGGACCATTATAAGTATTCGTTCATAAGATGTCATTTTCAATCACCTAAATATGCTTAAAGTAGGAGTGCATAGTCTAGCTTCTATTATAGAGATATTTGTTAATTTTAATAGACTTAAATAGAAATAATTTCAATATATATTAAAAATTTGGAAAATGATATTAGTTTAGCGTTATGTTTATTAAAACTTCTGCTTTGTATAAAAGTTGATTGGAGTGGAGGCTGGGTGACTCCTTGGGGATTAGCGTCACAGATGAGACCCTGGAGCGAGCAACGCGAGTGAAGCGGCTCATCGGACGCCCCCAGGAAAGCGCACAGCCGGAACGGAAATCAACCTCACGTTATGCTATTTGGTGTCCTTTTTTGTTTTTAAAGGATTTTAATAGAAGTATGGAGAATAGATGTTATTAAAGGGGGTGAAGTATGTGTTTCCAAATTTAGAGACCGAAAGACTTATTTTAAGAGAGCTGACGCAGGATGATGCGCAAAGCCTTTTCAATTGTTTTTCTAATGAAGAAGTCACACGTTATTACGGACAAGAACCATTTATAGAGTTACAGCAAGCAGAAGATTTAGTGGAATTATTTTCAAAGAACTTTGCTGCAAAAAGAGGAATAAGATGGGGCATTGAAAGGAAGGGAATAAAGGGGATAATCGGGACAATCGGTTTTCACGCCTGGTCGCCTATACATAGACGAGCAGAAATCGGTTATGAAATTAATCCTGATTATTGGCGAAAAGGATATACGCAAGAAGCGGTTACCGAAATTGTGTCGTATGGCTTTCAGCAAATGGGGCTGACTCGTATAGGTGCTGTAGTATTTCTTGAAAACGAAGCTTCGAATAAGCTGCTAACCAAAATAGGCTTTCAAAAAGAAGGAACTCTTAGAGATTATATGTATCAAAATGGGCAGGCACACGATACATTTGTCTATTCCATTTTAAACAATAGATAAGGAATTACTTACTCCCTTATTAACGGCCAGTAATAATCCTACCTTGAAATTTAGCAAAATGAGGAAGTTGGGTGGGAGCTAAACTGCCCGTCAAAGCCCGATTCGTTCAACTAATAATCAGTGGGGATGAAGAAAACACCACTGATTAAAGTTTCACTTTATTGATGATAAATCTTTTAACCTACGTAAATATGTTTTTAATATCGGTATACCTTTTATTGGATAATAAATGATAACTAAGATATGGTTTTGTGCTTACTTTTTTCGGTTATAGTGCTAATAAAGGCATCGTTTTATTAGTAGTGAAAAAGTAACGTAAGGAGCTTTGATAGAATGGAGATACAATATAGCACAGCTTATTTTGAAAAGTTGGATTTACTTGAAATTCTATATGCAGGGCAGGCAGCGCTAAAAGAAGCACTACCCACGCACAATGTCAGTAAAAATCATTTGGAACGCTTTGAACAAATAGAAGCAGCCATTACTAAGCTAAATAAGGAAATTCGAATACTCGAGCTAAACATAATCCAGTCCGTAAAATAAACAAAATAAAAAAACTCATGCAAAAAGTAATGAACATTGCATGAGTTTTTTTGTTGTGTTTCATGTAATATGATTGATCTTAAATTTTTCCTCATCCATAAAATTTCTTTTAATGAATCGTCTTTATAGGAATTGCGATTTACTATTTTTCACATCACTTTGGTAGCTTTAAATGAGCGAGAGGATTAAAAACAACATGTAAAGATGTAGCGAAAGCAGAAATAAATAAAATTTAAACAGCTAAATGGGTCAAGTCACAAATATTATAGCTACATATTATTAAATGCCAAATACAAGATTTTTGCAGTATTTGGTATTATTTTTGTTTATGTACGTGTTCTAATTTATATTCAAAAACAATGAAAATTCAACGTTATTTTCTCCTATTAACGTTCATTTTTAAACATGGTGTGGCGCAAATTTAATAAGTTTTTTAGGGTTTTATATAAAATTTTCATCATTTGGCAAATATTTAACTTGAATTTATTTTAAGAAGAAGTTAATATGAAGTTAACTTCACATGAAGTAAACTTCATGTTTTAGAGGGGAGATTGTTTTGAAACGAAAGTTATTTCAAAGATTATTAATAGCGTTACTTGCAATAATGTTAGGTGTTATTAGTCTTTTGGTGAATCAAACAGATAAAGTGTCAGCTATCTATCTTTTCATTACTGGTACTGTTATTTTGATTGCATCGCTAACGATTTATTTAAGAAAATCAGAAAAAGAGGATGATTTATCGAAAGAATATGATGAAAGAGATGCTCTTATTGATGGACATGCTTCAAATATAACTATGCAATGTATAACGTCATTAATAATAGTGTTGCTATTTTTGAGTAATTTTATTGTATTATCTGTAAAAGCGGTTCTTTTACTATTAATACTCGCTCTTTTCATCCTCAATAATGTAACGAAATTTTTCTATGATCGAGTCCTTTAAAGGAGGGCGAACATGGAGAATAGAGTACGAGATTTAAGAAAACTGCATAATTTAACTCAACAAGAATTGGCTGATCGTGTAAGTGTATCGTCAAGAACGATTATTTCTCTTGAGAATCAGAAGTATAATCCTTCTGTATTACTTGCTTATAAAATTGCATCGATTTTTAATAAATCGATTGAGGAAGTTTTTATTTTTGATGAAAATGACAAATAAGGAGTTTATTTAAGTATGTTAGGTTTAGTTAGTATTTTTATCATTTTTGGGATTGTTTTAACTGCTTGGGGAATTTATCGAATGAAATCAGATGATGGTATTTTTGGGAAGACTCAAAAAAGTAAAAATATATTTAATCTTTTTTTAATGGGGGAAGCATCTGGAATCGGCCAGTTTTTAAGTGGTATTGTTTGTGTAATTGTTGGAGTAGCTATTTTATTGTTAGGATAACCCTAAAATCTGCCATTCGTTTAATCTTATATATTTTAGGAAAAAACCAGGACTCATTTAATAATTTGAGTACCTGGTTATTTTGTGCTTATTTTTATAAAATCCATATTTTGTATAAAATACACTACCTTGTTTCGACTTCTCTTTTAAATTTCGATTGAAACTTCTTCTCCATCCTCGGAAATTTTCCTTTTTGATGAATTATCCTCTTTATAGGAACTCCGTTTTACTACAGATAGAAGTACTACTAAAATACTTACAACAGCAATCCAGCATAATGTAACTGCTGCTGTACTCCAAAGTTCTCCGTTAAAGAAAAGAATCTCCTTTAATCCTTCAAACATAAAGCGGAACGGTAACCATGGATAGATCCAATCAGCGTAAAAGCTAGGCATCATTTCTGGTGCGATTTGTAGAAGAGGTAAACCAAAGAACATTAATAGAATAAAAATCGGTAAACTTGCAAATTGGATCCATGTAGTGATCGCTAGTATAAATAAAATAAATGTAGTACAAGTCAGTGATAAAAATAGAGCAACATGGTTAAAATTTGAAAACTCATATTCCAGCATCCAAGTGGTGTACCAAGTTAATAAATATCCTCCAAATAAACCAATGATAATGGCCATTAGAGCCTGAAGTCCACGGAATTTCATTTGCTCCAATGCAGAATTAAACTTACGATTTCTTCCAGTGAACCACAACAGAATAGCACTGACTAAACTACTGATCCAAATCGGCTGGAAGAATGATAGTGGTGCATTGCCTAATTTACCGGTTTCATGTACAGTGACTATTTCGTTTTGGATAGGCGTTGAATAAGTACGTGCTTGATTAGCATTTAACGCCATATTATTTTTTTCAGAAACAGCTAATAATTGGGCACTGACATAGGCATTCATTTTTTCGACCATTGTTGATAAAGCTTGAGTAACCATAGTTGCAGCGTTTGCATTTTTTCCTTGGTTTATATAAATTTTTAGCATTGCTGATGTAGGTGTTGGTGTTTGGAATGAAGCATACTTTTCAGAAAAATCTTTAGGGATATAAATAGCTCCATATAATTCTTGATTCGCTAATTTTTCTTTCATGTCTTGTTCATTTTTTAATACTACCCATTTAAAGGGAACTTCCTTTGTTGCTTGTGCATTTTTTTGAATCATCTCGACAAACGTTTGCCCCATGTTACCCCCATCCTCAAGAACAAGACCGATTGGAAGATTTTTAGGGGATGAATGTGCTCCAGGAATTTGTGTTGCTACAAAAATGAAGGATAATAAGAGTACAGCAATAAAGGCTACACCGAAAAACTTATTTTCTTTCATAATTATTCTCCTTTCAGATAATGTACATCGTGTTGATTATTTCTTAGCTTGATTATATACTCTAAAAAAATCACTTCCTATAATCAAAAGCTGCAAAAGTGTTCAATACTCAACAAATATAAAAATGTGTTCATTAAAAGGAAGGAATGATTTCATGACAAAAACGGACCGACGAATTATACGAACGAAAAATGACATTAAACAAGCATTTTTTTCTTTACTTTCTGAAAAGAACTTTGAAGCGATCACGGTTCGGGATATTACGGAGCGTGCCGATATTAATCGTGGAACTTTTTATCTACACTACGTAGATAAATACAATTTATTAGAACAGTACGAGAACGAAATTTTTTTAAAATTCAATGTCATTTTAGATGAAGGGGCACAGTTAGATTTGAATATCAATCAGTTTAAACATAAACGATTGCCTATAATGATCCAAATTTTACAAGTGTTTTATGAAGAAGCTGATTTCCTAAAATTAATATTAGGTCCACATGGTGATCCATTTTTCCATGAAAAAATGAGACAGTTTTTCGTGAGATACTTCAATACTTATCTAGTTAATCGTATTGATAAAAGCAAATGGAGGTTTCCAATTGAATTAATATTAGCGTATAACTCAAATGCCCTTTTAGGGGTTATTACGTACTGGCTGCAACACGATATGCAACAATCTCCAGAGGAAATTGCTACTATGTTGGTAGAAACAATGATAAACGGACCTTTTGAAGCTAGTGGATTACGTTCAATTATTGAAAAAGATAGCGAGTAGGAGTAGAGAGTCCCTTGGATGAGTGAAGAGGCACTGTAAGAGGTACGGAAGAAGAATAGATAAAGGCAAAATGAATGGAAGTAAGATTTAAATGAAAATCCAACGATGATTTGGGGAAATCCGTAGCGGAAGCGGACAGCTGAAACGATCGAATTTTTACAATAATGATTTTAATCACTGTTAACTTTTGATAACAATAACTTATGGTAATTTATGATTAACATTAATTTTACTTATGTGTAGAGAAGTTGTAAAATAGTGTTAGCAAGAATATCCATAAAGATTGGTATTAAAAACAGAAAAGAGTGATGAAGATGGGAATTGATTTTCACAATAAGGACAATCAAACTACTTATACAACTCGTGATGCTGACCATTCATGGATTGCAACAATGAAAGAACTTGTCCCTATCACGAGTATTGCTAGGGCTGCGGACATTGGCTGTGGCGGAGGAATTTACGCTAAAGCATTAGCCGATATGGGCGTAACTTCTGTGATCGGTGTGGATTTTTCACAGACAATGCTCGTTGGGGCAAAAGAAAACTGTAAACAATATCATCATATAACTTTCAAGCAAGGAAATGCATTGGCGACAGGCTTAGACGATGAGAGCTTTCAGTTAGTACTGGAACGAGCTTTAATTCATCATATCCAAGATGTAAAGGCTTGTTTTCAAGAGGCATATAGGATTTTGGAGGATAAAGGGGTCTATATTATCCAAGACCGGACTCCTGAAGATTGTCTACTAAAAGGGGATGACTGCCATATTAGAGGCTATTTCTTTGAACGGTTTCCAAAATTAAAGGAACAAGAAATTAAACGCAGACATAGTAGTGATTTAGTAGTTGAGACCCTTAAGGAAATTGGTTTTAGTGAGATTACAGCAGTGAAATTATGGGAAACAAGAAATGTGTATGAACAGAAAGATCAATTGTTAAACGATTTACGGCAAAGAACAGGAAGAAGTATCTTACACGAGTTAGACGAAGAAGAATTAAGTGAATTAGTGAATTATATTGATAAGTCCATTTCAACTGAGAGATCTATTATGGAAAAGGATAGATGGACCATTTGGAAAGCTGTAAAGTGATAATTAAGGATTCTTTATCAATGTAGAGAGGCGTTATCCGTCGGTTGAGTAATTCATTCCTTCAGTAGGGCTCTACTATCCGTCGTTTCAATAAAATGAAGCTCTCGTTCGCTATTCAAACGAGAGCTTTTAACTTCTTTCAGCAGGTGTCCAAACACCCACTGTAATAGAGGAACTCAGTCTAAGAACGCCACGTCCTGTGGCAATGACTGAGTGACCAACATCACATTGGCCCAAAGCCGATTCCGGACGCAATTTTGCCGAGGCATAATTGATCTATTTATTTACCTACTAATGCAACTAGGTATTTATCTCGATCCGCTTCCTCCAGCATTTTGTTATCGACTAGCATTGCACCGTATCTCACATTTGTCATATCCTGATCAACTAAAAATTGAACATTCACTTTTTCGGTTTTATTATTGACAGGACAATCTCCTTTAAATTCTACAACGTCCTGTCCTTTTTGAGTTTCAAAATATACCCAATATGGATTTTTACAAGTGTTGGAAAAGCCAGATTCTAACGATTTATTACTATTTTCAAATGAATAGTTTTTAACATATGTAATATAATCATTTTCTGTAATGTCCTTTTGTGGACCGTAAAAATACCAGAATACCCCTAAAATCCCGATTGGCACAATCCATAGAATGTTCCTTTTGCTTAATTTCCCCATATTTGCGAGCCCCCTTTATGAGAATATTTTATCATCTTTCCACTGATTTTTGCTAGCTTACTATAATATTTTCTAGTTTAGGATTTAATATTGTAAATAAGGCCATTTCGACGGATGTTTGTTGATGAATGGTTTTTTTATTTCTAAATATTTAAGGAAACTATGTGGCTTATAATGACGTCATTTATGAACGTAAGTAAGTATTCAACTGGATTTATGTGATTTATGTCGCAATGTTTGAACATTGAGTTCCTGAAAAGACATTACTTGTTACATGTCAAAATGAATTGGAGAACTTTATTTACTAAGAAATTAAAAGCAAGGAGTTTTACAAAATGAATTATGGACTATTTCAATGGATTAATGATATAGCGGGTCGCTATCCTTTTCTGGATAAAGGGATGATTTTCATCACCGATAGCGTTCCTTATGTCGTAATCGTATTCATGTTATTTTTATGGTTTACTGCAAACAAAGAAAAAAGGGTAGAAAAACAATACACTGCTTTATACATTGTCTTTACATGTTTACTAGGATTGGGTTTAAACGCACTCATTCACATGGTCTACTATCATCCACGACCATTTATCACATATAGTGTTCATCAATTAGTACCACATGCTAATGATTCTTCGTTTGTAAGTGATCATTCAGTATTAGTATTCGCTGTAGCATGTACGTTGCTTTTACGAAAAGACTCGTGGAAATATCCTGTATTGGTATGGGCCATCCTAGTAGGTATTTCTCGTATTTATGTCGGCGTTCATTATCCAGCGGATGTAATTGGCGGAGCACTTCTGTCATTTGGCGCAAGTTTTGTCATTATCAAGTTTTCTAAAAAATTGGAGCCGGTCGTACAGATCCTATTCAATATCTATAATAGACTAACGAAACGAATCCCTTTTTTAGCAAAATTCAGCCATTAAAATCTACGTCAGGGAAATTAATAAAGCAAAGCAAAGCAAAGAGTCACATTTTTATGTGGCTCTTTGTTTCGTTAAGAAAAGAATATATAGATTAATAATTTGTAATAATGAACTGTGCTTTACATTTATTTGCTTTTATGTTAGATTACTCAATATTGAATTTAGCAAAAGGAGGTGTAAGCAATGTTAACTGTTTTTAGAATTCTATTCGGTAAAAACGTAAAAATTGGTGATGATTTAGCGCACAAAGGGAGTAGTCTGTCCTTTTTTAAGCTATACAACCATATAAAAACAGTTATCGGCGCTTTCCCTCTATGGCAAATAAATGACAAAGCAATGACTTAGAGTCGTTGTTAATTTATTTGAGCATATTTTATTTAAAGTTTAGCACCGGTAATTTAGCGGTGCTTTTTTGCGTTTGTTTTTAAGGGATAGACAACTCCTTTCTATTTACTCCTATAAAAATAGAGAGTCTTATGGAAGGATGAGAGAAATGCAATTAAAACTAAACAATAAGTATAGAAGAATGAAAGATTTTTTAAAGGAACACAATTATCCTGATTTTAGAATGAAGCAACTATTGAATGCCATTTTTAAAGAAAGAATAAATAAATTCAACGAAATGAATGTACTTCCAAAATCGTTAAGAGCATTTTTAGTTCAGGAATTTGGAGAGTCTATTTTAGATGTTGTTCCTTTAAAGGAACAGCATTCTGAGCAAGTCACTAAAGTCTTATTTGAAATTCCAGGAAACGAAAAAATAGAAACGGTCAATATGAAATATAAAGCTGGGTGGGAGTCGTTTTGTATATCTTCTCAGTGCGGATGTAATTTTGGGTGTAAATTTTGCGCAACAGGTGACATTGGATTAAAAAGAAATTTGACTTCAGATGAAATAACTGACCAAATCCTCCATTTTTACTTACAAGGTCACTCCATTGATAGTATTTCTTTTATGGGGATGGGTGAAGCGTTAGCCAATGTACAAGTTTTTGATGCCTTAGATGTACTTACTGATCCTACGTTGTTTGCTTTAAGCCCTCGTAGGATATCTATTTCAACTATTGGTATTATCCCAAGTATAAAAAAAATGACGCTGAATTATCCGCAAGTTAATTTGACGTTTTCGTTACATTCTCCTTTTAATGAACAACGGAGTAAGTTAATGCCGATTAATGATAGATATCCATTATTAGATGTAATGGACACATTAGATGAGCATATACGAACAACATCAAGAAAAGTATATATTGCTTATATTTTGTTACCTGGTGTGAATGATTCTAATGACCATGCGAAAGAAGTAGTAAGTTTATTAAAAGGTCGATTTAAAGAAGGGCGTTTGTATCATGTAAATTTAATCAAAAATAACCCAACCGTCAGTTCTCCTTTACAATTTGGAGAAGTTGATGAAGATCATGTTGTGAATTTTTACAAAGAATTAATATCATCCGGTATTAATGTGACCATTAGAAGTCAATTTGGGATTGATATCGATGCTGCTTGTGGTCAGTTGTATGGTAATTACGAAAAGAGCAACAAGCAGTAATTTTAAATGAAAATGATACTGAATTGTATTTCATAAAAAAATTTGGTAAAATAAAAATACAAATTATGAGAGGACTGATGAATGGACGATGATTAACTAAACTATATTTTTATTTGAAATGAACAACTTCAAACTTCAAATTACAAAATATAGGATTAGTCTGTCCATTTTTATAAATCAGTTTACGTTTTATTTGTCATGGTTCCTATGGCAAAAAAGAACACTTATTTAATATAAGTGAATGACTAATCCTTCCAATTACTACTTGGGAGGATTTTTTTATTCTCTCATAAACATTAACTTCTTTCAGCAAAGATACTCGCTGAAAAGAGGAACTCAGGCTAAGAACTTCACATCCTATGAAAACGCCTGAGTGACCAACATCGTGTTGGCCCAAAGCCTCCGGCGGATGTCACAGAATCGGTAAGGAGTTCTTTGTGCTTGCACAAAGCCGATTCTGGAAGCAATTATGCCGAGGCATAGTTGATTTTAATAAAGGGGAGAGAGAAATGAGCGATTCAGATACTGTTGTTACGCATGTAATGCTCCGTACAAGTCGTTAATATCCATCAAACTTATGCGGAGAAATTTAGAATTGATGGATGTGCCGACTTTGTATAAAAAGTAAAAAGTGTTGATATACAAGGGAGGAATTATTATGTCAATGATACAAGTTCAAAATTTAACTTTTTCTTATCCAAGCAGCTTTGACAATATTTTTGAAAATGTAAACTTTCAAATAGATACGGATTGGAAACTTGGATTTATCGGTAGAAATGGACGAGGAAAAACAACATTCTTTAATTTATTATTAGGGAATTATGAGTATAGTGGGAAAATCAATTCTTCGGTAGAATTTAATTATTTCCCTTATCCAGTTTCGGATAAAAATAAGTATACGCATGAAATCATGGAAGAAATTTGCCCCCAGGCAGAAGATTGGGAAATTCTTCGTGAAATATCTTATCTAGACGTTGACGCCGAGGCTATGTATCGACCATTTAAAACATTATCAAATGGAGAACAGACAAAGGTGTTGCTTGCTGCACTTTTTTTGACTGAGGGTCAATTTTTATTAATTGATGAGCCAACTAACCATCTCGACACGGAAGCTCGAAAGATGGTCTCTGAATATTTAAGGAAGAAAAAAGGGTTTATATTAATTTCACATGACCGAAACTTTTTAGATGGCTGTGTTGACCATATCTTATCTATAAATAGGGCAAATATTGAAGTTCAAAGTGGTAACTATTCTTCTTGGAAGTTGAATTTTGATCGACAGCAAGAACATGAAGAGGCAACTAATGAGCGTCTACAAAAAGACATAGGGCGATTAAAACAGTCTTCAAAGCGTACATCAGGTTGGTCTAATCAAGTGGAAGCTTCCAAAAATGGGACAACAAATTCAGGCTCTAAGTTAGACAAAGGTTTTGTAGGACATAAAGCAGCGAAGATGATGAAGAGAGCAAAGAACATTGAATCAAGGCAGCAAAAAGCGATTGAAGAGAAGTCAAAACTGCTGAAAAATGTGGAAAAAACCGAGTCGTTAAAATTAGAGTCACTGTCGTTTCATGCAAATGAATTGATTGTTTTGGCCGATGTGTCTGTTCAGTACGATGACCAAATAGTGAATGAGCCAATTAGCTTTAAACTTGAACAAGGTGACCGAATTGTGCTTGATGGGAAGAATGGAAGCGGAAAAAGTAGTATCCTCAAACTCATTCAAGGAGATCCGATACAGCATACAGGCTCCATGTATGTAGGTTCAGGTCTCACTATTTCCTATGTCCAACAAGATACTTCTCATTTGAAGGGACTGTTATCGGACTTTATTGAGGAGCATGGGATTGATGAAACGTTATTTAAATCTATCCTACGTAAGATGGACTTTGACCGAATTCAATTTGAGAAAGATATATCTCATTACTCTGGTGGGCAAAAGAAAAAGCTGCTTATAGCCAAAAGTTTATGTGAAAAAGCGCATATCTATATTTGGGATGAACCGTTGAATTTTATTGATATTTATTCGCGCATGCAGATTGAAGAGCTTATTCAAAAATTTAATCCCACAATGGTTTTTGTTGAGCATGATCAAGCATTTCAACAAACAATTGCAACAAAAACGATAACTCTGTAAAAATGATCAAACTATTATATCCCGCTTTAACGGGCAGTAATACCTTCACTTCAAAATTCGGCAAAAGCAAAGAAGTTAGGTGGGAGATAAACTGCCCGTAAAAGCCCGATTTGTTCAACTAATAATCAGTGGGGGATGAAGAAAACCCCCCACTAATTAAATTTCCACTTTATGAAAGTTAAAACCTTTTAAAGAAGAATCCATTTTGATCAATCTTTTTTCAAAATGGATTCTTTTATTTATTGTAAAATATCGGTTTATTTACATATGAAATGACAGAGATATATGATACTTAACGTTTGTCCAAGCTCAGTATTAGGGTGGGGTAGTAATGTATACGATGTAATATTGGGACACTTGAAAAAGAGTGTTTTATCTACAGGTATTTTTGAAATTCAAGATACAGGGACAAGGGGACAATGTGCCCCAAGAGTCGTTTTTTGGTCATTTAAAAGATGAAAAGTAGACTATCAATCTTGTAAAACATTAATAGAGCTAAAGTCAAAAATAAATCATTAAATGGTTTACTATAACAATTATCGGTATCAGTGGAACTTAAAAAAGATGACCCCTATTCAAATTCAATTAGGAATCACCTTCTGGTTGCTTAATCTCTTTTTTTATTGTGTCCTTGACGTAGGTGTCATTTTAACAAGTTGTTTTTCTTTTGCTTTTGCATTTAAAGGGCTTAAAGTATTACCCATTTTTCTATTTACCTCGATATACGTAATGCTGTGTAGCATTTCCGGCATTAAACTGCTCAGTAATATATTGTACTGCCTCTTGTAGAGCTAATTTACTGTTACAAGTGAAAACATCTATTGCAGCATAGCCGTACTCTGGCCACGTATGAATCGTCAAATGTGATTCTTGAATAATGACGACACCGCTAACCCCGTAAGGTGAAAAATGATGGAAATTTTCTGTTACAATCGTTGCCTTTGCTTTGTGGGCAGCTTGACACATAATTGTTGTGATTTTTTGTAAGTCATTAAGTAATGCTACATCGCAATCATGCAACTCTAATAAAATATGATGGCCTAATGCATGCTGATCCTGCATTTTTTGTACTATTCTCTTTATTTGTGAAAACTTTTTATTTTTGCAGCTAGGACAACCACGGGATTGAAGCTGAGTAATCGTAGTGTACTGATTGTCAGCACCTACTGTAAGTGAGTGTTTACAATGAATACACTGATAAACGACTGATTTTCGCTCAACTTCTCCAGTGTAAATAGGGCGCGTAAATTTACGCTGATTAGGAATGTGGGAAATCATTTGTTCAGTTGTTTGTAATATGATTAACTGACTTGTAGCGCCTAAAATCTGCGCACCTTCATAGGTGTTTATGTCGTATTTAATACTATTGATCACGAAGCCCATTGCTTGTAAGCTTTGCTGTAGCGCCCACTGCTTTTGATAGCTACGTTTTGCGTAGGAAAAAAACACATGCCGCATTGCTTCTGGCTTTAGTGCATTAATTGCACGTGATAAAAAGAGTTGAGCGCCAATCAAGGTATACGGCGTATCTGTGTATACGCAATCAAACTGATGGGCGTATGTTTTAGGTAAAGGCTCCTGAACGTTATAATAATCTGCTTTAATCGGAAGCTCGTAGTCTTTAGCTATGTTACTAATTGTACTTAAAACTCGTCTATCAATATCTAATACAACAATTTTAGTTGCAGAATGTGGAGCGATTTTCTTTAGTAAAAATGCTAATGCAATACTAATAAAATCATCGTCGCCTAAACATAAAATGCGCTTATTGAGTAGCATCGTATAGTCTAGTGCGAGCAATGCACGTTTTAATGCTGTATCAACTGTACATTTGGCTTGATCTATTGCTACGTCAGCTGTGGGTCTAGCATCATAAATAGTGCTTAACTCGCTAATATTTTGTGCAATCCATTCTGTACGAAATGTATCATCTGTCGTTAATTGAAAATAAAGATTAGCATTAGCATCTGAGAGTTGAAAATATTGTGAGATAGCAAGCTGGCCCTTTTTCGTTAAGCTATGTTTACCCCATCCTTGCTTGGCAAATTCTTTCTTCATTGCAGAAACGATAGGTATTGGTAAGTCTGTCATATAAGCTAAAGATTTGGTTGTACAATTTTTATGGAAATATAAGGCAAGTAAAGCCTTTTCTAATGTGTGATAATTTTCTTCAAGCAGCATATTAGCTGTAATTTGTTGTAATTGTTTTTGCATTGTAGATTCGTCCTCTCAATTTTGAATAGAAAAAATTGAAATTATCTAAATCAACGAATAGAAAAAGCGCGACTAAAAATAGTCGCGCTAAAATGTTTATACGAAGCTAACTAATTCTAATCTTGCTATTTTTTGCACAACAAATTACACCTAATTAGGTGGTTTGTTTACAAAATTAAGCTATAAAGTTGATTTAGATTAGAATTCTACATTTAACAAAAAGTTCACCCTTTAATAAAATAGTATTTTTACTATACAATAGAAATATAAATTTAACAAGTTTTAGAAATTCTTGCTTAATAGTGTAATTTAACAGGAAAGGATTTAGATGATATAAAGGTTACATCCATGGTGTGGCTTTTTATTATGTCTTGAGATGTTAATTCAAGTATGAACAAAGTTTTAAGAACTTTCCATCTATTCCCGTGAATTTTCGTTACAAGGTGAAGACGGTTATTAGCACCGTTTAATGGGAAACTGTCGGTTTTCCATTAATGATTGTGTCTTCAGTGATTTTAGGTAATTTGGGATTAGCAACTTCTTCATAGGTTATTTGTTTAACATATGCCATTCGCTTAATTGGTGTAGGAATGGTACAAATGCCTCTACAAACAAACGCACTGAATGCACTAAAACCAGATGAAGTGTCCAAGTCTTATTGTTACGTTGATATCGAATCGTACAGAATTTCATGGTAAGGAAATGCTAGAAGAACATAAGGGTGAGATGGTAGGTATGACTGCTGATGCGATTCAAAAGCTGAAAGGAACAATTTCGTTTGATGCATTTATTGCTGGTAACAATGATATATTCATATTTTCAATTGTGAATGCAGTGATAGAGTTAGGATTAGGTTTGTGCTTAAAAAGTAAAAAGAAGATGGAAGTATCATAATAAACCTTTAAGCAAGTTTTAGTATAATTAACAATTATTATTATTATAATTAATATTCTTGATTCAAAAAATGATACTTGTTACTATTTTTATTACAAAAAGCCGTTTCGCTATAAGGAAACGTCTTTAACATTATTTATTGTAGCGTATAAAACACTGGATGGCGGAGAAATTGAGTGTAAAACAGTCTGTGAAATAAATACTAACTGTTAAAAAAGCTATATTTTACAGTAAATATGTGTAAAAGGGGGATTAGTCGGCTAAAATTTGGTTGACTTAGAAAAATTGAAGGCATAATTCTTTACAAAAAGGAGGCCGTGCATGGAAATCTTAATATCGATATTAATGCTACTTGTATTATTATTAGTGACAAATGTTCTAGCACATTATATTTCTTTCATTCCGATTGCTCTAATACAAATTGCAGTTGGAATTATAGTTGCTTTAGTAGCAAAGAACTTCACTATTGAGATTGAGTCAGAATGGTTTTTGCTATTGTTTATTGCACCGTTACTTTATTATGATGGGGCACATTTTCCTCGTGAACAATTATGGAAAATGCGATTACCGATTTTAGGAAACGCTATTGTATTAGTATTATTAACGACTATTGTTGGTGGTCTTTTTGTTCACTGGATGATTCCATCGATTCCTTTAGCTGCTGCCTTTGCTTTAATGGCCATTTTATCGCCTACTGACCCAGTGGCCGTAAATGGTATTGCCAAACGAGTTCATATTCCAGATCGTATTATGAATTTAGTTCGCGGGGAATCTTTAATCAATGATGCATCCGGGTTAATCGCGTTTAAATATGCAGTTGCGGCGATTGTAACAGGTTATTTTTCATTGAAATCTGCAACAAATGACTTTATTTACATGTTTTTTATAGGTGCATTTATCGGGATATTAGGTGCATTAGTATTATTTTGGATACGTCTTCGTCTCCGTCGTATAGGAATTGTGGATATAACATTTTACGTCTTGCTACAAGTTCTAACACCCTTTCTTTTATTTTTCATATCAGAAGAATTATTTCATGCTTCAGGTGTCATTGCAGTTGTAGCAGGAGGGATTGTTGCAACTATTATTAAAGAAAAAACGGAAAGTATCATTGCACAGGAACAAGTGGTTACGCAAAATGTTTGGTCTATCGTTACTTTTACTTTAAATGGAGTTATCTTTATTTTACTAGGGTTGATGCTACCTTCTGCTACAAATTCTATACTCGCAAGTGAGGAAATACACAATAGTATACTTATTTTATACGTATTAGCTATTGGTTTGATGGTGTTATTGATCCGCTTTATTTGGACGATGTTCTTTAATGTACTGGATAAAAAACTATCTAAAAGCGAAGAAGTAACAACAATCAAGGATCATATTGTGACAACACTTGTTGGGGTACGTGGAACTATTACGATGGTAGGGATATTATCATTACCGCTATTAACAGATCGTGGAGAATTATTTCCTGAACGTCCATTGCTCATCTTTTTAGCTGCAGGTGTTATATTATTCACCTTAGTAATGGCTACAATATTTTTACCTTTATTAAACACTCAAGAAACAGCCCAACAGTCTAATTTAATGGATGAAAAACGAAAAATGATCAAACATGCAATGCATAGTATTCAACTTGAAACGGATGAAAAAAATGCTCCTATAGCGCTAAGGTTAATGAATCAATATAACGCAATGTTATTGAATATTAAGCGAGAACAGTCTGAGGAGGCACTTCAAGCGTACAAGCAAAAAGTACTGGAAATTAGAAATATTGGGTTGGAACTAGAAATAATCTATACGAAACAATATATGGCTGATCATGGAATAAGTGGATCCATTCAACATGAAATCGAGTATAGTCTTAAAGAAAGAAAAGACTCGTTAAATAACCGACCATTTACTTTGTTAAAACGTCGCTTACGTAATTTTTTACGTGAACGGAAGATGAGCAAACAACCTGCCAATGTTGTAGAACAAATTAATGCTGTAAAAAGAGATTTAACAAATTACGTGTCATCATCAATTATCAAGCATGTTCAAGAAACGAATGAATTCTCTTTAGATATTGGGCAAAAAGTAGAGATGTATTATCGTCACTTACAATATCCATCTTATAAAATAGAATCTTCAATACAGGAAGAACAAAAAGAATACTTAGCTTTAATAGCAATTGAAGCACAAAGAAATCTTATAAATGAATGGTATCAAGCTGGTGATTTAAATAATGAAGAAGCAAAAGAATTAAGAAGATTTGTAAATAATTTAGAAAGTGTTATTTTACTGGAAGAGGAAGAATAAATGGTGGCAGCCTAGCATGATTTGCTGGGCTTTTTATTTGCTTTAGTGGATTGGCTGTTTATAACAATGGGTATATTGCGAAAAATGGTAACTGAATAACTACGTTTGGAATAGTTTTAAATAACCAAGGAGTACTGCAAAGTGTGATCCACGTTTTATCGTGAATTTTTTTTAGTTCGTTGTTTAGTAATTGTTTTTAGACAATAAAAAGAACAGCTAACATTTAAGTTAACTGTTCTTCCAATATGCTTATTTTCTTTTTGAATTAAATGTTAAATAAAAACAATAGAGAAACATCAATTTTTCCATTCACATTTCATCAGTAATTGATCTCCATTTAATTCTGCTGATAAATTTCCATCCATCTTTATCATGAGACTTTTTGCAATAAACAATCCTAAACCTGTACTTTTTTTTGTCCTCGTTTGATCAACTTTATAAAAACGATCAAAAAGAAGAGGGAGATCTTGTTCTTTTAACTCTTTGGCGGGATTCATTATATTAAGTTGAACAGATGTTGGATTTTTAACAAGTTGAATAGTAACATTGCCACTCGAATGTTTAATCGCATTGGAAACTAAATTTTCTATTACACGTTTAACAGCTGATGAATCGCCTGTAATAAAAATTTCATCCTCTGGAATAAGGATTGATGGTTCGATCAGTGCTTTATTGAAATCATCATAAAAACCAATTAACACTTCAACTAGCAGTTTATTTAATTTGACATTTTCCACCTTTAATGGATAATCAGCGGATTCAATAGTCGATAGTTCAAAAAACTCATCTAATAAAACCTTTAATCGTATTGCTCCATTTTTAATGTTCTCTTGGTATTTTATCCTTTTCTCATGACCAATATCATCGGATTCTAAAAATTGAATATAACCTAATATAGACGTCATTGGCGTACGAATATCATGCGAAATATTTGCAATTGCCTGCTTCATTTCATTTTCAGTTCTTAATTTCTCAAAAATTGCTTCATTCGTTAAATCAATTTGTTCATTTATATTTTTTGCTAAATTCTCAAGATCTTTGTCATAAAAAGTTAGGTCTATTTTCTTTGAGATTACTTTATTGTTTAACTGATTTAATTGTCGAGTAACTCGTTTTAGTTCCAGTTTCAATAAGTAAAAGCGAATGAGGATAAAAAATACAGCTATAACAGATATAATTACTATATAGATCATCATTTCACTCGCCTTTCTTTTTTTATTTATTTAATTTCTTTCTTTTGGAATGCAAATACTCCAAGTAATCCAAATATCACATAAGTTACAATCGGGACGATCGCTAATTTAAATACTTCCATGTTTTCCAAAGAATTTATATTAATGAAGTCATATGATAACTTAAATACCGAATAGTTGTAAATATATTCAAATAAAGTGATCTTACTAGCTAACATAAACATTACACCATCAAATAAAAGGAATATTAAGATTAACAAGCCAATCGTTTTTCCGCTATCCGTAAACACTGTTGCTAATGCCATCATAATTGATGCAAATGCTGCTGCATACAACATGGTAAAAATGATTATTTGAGCAAAGTATTTTAAATCAGGCATATCGTTAAATTGAGAAAGAATAGCCCCAGTTCCTGTCATACCAATTGGTAATATTACTGAAAAAATGATTGCTCCAAATGAAAATACCATTAATTTGGAGATATAAATTCTAGTTCTGCTATTGCCCGAAGATGTTATACTTTTCATTGTACCTAAAGAATATTCACTAGCGATAAAATAACCAGCTAAAAGACATGGGATTAATTTTAACACGTAATTGTTTCTACCAATGATAGTTAAAAATACTTCGTTAACGCTTAATTGCTCTGTTCCATTAATACAAGCTATAAGAGGAAAAAGGACAGCAATTATTATCAATGCCAATGTTAGTTTTTTAAACGATGTATCCTTTTTTAACTTAAATAATTCTGATTTTAATAGATTACCCATGCTGAACTCCTCCAATAAGCTTTGTAAAGTAACTTTCTAAATCTTGACCCATTGACTTAAACTGTTCAATGATTAACCCTGCGTTAACTAATGCTGTAGAAACTTTGGCTGGTTGATCAAGATACTTATATAGTCTAATCACACCATCTGGCATGACCTCGAAATCATTAGTAGAAAGCACAGTTTCAATGATAGTTGCAGCTTTTTCGGTATTATCTACTTTAATATGGAAATATTGCTGACATTTCTCTTCTAGCTGATGAAGTGTCATTTGCTCAATCAATTCTCCCTTATGAATGAAGCCATAATGAGTAGCTAACAAATGAAGTTCACTTAAAATATGACTTGAAATCAGTATAGTAACGCCTTTTTCACGATTGAGCTTTTTTAATAACTCTCTTATTTCTACAACTCCCATAGGGTCTAATCCATTAATGGGCTCATCGAGAATTAAAAATTCTGGATCTCCTAAAAGAGCAATCGCAAGAATAAGTCTTTGTTTCATACCTAAAGAAAAATTCTTTGCCTTCTTTTTTCCTGTATCATGAAGACCAACAAGTGCTAGTGTTTTTTGAACACATTCTTTACCTGGGACGCCTTTTAAAAGTCTATGTGCTTCTAAATTCTCAGTAGCTGTCATATGTGGATATATTGCAGGTTGCTCAATCGTAGCACCAATACGCTTTCTAGCTTGAATTAACTTCCTTTTAGTCGTTTCTCCAAACAGTTCTACTGTCCCCGATGTTGGCATTGCTAATCCAGCCACTATACGAGTTAGCGTGGATTTACCAGCACCATTTTGCCCAATAAAACCGTAAATAGAACCTTTTTCAATCGATAGATTCACTTTATTTAAAGCAACTTGGTTTTTATATTGCTTTGATAATTGATTTGTCTTAAGTACATAATCTTTCATATACGTACCTCCCTTAGTTGATATACTTAGTATAGTAAGAAGAACATAAGAGAAGCTTAAGTTAAATCTAAAGAAAAGCTTAAGATTTAAGACGGTAGCCCATTCCCCAGATTGTTTCGATATATTCAACATCTGGACTAACTTTAGAGAGCTTACTTCTTAAATTGCTCATATGAACATTAATGGTATTATCATCACCATAAAATGGTTCATTCCAAACATTTTCAAACAAGTTCTCTTTCGTGAAAATCTTGTTAGGTGATGACATTAGAAGTACTAAAATGTTGTATTCACGAGCTGTAAAAGCGAGTGATTTCCCCTCAACAACTACTTTTTTAGCTTCTGTATCAATCACTAAGTTTTTGTGCCTTAATTCTTTTTTCGTCGGAAGTTCCTGCATACGACGATATCTTCTCAAATGGGAGTCAATTCTCGCTGATACTTCATCTATATCAAATGGTTTCGTAATATAGTCATCTGCGCCCGATCTTAGCGATTCAATTTTAGTTTGCTGCTCCAGCTTAGCAGAAATAATAAGGACTGGCGTGTTACTTTGTTCAACTATTTTTGACAATATTTCTTCTCCATTCATACCAGGAAGCATTAGATCTAGTAATACCATATCCCAATTTTGCTTCTCCAAGTAAATCATTGCTTCTGTTCCTGAGAACGCTGGCTGTGAAGCATATCCACTTTTTTCAACGATACTACATAATAATTGATTTATATCATTGTCATCTTCAACAACTAATATGTTGATTAATTGTGCCATCATCTATCAACTCCTTTTACTATGAGGCTTGTTTATATTACAGAATAAATCATTCATATTCAAACTTATTTTAATAAAGAATCTGATTCTTTCCTTACCCTAAAAAACATTGATGGTACATTATGATGTTTACTCTCTAAAATGGCAGGGAATTTCTCTAAATGGCTATAAGGAGAGATTTATTAAGGTGAAAATTTTTAGAGCGAATAAAATGTTCATTTACAAAATGTTCTCAAGTAACACAATAGAGTATTTGATTGGAATGTACTGTTTATACCAGTACCGTATATTCTGGGTTGAGGAAGTAAGCGGAAAAAAGAAGTGCAAAATATTCTTATTTTTATTTAGGAGCCTTAATGAAGTTTTTCTAAAATGAATAATTCGAAAGAGAAAAAGAATAGGGGAGGTTGATTTTAAGTGGGACTTAGATTAATAATTTGCAGAGAATCCATCCGTAGCAAAGAATATTGCAGATGCTTTAAAAATTAAAAGCAAAAATGATGGTTTCATTGAAGGAAATGGTTATGTCATTTCGTGTGCTTTTGGACATCTTTTCCGGCTTTATGATGCTAAAGAATATGATAAAAAGATCGAAAAATGGTAGATGGACTTTCCATTGTAGAAAATTGAATTAATGCTGGAACTCAAATCTACTATGGTTTACTGCACAGAGCTAATATTTTTCGGAAAAATACTCCAGATGCTCCAAAATCTCCAGATAATCTCTAGATAGTCTTCAAAGTAACTACAGATAACGCCTATACAATCAAGACTGTAAGACAAATTACTTTAAAAGGAGATCAAAAAAACTATGAAAAAGAGAAAGAAATTGGCTGCTACAACTTTAGGTGCTGTATTTGCGCTTTCAACTTTTGGAGCTGCATTTGCTGCCGAAGTCCCAACTGAAATTATTGAAGGTAGTGAATTTGTGAAAGGGCAAGTTAGTAAACCAGCTAACTTAGATGAGATTTCTAAAGAAAAAGTACGAGAAATTTTTAACCAAGTAAAAGCAGGTATATTAACGAAAGAGGAAGCAATAAATCAACTTGATGAAGCTCTTGGAATGAAGGTAGTTAAAAAACTAGTAAGTAAACCAGCGAACGTAGATGAGATATCTAAAGAAAAAGTACAAGAAATTTTCAACCAAGCAGAAGCAGGTACATTAACGAAGGAAGAAGCAACAAAACAACTTGATGAAGCTCTTGAAATGAAGGGAGATAAAAAACTAGTAAGTAAACCAGCGAACGTAGATGAGATTTCTAAAGAAAAAGTACAAGAAATTTTCAGCCAAGCAGAAGCAGGTACATTAACGAAAGAAGAAGCAACAAAACAACTTGATGAAGCTCTTGGAATGAAGGTAGATAAAAAACTAGTAAGTAAACCAGCGAACGTAGATGAGATTTCAAAAGAAAAAGTACAACAAATTTTCAACCAAGCAGAGGCAGGTACATTAACGAAAGAAGAAACAATAAAACAACTTGATGAAGCTCTTGGAATGAAGGTAGATAAAAAAACAGTAAGTAAACCAACTAACTTAGATGAGATTTCTAAAGAAAAAGTACAAGAAATTTTCAACCTAGTAGAGGCAGGTACATTAACGATAGAGGAAGCAATAAAACAACTTGATGAAGCTCTTGGAATGAAGGTAGATAAAAAAACAGTAAGTAAACCAACTAACTTAGATGAGATTTCTAAAGAAAAAGTACA